>JANMYQ010000028.1:0-17922 GCA_031382215.1 Methylibium sp.
TCGGGCCACATGGTGATGCCGTACGGGTCTTGCAGGTCTTCGAAGTTGATCGTCGCTTCGGTCAGGCCCAGCTCTTCGCCCTGGTACAGGCAGGGCGAGCCGCGCAGGCTGGCCTGCAGCGCAAAGGCCAGGCGCAGCCAGCCCGTGCCGGCGCCGCCCATGGCCTGGCGCCAGCGTGTGGCCACACGCGGAATGTCGTGGTTGCCGAGTGACCAGCAGGCCCAGCCGTCGGTGACCTTGGCTTCGAACTGTTCGATCACGCCATGCACGAAGCGCGCGTCGCACTGCGGCCCCAGCAGGTCGAAGCCGTAGGCCATGTGCAGCTTGTCGCCGCCACCGGTGTATTCGGCAATGCGCGCCAGGTTGTCGTCGTCGCCGATCTCGCCGACCGTGGTCAGCCCCGGCCGTTCGTTCAGCAGCGCGCGGATGCGGCGCAGGAACGCAATGTTCTCGGGCTGGCTCTTGTCGAACTGGTGGCGCTGCCACGCGTACGGGTTGACGCTGGACACAGCCGGGTTGCTGGCCGGCGCGCCCAGGCCGGGGTTGTCGCGCAGCTGCTTGTCGTGGAAGGTGAAGTTGACGACGTCGAGGCGAAAGCCATCGACGCCGTGGTCGAGCCAGAAGCGCAGGTTGTCGATGGTGGCCTGCTGCACCGCCGGGTTGTGGAAGTTCAGGTCAGGCTGGCTGGCCAGGAAGTTGTGCAGGTAGTACTGGCAACGCCGCGTGTCCCACTGCCAGGCGCTGCCGCCGAAGATCGACAGCCAGTTGTTCGGCGGCGAGCCGTCGGCCTTCGGGTCGGCCCAGACGAACCAGTCGGCCTTCGGGTTGTCACGGCTCGAACGCGACTCGATGAACCAGGCGTTCTGGTCGGAACAGTGGCTCATCACCTGGTCGATGAGCACCTTGATGCCGTGGCCGTGCGCGGCGCGCACGACGGCGTCGAAGTCGGACAGTTGGCCGAAGATCGGGTCGACGTCGCGGTAGTCGGCGATGTCGTAGCCGAAGTCCTTCATCGGGCTCTTGAAGAACGGTGAAATCCAGATCGCGTCGATGCCCAGCTCGGCCAGGTAGGGCAGGCGTTGCACGATGCCGGCCAGATCGCCGATGCCGTCGCGGTTGCTGTCTTGAAAGCTGCGCGGGTAGATCTGGTAGATCACCCCGCCGCGCCACCATTCCAGATTCGTCGCCACGATCTAGCCTTTGACAGCGCCGGAGGTCAGGCCGCCGACGATCTTGCGCTGGAACATCAGCACCAGGGCGATCAGCGGCAAGGTGACGAGCACCGACGCGGCCATGATCTTGCCCCAGGGAATCTCGTACTTGTCGGCTCCGCTGATCAGCGAGATCGACACCGGCACGGTGCGGTCGTTGTTGTCGAGCACGAAGGTCAGCGCGAACAGGAATTCGTTCCAGGCGGCGATGAATGCGAGCAGCCCGGTGGTCACCAGCGCCGGCCACATCAGCGGCATGAAGACCTTGGTCAGCACGCCCCAGGGGCTGCAGCCGTCCATGATTGCGGCCTCTTCCAGCTCTTTCGGCAACTCGCGCACGAAGGTCGTCAGCACCCACACGGTGAACGGCAAGGTGAACACCATGTAGGGCAGCGCCAGGCCCCACCAGTGGTTGTAGAAGCCGATCGCCTGCATCAGCTCGAACATGCCCGACAGGACCGCCACCTGCGGGAACATCGACACCGCCAGCACCGTGAGCAGCAGAAAGCCGCGCCCCTTGAACGTGATGCGCCCGAGCGCGTAGGCCGCCGTCACGCCGAGGAACAGCGACACGATCACGACGATCGTGGACACGCCCAGCGAGTTGAAGATGTGGCGCCCGAACGGCTGCTCGGCCACCGTGAACAGGGAGACGTAGTTCTTCATCGACGGCGCCGCTGGCCACAAGGTGGTGCTGAACAGTTCGGTGCCCGACTTCAGCGACGTGACGATCGCGAAGTAGAACGGGAACAGGCAGAACACCGCGATCAGCAGCACCAGCAGGTACAGGCCTATCCTGCCGAGCACGCGTTGAGTGGTCAGGTCCATCGGGAGCTCCTACTTCTTTCCGCCCATGTCCAGGCGCGAGACCTTCAGGTACACCAGCGTGCAGGCCGCGATGATCAGGAACAGCACGGTGGACGCCGCCGAGCCGAGGCCGACGTAGTTGTTGTCGACGATCTCGCGCCGCACGAAGCCCGACATGCTGATCGTGTCGACGCTGTTGGATGTCATCACATAGATGAGGTCGAACACGCGCAGCGCGTCGAGCAGGCGGAAGATCACCGCCACCATCAGCGCCGGCCAGATCAGCGGCAGCGTGACCTTGAAGAACACCTTGACCGGGTGGATGCCGTCGACATACGCGGCCTCATAACAATCCTTGGGCAGCATCTGCAGCGCCGCCAGCGTGAGCAGCGCCATGAAGGGCGTGGTCTTCCACACGTCCACCAGCACCACAGACCACAGCGCATACGCGGGGTCGGCGGTCCAGGCGATGTTCGCGTCGATGATTCCCCAGCTCTTGAGCATCGCGTTCAGCACGCCGAACTGGTCGTGCATGATCCAGGCCCACATCTTGGCCGACACGATGGTCGGGATGGCCCAGGGCACCAGCACCGCGGCGCGCACGAACGCGCGGCCCTTGAACTCGGCGTTCATCACCAGCGCGATCACCACGCCCAGAATCGTCTCCAGGATCACCGAGACGATCGCGAACGAGAAGGTGTTCTTGATCGCGAAGCCCCAGTCGGTGCTCCAGAAGCCGTCGGCCGCGCCGAAGTTGAAGACGCCGTATTTGCCGAAGTAGTTGGTCAGGCCGACCATGTTGTAGGAAGACTCGCCGATGGTCTCTAACGTGGCGTCGGTGAAGCTGAACCAGATCGTGCGGCCGAGCGGCCAGCCGGCCACCATCGCCAGCACGATCAGGGTGGGCGCGAGAAAGATCCACGCGCTGCGGGTGCGCTCGCGCGTGAGTTCAGACGTGGGTGTGGACATGCGGCCTCCGGCGCTGGCGCAAAGAACCTCCCCGTCGCGCGGGGTGGGGCTCGGATCAGCTTCGGATCACCACTTTTCGCCGCGGCGGATCGA
The DNA here is from genome assembly GCA_031382215.1 of Methylibium sp. Taxonomy (GTDB): domain Bacteria; phylum Pseudomonadota; class Gammaproteobacteria; order Burkholderiales; family Burkholderiaceae_C; genus LGRD01. The sequence goes on from JANMYQ010000028.1 coordinate 3,081, forward strand.
GTCGAGCTTGACGTCGAGCTTCTTCAGGCTGTCTTCGGCTTTGGTCTTGCCCGACAACACCTCGTGCGTGGCGTTCCAGAACGCCGCAGACACTTCGTTGTACTTGATGCCGGTGACAGTGGCCGGGCGCGGCACGGCGCCGACGAAAGTCTCGTACAGGTCGCCGAAGAAGGGGTTGGCCTTGAGCACCTCGCCGTCCTTGTAGAGCGACAGGATGGTCGGGTTGTAGGAGCCGCGGATCGCACGGTCCTTCTGCACCGCCAGGCTGGTCATGTGCATCACCAGGTCGGCCGCTTCTTTCGGGTTCTTCGAGTACTTGCTGACGGCCAGCTGCCAGCCGCCCAGCGCCGCAGCCGTCTTGCCGTTGTCGCCCCTGGGCAGCGCGACAACGCCGACCTTGCCCTTGACGGGGCTGTCGGCCCCCTGGCTCAGCGACCAGGCATACGGCCAGTTGCGCATGAACACCGAGTTGCCCTTCTGGAACACACCGCGGGCGTCTTCTTCGCCGTAGTTCAGCACGCCCTTGGGCGCGATGGTGCCGATCCAGCCGGCCGCGGTGGTGAGTGCCTTGGCGGCGTTCGGGTTGTTGATGGTGATCTTGCCGCTGGCGTCGACGATGCTGCCGCCGCCGTGGCTGGCGACCCATTCGATCGCGTCGCAGGTCAGGCCCTCATAGGCCTTGGCCTGGAACACGAAGCCCTGCATGTCGGCATTGCCGGCCTTGCGTTCGGCGTCCATCACCTTCTGCGCGGTGGCGGTGAGCTGGGCCCAGGTGGTGGGCGGCTTTTCGCCGTGCTTTTCGAGCAGGTCCTTGCGGTAGTACAGCACGCCCGCGTCGGTGAACCAGGGCATGGCGAGCAGCTTGCCGCCGACGGTGTTGTTGGCCACGATGGCCGGGAAGTGGTCTTTTTCGGCACCCTTGGTGAAGGGTTTCAGGTCGAGCAGGTGGTCCTTGATGATGCCGGGCCAGACCACGTCGACGTTGAGCACGTCGAGGTCGGTGGACTTGGCGGCGAACATCTGGCGGAACAGGCCCAGGATGTCGGAGGTGGACTGCGGGATCGTCAGGTGCTTGACACTGTTGCCGGTCTTGGCGGCCCACTCGTCGCCGGCCTTCTTGCAGAAGTCGAAGTCCTGCCCGACTGTGCCGCACGAAATGGTGATCGTGACGCCTGCCGCGAGGGCCGGGCCCATGCCGATGGCCAGAGCCAGCACGGCCGCAGCCGTGGCGACGGCTGAAGCCGGGTTGAATCGAATCGAGTGTTTCATGAAGTACGTCTCCTTGGCCCGTGGGCCGCTTCTGATGAAAATAGCCTGAGTGCGATTTGTCGCGTTCAAAGCGTTTTGATCGTATGCTCAAAGCGCTTTGACGTGAAATTCGGGTTTACTCGGGCAACATTCTGCAATTCCACTGCAAAGGCTGGCGGGCGCGCTCCCGGTATGCTCGCCGCCGGACCCGTGGTTGTCTTGCAACCGGACTGTGAAAGAAGGCGCTGTGCCGTGTCGTTGAAAAAGATCGCTGACGAACTGGGCATGTCGCTGACCACGGTGAGCCGTGCGCTGAACGGTTACCCCGAGGTGGCGGCCAGCACCCGGCTGGCGGTGCAGGCGGCCGCCGCGCGCCACCACTACACGCCGAATGCGCGCGCACGCGGGCTGGCGCTGGGCCGGGCCGATGCGATCGGGCTGGTCTTCTCGATCACGCCCGACGACCTGGGCGACGTGCAGTTTCTCGATGTGGCGGCCGGGCTGACCGAGCGCTTCGCGCGCGAGTCGATCGACCTGCTGATCATCTCGGCCTCACCGCAAGACGAGTTGTCGACCTACTCGCGCGTGATCACCGGCGGCCGCGTCGATGCCTTCGTGGTCGCCCGCACCCGCGTGCGCGACCCGCGCCTGACCTACCTGTGCGAACGCCGCATCCCGTTTGTCGCCTACGGCCGCAGCGCGACCCTGCAACCGCCGTATGCGTGGCTGGACTTCGACAACGAAGCGGGCGCTCGCCTGGCGGCCGAGCGTTTTCTGTCGCTGGGCCACCGGCGCCTGGGTTACCTCGGCGCCCCGGCGGAATACAACTTTGCGGCGCAACGCTTCAAGGGTTTCGAGCAGGCCGTGGCGGCCGGCGGCGGCGCGCTGGTGGATGGCGCGGTGCTGCAACTCTCGCTCGACCGGCGTTCGGGTTACGCGGCCATGCAGCGCCTGCTGGCCTTGCCCGAGCGCCCGAGCGCGGTGCTGGTGGACAACAGCCTGGCAGGCGTCGGCGCGGTGCACGCCGCGCTGAACGCCGGGCTGGTGCTGGGGCGCGACCTGTCGTTGATCGTCTACGACGGCCTGTCCAGCGACTCGGTGATCCGCAACGCGATCACCTCGGTGCGCCAGCCCACGCCCGCCACTACCGGCGTGATGCTGGCCGAGCTGACCCTGGCGCTGCTGGGCGGCGCGGCGGTGGAAACACTGCAGCGCCTGCGCGCACCGGCGCTGGAGATCGGCGACAGCGACGGGCCGCTGGCGGGCTGACGCCGTTCGATCACTCCACCTTCACGCCCTTCCAGAACGCCACCCGCCCCTTGATCTCGCGCGCCGCTTCGAGCGGCTCGGGGTAGTACCAGATGGCGTTCTCATTCATGTCGCCGTTCACCATCAGGCTGTAGTAGTGCGCCTGGCCCTTCCAGTGGCAACTGCTGCGGTGGTTGCTGAAGCTCACGTACTCGCGCTTCAGGCTGGCTTCAGGGAAATAGTGGTTGCCTTCAACCACCACGGTGTCGTCGCTTTCGGCAATGGTCACGCCGTTCCAGCTCGCCTTCATGCAGTGTTTTCCTTTGTTGGGTGGGTGCCCGCACAGCGCAGGCGCGAAGCCTACTTTACATAGCTTGACTGTGCGTACGCACCGCCCGAACACCTCACTTCAACAATCAAGCATGCCTTACGTCCCTGGAATCGCACCGCCGTCCCGCAGCCCCGCCCTGTGGGCCGTCGCGCTGGGCCTGGCCTTGAGCGGGTGCGCGTCGCTGGCCCCGCGCGAGCCCGACCTGCCACAGATCGCGGTGCCGACCGGCTGGTCGGGCGACACGGCAACCGCCGCGGCGAGCCGTGCCTCGCTGGTGGACTGGTGGCAGCGCTTCAACGACCCGCTGCTGACCAGCCTGGTGGCGCAGGCGCTGCAGAGCAACACCGACGTGCGCAGCGCACAGGCGGCGTTGCAGCAAGCCCGCGCGTTGCGCGACGTGGCGGCGGCCGGCTTGTTGCCCAATGTGGGCGCCTCGGCCTCGGCGCAGCGCAGCAAGAACGGCGACAGCCCCGCCGGCAGCCAGTTCCGCGCCGGCTTCGACGCGAGCTGGGAGCCCGACGTGTTCGGCGCCCGGCGCAACAGCCTGAACGCGAGCGACGCCGATGCGCAGACCTCGGCCGCGCGGCTGGGCGACACGCGCGTGAGCATCGCCGCCGAAGTGGCGGTGACCTACATGCAGTTGCGCGGCGCGCAGGCACGCCTGGCCATCGCGCGCGAGAACCTGGCGAGCCAGTTGCAGACCCTGCAGATCACCGACTGGCGCGTGCAGGCCGGGCTCGTGACCTCGCTCGAAGCGCAGCAGGCGCGGGCGTCGGTCGAGCAGGTGCGAGCGCAGATTCCGTCGCTCGAAACCAGCGTGGCGCAGAACCAGCATGCGCTGGCGGTGCTGACCGGCCAGCCGCCGCGTGCGCTGCAATCTCAGCTCGACACGGCCGGCGCGGTACCGCAAGCCGCTGCCGATCTGGCGCTCAGCATCCCGGCCGAAACGCTGCGCCAGCGCCCCGATGTGCGTGCTGCCGAGTTGCAGGTCAGCGCCGCCGTGGCGCGTGTGTCGGTGGCCGACGCAGCGCGTTACCCGAGCTTCCAGCTCAGCGGTTCGGTGGGGCTGAGCGCGCTGACCCTGAGCGGCCTGAGCGGCGGCGCGGCGCTGGCCAGTGCGCTGCTCGGCAGCGTGTCGGTGCCGATCTTCGACGGCGGCGCGGCCCAGGCCCAGGTGCGCTCGCAACAGGCCGCGCTGGAGCAGGCCCGCCTGGCCTGGCAGGCCGCAGTGCTGACGGCATTAAAAGAAGTGGAAGACGCGCTCGTGTCGCTGCGCGGCAACCGCGAACGCCTGCTGCGCCTGCAAAACGCGGCGCAAGCGGCGAACGACGCGGCGCTGCTGGCGCAACAGCGCTTCAGCAGCGGGCTGATCGACTTCCAGACCGTGCTGGAAACCCAGCGCACCCTGTTAAGCACGCAAGACAGCGTGGCCAGCACCACCGCCGACGTCGGCGCCGACCATGTGCGTCTGTACAAGGCGCTGGGCGGCGGCTGGGTCAGCGACGTTGATGCCGAACGCACCGGCAGCGCCGCCTCTCCTGCTTTTCTTTCGAGCCCCACATGAACACCACCACGACCACCACAACCACCACCGCCGACGTGGCCGCCCTGCTCGACGAACCGCCGCCGCGCGCGCTGTGGCGCCGGCCTTCGTTGTGGATCGCGATCGGCGTGCTCGCGCTGGCCGGTACCGGCGCGTACTTCTGGCAGGCGCGCCAGGTGGCCGCCGCTGCGCCCAGCTACACCAGCCAGCCCGTGGCGCGCGGCAAGCTCACGCTCAGCGTCACCGCCAACGGCACCCTGCAGCCGACACGCTCGGTCAGCATCGGCAGTGAACTGTCGGGCACGGTGCTGCGCGTGGCGGTGGACGTGAACGACCGCGTGAAGAAGGGCCAGGTGCTGGTCGAACTCGATACCTCGAAGCTGTCCGACCAGATCACCCGATCGCGCGCGGCGGTGGCCTCGGCGAACGCCAAGGTAGCGCAGACGGTGGCCACGGTGAAGGAGTCGCAAGGCAACCTGGCGCGGCTGGAAGAAGTGTCGCGCCTGTCCGGCGGCCAGGTGCCGTCGAAGGCCGAACTCGACACCGCCCGCGCCACGCTCGAACGCGCGCGGGCCGACGAAGCCAGCGCGCGCGCCTCGGTGACCGACGCACGCGCCGCGCTGGCCACCGACGAGACGAACCGCTCCAAGGCCTCGATCCGCTCGCCGATCGACGGCGTGCTGCTCACTCGCACCGTGGACCCGGGCAACGCAGTGGCCGCGTCGCTGCAGGCCGTCACCCTGTTCACCATTGCCGAAGACCTGGCCAAGCTGCGCCTGCAGGTGAACGTGGACGAAGCCGACGTCGGCTCGGTGGTGGTGGGCCAGAAGGCCAACTTCACCGTCAGCGCCTACCCGAGCCGCAAGTACCCGGCCACGATCACGCGCGTGGCCTACGGCTCGACCACCACCGACAACGTGGTCACCTACATCACCTACCTCGACGTAGACAACAGCGACCTGAGCCTGCGCCCCGGCATGACGGCCACCGCCACGATCACCGCTACCGAGCGCAATGACCTGCTGCTGGTGCCCAACAGCGCGCTGCGCTTCACGCCAGCGGCGGCGGGCAGCGGTGCCCAACGTTCCGGCGGCGCCAGCGGCATCGTATCCAGCCTGATTCCGCGCGGGCCGGCCCGCGCGCCGCGCCGCTCGGCCGCGAGTTCGGCCGACACCAGCGCGTCGCGCCAGGTGTGGGTGATGCCGGAGGGTGGGCCGGAGGGTGGCATGGGCGCTGCCGTGCCTGTGGCGGTGGTGCCCGGCATCACCGACGGCCGCATGACCGAGATCACCGGCGGCGACCTGAAAGCCGGCATGCGCGTCATCACCGACCAGCGCTCGGGAGCGGCGAAATGAGCGCGGTGCTGCAACGCGGGTCGCTCGGCGGCGGCGACGATCGTGTGCCGCGGCGGGTGCCGACGGAAGCTTCGGTCGAGACGCCGGTGACGGTCGGCCTGCCGCTCATCCGCCTGCGCGGCGTGACCAAGGTTTATGGTGAAGGCAGCACCGCGTTCAAGGCGCTGAAGGGCGTGGACCTCGACATCCACGCCAGCGAGTTCGTCGCCATCATGGGCCCGAGCGGCTCGGGCAAGTCCACCGCGATGAACACGCTGGGTTGCCTGGACACGCCGACCTCGGGCGAATACCTGTTCCAGGGCGTGCACGTGGAGCGGCTCCAGCGCGACCAGCGCGCGCGGCTGCGGCGGCGCTTTCTCGGCTTCGTGTTCCAGGGCTTCAACCTGCTCGCGCGCACCTCGGCGCAAGAGAACGTGGAGCTGCCGCTGGTGTACCGCGGCGAACCCACGGCCACGCGCCATGCGCTGGCGACCAAGGCGCTCGCGTCGGTCGGCCTGACGGGGTGGGAACACCACACGCCGTCCGAACTGTCGGGCGGGCAGCAGCAGCGCGTGGCGATCGCGCGCGCGATCGTCACCGAACCGGCGGTGCTGCTGGCCGACGAGCCGACCGGCAACCTCGACACGCAGCGCAGCAAGGAGATCATGGAGCTGCTGTGGCGGCTGAACGTGGACTTCGGCATCACCGTGCTGATGGTCACGCACGAGCCCGACATGGCGGCGTATGCCAAACGCATGGTGCGCTTCGTTGACGGCGTGGTTGAAAGTGATACGCCGAACCCGCACCCCGCGGGGCTTCAAGCGCACGCCGAAGCGGCGCCTGCCGCCGCGCCGAATGCCGTGCCGGATGCCGCGCCCGACGCAGGAGCCCCGTGATGCTGTTCAACACCCTGCTGCTCGCGCTGCGCTCGATCCGCCGAAACCTGCTGCGCTCGTTCCTCACGATCCTGGGCATCGTGATCGGCGTCAGCGCCGTGATCACGATGGTGACGCTGGGAAACGGCGCCACGCAGGCGGTGCAGAACCAGATCTCCGGCCTGGGCACGAACCTGCTGATGGTGCGCCCCGGCCAGCGCCAGGGGCCGGGTGGCGGCGGTGGCGCGCCGGCCTTCAAGGCAGCCGATGCCGAAGCGGTGGCGGCGCAGATCGGCGGCATCCAGGCGGTGGCGCCGGAAGCGCGCGCCGGCGTGACCGTGGTTGCCAACGGCCGCAACTGGGCCACCAGCGTGACCGGCACGAACAACGAGTGGTTCGTCACGAGCAACTGGAAGCTCTCGGCGGGCCGGGTCTTTGCCGACACCGAACTCGCCGCCGGAGCCGCCGTGTGCGTGATCGGCGAAACCGTGCGGCGCGAGCTGTTCGGCAGCCGCAGCGCGCTCGGTGAGCAGGTCCGCATCAGGCAGTTCTCTTGCGACGTGATCGGCGTGCTCGCCAGCAAGGGCCAGGCTGCCATGGGCAACGACCAGGACGACGCGGTGGTGGTGCCGCTGAACACGCTGCAGCGCCGCGTCACCGGCAACCAGCGCGTGAACACCTTGCTGGTGTCGATGCAGGACGGCACCGACAGCACGCGCCTGAAAGCCAGCCTGACTCAACTGCTGCGCGAACGCCGCAAGCTGGCCGATGACGATGACGACAACTTCAACGTGCTGGACACCCAGCAGCTCGCCGAAACCCTGTCCGGCACCACGCAAGTGATGACCACGCTGCTCGGCGCGGTGGCCGCGGTGAGCCTGCTGGTGGGCGGCATCGGCATCATGAACATCATGCTGGTCAGCGTGACCGAACGCACCCGCGAGATCGGCCTGCGCCTGGCCATCGGCGCGCTCGAACGCGAGGTGCTGCTGCAGTTCCTGATCGAAGCGGTGGTGCTGGCCGCGCGGGGCGGCATCGTCGGCATCGTGCTGGCCACCGGAGCGTCCATCGTGCTGGCGCAGGTGATGCAGGTGCCTTACCTGTTCGACCCGACGATCAACCTGCTGTCGTTCGTGTTCTCGGCCGGCATCGGCGTGGTGTTCGGCTACTTCCCGGCCCGGCGTGCGGCGCAGCTCGACCCGATCGAGGCGCTGCGGCACGAGTAGGCCCAGGCGGCAAGGCCGCGCTCGGCGCCGCGTGAATCACTCCGCAGTCAGCGTGGCTGCGGCACGACGCCTGGCGCGATCGGCGTGCAGTCGGGCGCCGCGGGCAGCTCCACGGGATTGAGAACTTCGCCGGCTCGCCTAGAGTCGCGCCCAGTTCGACACCCCTACCGGAGCTTCTCGATGGACATGCAGGCGATCCAGACCTTCCTCACCACCACGGCGATCGACGTGGGCATCAAGATCATTGCGGCAATCGCCTTCTGGGCGATCGGCTCGTGGATCATCGGCAAGGTCATCTCGGTGATGCAGGCCTTGATGAACCGGAACCAGTTCGACCCGACCCTGACCAAGTACCTCGGCTCGATCATCAACGTGGCGCTGAAGATCGCGCTGGTGCTGGGCATTCTGGGTTACTTCGGCATCCAGACCACGTCGTTCGCGGCCATGCTCGCTGGTGCCGGCCTGGCCATCGGCGCCGCCTGGAGCGGCATGCTCGGCAACTTTGCGGCCGGCGCCTTCATGCTGGTGCTCAAGCCCTTCAAGGTGGGCGACTTCGTCGGCGTGGCCGGCGTGACCGGCACCGTCAAGGAGCTCGGCCTGTTCGGCACCACCCTCGTCACGCCCGACAACGTGATCACCTTGATCGGCAACGGCAAGATCTTTGCCGACACGGTGCAGAACTACACCGCCACCCCGGCGCGGCGCGTCGACCGCCTGGCACAACTGGCTGGTGGCGTGAGCACGACCGACGCGGTGGCGCGCCTGAAGGCCGCGGTGGCCAAGATCCCCAACGTCAGCAGCACCCAGCCGCCCGAAGTGAGCGTGATCGACCTGAACCTGATGGGCCCGGTGATCGCGGTGCGCCCGTACACGCACAACGACCACTACTGGCAGGTCTGGTCCGACACCAACGAAGCCATCGTGCGCGTGTGCACCGAAGCCGGCTGGCCGGCCCCCGCGCCGACGCAGATCAACCGCAGCGCGCAGGGCTGAGGCGCTCCGAACCCCGCGTTCAGCGCGGTGGCGGCAAGGGCTCGCCGAGCGCGCGCCGCCACAACCAGGGCCCGCCGCGTTCGAAGTCGAGCCGGGCGCTGACCTGCTCGGGCGGGGCCAGCGGCACCAGCGGCATCACCGCGCTCTTTTTCTCGGCGACCGCAAACGTGAACACGTAAGTCGGCTCCTGGCCCATGCGCAGGTCGCTGATCAGCACGCGGTCGCCCTGCTGCTGCATCTTGAAGAATCCCTTGCTGAAGGCGGCGATGCGCTGCACGCCGTCCAGCCCCTGCAGCTCGGCGGCCAGCGCGCTGCCGCGCTCGAAACGGTCGAAGTGCATGCCCGGCGTGCGGTCGAGCAGCGAATGGAAGCCCTCGTGGAAGTGCTCGCCGCGCACCGCGACCACGCGCCACAGCAAGGTGTTGAACGCCGTCGGCGTGACCAGCACGCGCTCCGCGGCGATGCCCTGCGCCGCCAGCGACGCACGCGCAACCTGCGCGACCTGTTGCTGTGCAGCGAAGCTCCACCCCAGGTAGGCCGTGCTCAACACGAGGCCGGCCGCGTTGGCGACCAACGCACGCCCGCGACCGTGCGCCGCGAGCGCCCAGCCGGTGCCCACCAGCAGCGGCAGCGTGTACAGCGGGTCGATGATGAAGATGCTGCCCACGCCGAACGGGTGGTTCGAGAACGGCAGCGCGAGTTGCGTGCCGTAGACCGTCATCGCGTCGAGCAGCGGGTGCGTGACCAGCGCCAGCCAGAGGGCCAGCCACCAGCGCCGCCACAACGCCCATTCGCCATGCAGGCGCGCCACACCGGCGGCGAAAGGCAGCGAGAACAGCGTGAGCCAGAACGGCGCGTGCGTCTCGGCGCGGTGCAGCACCATGTTGCGGATCGGGTCGCCGTGTTCGATCAGCACGTCCAGGTCGGGCAAGGTGCCGGCCACGGCGCCCCACAGCGCGGCCTTCCACACGGCCGTTTGGCGGCCCCTCGTGGCCACGCCAACCGCGGCGCCGAGTGCAATCTGCGAAAGAGAGTCCATCGCGGCATTGTGCGGGGCGGCGCATGGCGCCGGGGCTGGCGGGTCCTGCCTGGTTGTGTCGGGCTATATAGGGGGTATGTCGGGCTCTATCGGGCCATGTCGGGCTATACCGCGCTGCCTGCCCTCGGCGCATCCGGCGTCGTCAACACAGGCGAGTCGGGCTGCATGGCGCCACGGACCACCCGGTTCTTGCCCGCTTGCTTGCCGGCATACATGCCGGCGTCGGCGCACTTGAGCAGGCGGGACACGTCGCAGGCATCGTTCGGGGCCAGCGCATAACCTACCGTGGCGCCGACCTGCGCGGTGATGCCGGCCACTGCAAACGGGCCGCGAAGCGCCGCCAGCAGTCGCCGACCCGCGGCGTGGGCCGCAATGTCGTCGCCGATCCCATGGATGACCACGACGAATTCGTCCCCGCCCATCCTGGCGACCAGGTCCGGGCCACGCATCTGCGCCTGCAGACGCCGGCCGACCTCGATCAGCAGCGCATCGCCCACGTCGTGGCCGAAGCGGTCATTGATGGGCTTGAACCCGTCCAGGTCGATCAGGTAAACCGCCACCGCGCCCGAAGGCAGCGCGGCGGACAGGCTCGGCTCCAGCGCCAGGTACAGGCCGCGCCGGTTCAGCAGGCCGGTCAGCGGGTCGCTGAAGGCCAGCGTGTGCAGGCGCCCGTTCTCGAGTCGTGCAGCCGCTTCGCTGGCGCGCACGTCTTTCACGCGGCCGGCCAGCACGAACATCCACAGCACGATCTCGATCGTCATCGCGAACTGCAGCGCGTGCTCCAGCCAGAACTCGAGCGGCAACCAACCGCGCTGCATGCACACCATGAGCAAGGTTCCCACCAGCACCACGCCCCAGCCCGCCAGCACGAAGGGCGCGGCGCGGTTGCCGCGCCGCATGCTGAACACGGCGGCGGCCGTGCCCAGCAGCGTGGGCAGCGGCCCGATCGCGCTGGCCAGCCCGGCGACGGCCCGCAGGTCGATCCAGCCGGCGAAGAACGCCACCATCGCCGCAGCCGCTGCGATGGCCACGGCGCGCAGGGCACGGGCCAGGCGCGGCTCGAAGCGCGCCACGTCCAGCGCGTCGTGAACGAACATGGCGTTGGCAGCGATCATCGTCAGGATGGCGGGTGCCCAGCCATTGCCGACCATCCAGGCGTTCTCACCCCACAGGTGCTGCGGGCCATGGCCAAAGTAACAAAGAAAGAAAATGCTGCCGGCCGCGGACGACAACGCAAAGTCGAAGAACATGCGCTCGCGCAGCGCGGCCCATTGCACCAGCGCGTACACCAACAGGCACAGCCAGATGCCCGTGATCAGGCCCTGCACCATCTGTTGCTGCGACTCGGCCGCGAGGTAGTCGGCCGGACGCACAAAACGAAGCGGCACGAGCAGCGCCGTGGACGACTCGAAGCGCATCAGCAACTCCTGCGACGCGCCGCGCTGGGCCCCCAGCCCGGCCTCCGCCTGGGCCCCTCCCTGGGCCCCCAGCGGCAGCACGTGGCTTCGCGTCCTCAACGGCTTTTGCGAGAACTGCGCGGTGTTGCGGACCCGAGCCTGCTGCACGACGCGCCCGCCTTCGAACAGGTACACATCCACCCGGTCCACGCCGGCGAAGCCGAGATCGAGCCACCAGGCCCCGGGGTCGTCAGCGGCCATGCGCAGCGGCAGGCGCAACCACAGGGCCCGCGTGTGCGGCCCGAGGTTGCCGTGCACCTGCGGCGGCGGGCCGAAGGCCGCATCGGCGGCAAACGCCTCGTCAGCGGTCAGGGGCCGGTCGCCCTCTTTCAGGATGCGCGCCCAGGGCCAGCCATCGACGTCGGTCCGTGACGCATCGAGCACCATCTCGCCGCCCGCGGGCCACGCGGCCAGGGTGGCCAGCAACAAGATGAGACCCAGCATGGCGCGCACGGCCGCGCCAGCCCGACCGCCGCGCGGCCTGGGCTCCGGCGCGGTGGTCAGGCGGCGGAAAGCGCCGACGCAAGGGTTCATGTCTGCGTTATCGGACGGGCCGCGCATCCCTTGAGCGGGGTTCGACAGCAAAGCCGCCGCTGCCGCATCAAGCCCCCAGCTCCGGCCGGTCCGGTGCCAGGTAGGCGGCCCCCGCACGTTCCAGGCGCCCCCGAATCAAGGCCACCAACGCCTTGTCCCCGGCGACCACCACGCTGTCGCCATGGCGCAGGATGTCCATGGCCAATTCGGTCGGCTCGCTGTAGGGCACCTGCAGCTCGTAGCGGCCATCCTTGAGCCAGCGCGACTTCTGCTGCGGGTGCCACTCTTCGTTGGCGACCCACTGCGCGGCATCCTCGTCGAACACCAGCGTGGCCCATTTGAGCTTGCCGCCACCACCCCCGTAGATGCCGTAGCCGGAGTCGAGCGCGGCTTCGAGATCGCGCACCGGCACGCTGCGCGCTTTCGCGTCGATCACCTTCGCTTCACGCATGGCGTCGAGCGCAAAACGGCGCAGGCCGTCGCTGGCGTGGCACCAGCCGTCCAGGTACCAGGTGTTGCGGTAGTTCACCAGGCGCTGCGGCGAGACCTCGCGTTCGCTCAGGCTGCGGTCGCTGCGCTTGAAATAGCGCAACCAGACACGTTTGCGCTGCACCAGCGCGCCGCCCAGCAATTCGAAGTGCCGGCTCGGCACACGCCGCCGTGCGGTGCCGATGACCTTGATGCGGCGCATCAGCTCGCGCGCCTGGTTCGCGTCGGTGCCCAGCATGCCCTGCAGCTTGTCCATCAGCGGTTGCAGGTGGCGCGCCAGCACGCCGTCGTCGTCGAGCCCGGCGAGCAACTGGTGCATCGTCAGCATGGCGTGGATTTCGTTCTCGCTGAACCACAGGCCGGGCAGTTCGTGCCGGGCCTCGCGGGCGGCGGACTGGCCGGCGGTGGCCGGCCCGGCGAAGCGGTAGCCGTTGTCGAGCGCGCTGTAGACGATCGGCGCGCTCATGCGGTCGCGCAGGTATTGCAGGTCGCGCTTGAGCGTGGCGGGCGACACGTCGAGTTCGTCGCGCAACGCGGCAAAGCTGACGCAGCCGCGGCTCTTCAGCAGCAGTTCGATCTTGTAGAAGCGTTCGGTGCGGTCCATGGGGTTCCTGTATCAAGCGGCTGGCTCACCCGATGAGCCAGCGGGTCAAAGCATACCCGAGGCCACAAATTCATCTCCCACCGCGTGCTGGCTCACGTGATGAGCCACCCGCCCGCAATACTGGGCTCACCGCCGCACAAGCCGGCACCCACCCCGGAGCGCACCATGAGCCTCGTCCCGATCCACACCACGCCCCACCCCATCAGCACGCTGGACCGCATCGGCTTCGAGCTGGGCTGGGACTACGCCCACCACCGCGTCTGCCCGCCCGAGGCCTACGCCCAGGCCCCGTCGCCGCTGCGCGACGGCCTGCTCGCCGGCCAGGCCACCTTCGGCCTGCGCACCTTGAACGCCACGCGCCACGTGCGCAAATGGCTGCAGTTGCGCCTGAACGCCTGGCTGCGCGGCCGCAGTGTCGAGCTGATGCAGGTGACGCCCAACTACCTCGCTCAGCTCGATGTGGACCACTGCCCGATCACCCGCGTGGCGCTCAGCGCGGGCACCCTGGAAAGCAGCGACAGCTCGATCGACCGGGTTCGCAATGACGCCGGCTACGCCGCCGGCAACCTGGCGGTGATGAGCACCAAGGCCAACCACGCCAAGGCGGGGCACGGCTTTCGGGCTGCGATCCGCTTCGTGAAGCAGGTCGAAGACGGCGCGCTCGGCGGCATCGACGGGCTGACCGCCGCGCAGTGGGCGCGCGTGGCCGTACTGTGCAGCTTCGTCGAGCCGCTCGCGCACGACGAAGCCTGCGCGCTGCCGCTGCTGGTGTTGCCGCCGAACCGCCTGCGCCTGTTCAACCCGGCGCAGGCGCTGCAGGCCTTCGTGAGCCGCCAGTTGCTGGTGGCGGGCTGGAGCCAGCGCGTCAGCCGCATCGAGGCGCTGGTGCCGGGCAAGCCGGCGCAGCGCGCCTTTCGCGACTTCTTCCATGCGCTGTTGCCGCGCGTGCTGGAAGCCGGCCGCAACATCGCACCGCACGAGGCCCGCTGGGCGGTGGAAGACGGGTGGCGCAACCCGCTGGTGCAGCGCCGCTGGTCGGCGTTTGCGCGCCTGCTATCGGCCGAACAGTGCGAGGCCCTGGTGCAGCGCGCCACCGCAAAGAAGCTCGGCACCGGCGTGGTCAACCCGCTGAGCGACGCGCAGGCCACCGAAGGCTGGCAGCTGGCCACGCGAGGGTATGTGCCGCACACCGCCGCGGCCACTGAGCCGACCGGCCGGCCGGTGATGGATGCGGCGGGCCGGCAGATGCTGCTGGCGATCTGAAGGCCTGCGGCCAGAGGTTTCAGGCTCTCAGACCCCGCGCCAGTGGCTGAACTCATCCAGCCGCTGGCGCGCCTGGGCGCTGCGTTCGGCGGCGTCCAGCACCACCCAGTCGGGCGCGCCGATGTCTCTCAGCGTGTGCGGGCTCAGCTCGTCCAGCGCGTCCCACTCGCGCTGGCGCTGGCGCCGCCGGTAGCGCTCCACCAGCACCTGCCAAGCCGCAACGGCGGTTTCGATGACGCTGCGCCAGACCCGCAGGTGCAACGGCCGCCAGAGGGGAATGGTGATCTGCGGGCTTGAGGGCAGCATGGCTGGCTCCCGTTGATTTGGCGATGTTGGTAAGCATATAAGTCCAATCGACCCTGGGATATCAACATCTCAAGCGCAAATTGGTCAGTTATGCTTACCAGCATGACCCGCCTGCCGCTGCACACGCTGCCCACCTTCCGCGTGGTGGCGAAGCTCGCCAACCTGCGCGCCGCAGCCGAACAACTGCACCTGACGCACAGCGCGGTCAGCCAGCAGATCAAGCTGCTTGAAGACCAGCTCGGCTTCCAGCTGTTCGACCGGCGCGGCCGCGGCATCGTGCTGAACGCGGCCGGGGCGGCCCTGCTGCAATCGGTGGAACCGGCGCTGAACCAGATCGAAGACGGTGTCAGCG
>JANMYQ010000070.1:0-53616 GCA_031382215.1 Methylibium sp.
GTCGGCCCGCTTCTACGAAGAAGACAACGGCGAACTGCACATCCGCTCCGACTTCCTGATCGACGACGACCGCACGCCGCGCAACGTGCGCGTGGCCTTCATCCTGTTCAAGGGCGTGCTGTTCTCGGTGCATGCCGAAGACCTGCCGGTGTTCCGCCTGCTGCGCCTGCGCGCGAGGCGCATCCCGGCGCTGATCGACGACGCGAAAGACGTGCTGCTCAAACTCTACGACGCCGATGCCGAGTACAGCGCCGATGCGCTGGAGAGCATCTACGACAGCCTGGAGGCCGTCAGCGCGCGCGTGCTGAAGCAGAACGTGAACGACCAGGCGGCTGGCGAGGCGCTGTCGGCCATCGCCAAGGAAGAAGACCTGAACGGCCGCGTGCGCCGCAACGTGATGGACACGCGCCGCGCGGTCAGCTTCATGATGCGCAGCCGCATGCTCAACGCCGAGCAGTTCGAGGAGGCGCGCCAGATCCTGCGCGACATCGACTCGCTCGACAGCCACAGCACCTTCATCTTCGACAAGATCAACTTCCTGATGAACGCCACCGTCGGTTTCATCAACATCAACCAGAACAAGATCATCAAGATATTCTCGGTGGCCAGCGTGGCGCTGCTGCCGCCGACGCTCATCGCCAGCATCTACGGCATGAACTTCCAGGCCATGCCGGAGCTGAACTGGCGCTACGGGTATGCGTTTGCCATTGCGCTGATGGTGGCGTCCGTCACCGCGCCGTTCCTGTACTTCCGGCGCAAGGGCTGGTTGCGCTGACGCTAGCGGCCCCGGTGGCCCCGCTGGCTCAGGACCGCGCGCGGCGCTTGAGCCAGCGCATCAGCACGGCCACGCCGGGCAGCTTCTCGTACAGCTCCTCAGCGGCGTCCCAATAGTCGCGGTGCAGCACGATCAGGCCGGCCGGATCGAACTTCAGGTGCGAGCCGCCATGCACTGTCTGCAACTCGCGGCTGAAACGCTTGAAGCGAAACAGGAAGTCCCAGGTCAGGAAACACTGGTCGCCTTGAACCACGATGTCGCGCACCACGAAACGCGGCTCGTCGAGCGCCACGAACATGTGCTCGAAGACCTGCCGGATCGGCGCCAGGCCCTGCACCTCGTTGAACGGGTCCTTGAACTGGGCTGTCGGGTGGTAGACCTCGCCCAGCCTCGCCAGGTCGGCCGGCGTCAGCGCCTCGAACAGCGCCACGATGCGCGCCACACGTGCGTCGTCACAGCGCGGCGCACCGGCCGTCATAGCCCGGTGGCGCGCCGGATCGCCTTGAAGTAGAGCCAGTCACCCACGTGGCTCAAGGCCTTGAGCCACAAGGTGAAGCGTTTCGGGAAGTGAATCTCGAAGTCGCCCGCCTGCCAACCCTTCACGATCTCTGCCGCAGCCTGCTCGGGCTTGATCAGTGCGGGCATCGCGAACTCGTTCTTCGACGTGAGCGGTGTCTCGACGAAGCCCGGGTTGATGACCGACACGCCGAGGCCGACCGGGTGCAGGTCGAGGTAGAGCGTTTGCGCCAGGTTGATCAGCGCCGCCTTCGTGGGCCCGTAGGCCAGCGAGTTGGGCAGGCCGCGGTAACCCGCCACGCTGGACACCAGGCTCACATGGCCGGCCTTCTGGCGCAGCAGCACCGGCAGCACCACGTCGAGCATGTGCAGCGCGCCGACATAGTTCACGTGGTCGTGCTTGAGCATTTCATCCAGGTCGAACTGGGTCGCGCGCATCGCCTTGTAGTAACCGGCGCAATAGACCGCCAGGTCGATGCGCCCGAAGCGCTCGACGATGCGCCCTGCCGCCGCGTTCATCGCCGTGCGGTCGGTGGCGTCCAGCACCAGCCCCAGACTGCCGGCGTGCTGGGCCTCGAAGGCCTGCAACGCCACCGCATTGCGTGCCGACACCACGACCTGGGCGCCGCGCTCATGCAGCAATTGCGCCGTGGCCCGGCCGATGCCGCTGGAAGCGCCGACCAGCCAGACCACCTTGCCGGTCCAATTCTCGATGCGCGGATTCAGAGGCATGCTGCGCTTCACTTCTTGTAGAACGACAGGGTCACTTCACCGAGCCGGATGCCGAACTTGCTCATCTGCGCCTTGTTGAGCATCACGCGCTCATCCATCAGGTACATCCAGTCGTCGAACTGCACCTCGTAGACCTTGTCGTCCACCGGCAGGCGCAGTGTGTACTTCCATTGCAGCGCGTTGCCGGCCACCTGGCCCTGCGCGGTGCCCACCACGTCGTCGGCCTGGCCGGTGTAGCGGCCGTCGGGCAGCTTCTTCAGGCGCCAGATGCGGCGTTCCTTTTTGCCGTCGGAGTACGTGAAGGCTTCATCGAGCACGCCTTCGTCGCCGGTCCAGGTGCCCTTCATCGCGACGGTGAAGCGGCGCGCCACCTTGCCGCTGCGGTCGGTGAACAGGCCGTGCGCCACCAGGTCGCCATTGAAATAGGTGGCCAGGTCGAGCGTGGGCTTTTCGGTGGCGTAGTCGGCCGGTGCCGGTGCCGAGGCACAGGCGGTGAGCAGTGCGGTGGCCAGCGCCGCCAAGGCCAGGGTCAAACGTCGTTTCATGGGGAGCTTTCGGCAGGTCGAATCCATTGGGTGTAGAGCAGTGCGGCGGCGGCCAGCTTGAGCACACAAGGCAGCACGCAGTAGGCGATCGTCAGCGCGCTCAGGCCTTGCGCGCTGCGGCTGCCTGGCGCATAGCCGAAAGCCTGCAGCACCGGCAGCGCCACACCGGCCGCCAGCGCCAGATTGAGCTTGGTGGCGAAGTTCCACCAGCCGAAGTAAGCGCCCTCGGCGCGGTGGCCGTGGCCGGCGCGCTGGATCACCCCGGCCAGCAGCGCGCCGGGCAAGGTCAGGTCGGCGCCCAGCGCCACGCCGCTGAGCACGCACACGGCGGTGTAGGCCGCGATGTCGCCAGCGCCCAGGGTCGCGGCCCAGATGAACACCACCACCGCCAGCGCCATGCCGAACAGCCAGGTGCGCGCCAGCCCGAAGCGGCCGACCAGGCGCAACCACAGCGGGATGGACAAGGCCCCGGCCGCAAAGTAACTCGCCAGGAAGAGCGGTTCGTAGACCGTGGCCTGGAGCCGGTCGCGAATGAAGAACAGCACCAAGGTGGCCGGAACGGCGCTGGCAATGCCGTTGACCAGGTACACGAGCAGCAGCTTGCGGAACGCCGGTGTCGAGAAGGGCAGCCGCAGCGGCACCGCCAGCGTTTGTGCACCGGGCGCTGACGGCTGCGGCCGCGGCGCACCCAGCAGCAGCGCCACGCCGCCGATCAACAGCGCAGCGAACGCGATCGTGGTGACATTCAGGCCAGCCACCGACGGCAACACGCTGGCCACCAGCACGCCAGCGAGCGCCAGCCCCTCGCGCCACGCGACGATGCGTGCGCGCTGTGGCTCGTCGCCCCCCAGCCGCGCGCCCCAGGCCTGGTGCAGCACGGTGACCACGCTGTAGCTCAGGTAGGTCACGGCCAGCAGCGCGGCGCACCACCAAAGCAGCGCTGCGATCCCTTGCACGGGAGGAAAGAACAGGCCGCGGAAGCCGGCGATCAAGACCAGCGCCGCCAGCGCGGCAACCGTCCACGCGCGCTGGGCCGAGCGCGCCAGCAAGCCGTCGGCCCACCGGCCGATCAGCGGGTCGGCCACGGCATCGAGCAGTCGGGCCCCCAGAAGCACCGCGCCGAGCAGCGCCAGCGGCACGCCGAACTCGCTGGCGTAGTGGTTGGGCAGCACCACGTACAGCGGCAGCGCGACGAACGCCAGCGGCAGGCCCAGCGAGCCGTAGCTGAGGCCGTCGCGCCAACCGCCGCGCCAGGGGCGTGCCGGTTCAACGGGTGAAGGCCGGCCCGCGACGGGCGCGGCAGCACCACTCATGACCCCGCTCGATTCGGCCCCAACAAGGCAGTGCGCAACTTCGGCTCCGAGGTTTGCGGTGACAGCCAGATGCCGAAGAAGCGCCGCGCGAAATCGGCGTCGCGAATCTCGCCGCGCGGTTTGCCGTTGAGGAAAAACGCCGCCGCTTCTCCAGGGCGATGCACGCCGGTCAGGCGGTCGCCCTTGTTCACGTCGGGGAAGGTCTGCGTCATCGCGGCCAGCCAGCGCTGGCCTTGTTCGTCGCTGAAGCCGCCGGCGCGCTTCATCTCGTCCAGGCTGCGCTCGGCGATCAGCTTGCCGAACAAGGTGCGGGCGTATTCCAGTTCGAGCGCAAGCGGCAGTTTGCTGAAGTTGTCGGCCGCAAAACCGTCGCCGACCCACAGGCGCGCGTCGTAGATGTGCAGCGCGAAGTAGGTCAACCGCCCGCTGCCGAGCAGGCGCGCCCCGGGCAGTTCGGCGGCCACCTCGGCGGGTACGGCAGGCTGGGCGATTGCGCCGACACACAGCCCGCCGAGACCGGCGGCCAGTACCGTGCGACGCGAGAGCCGGGCGTTGTGGTGTGTCATGGCCAAGTTCAATCGCGCTGCAGCGTGAACTGCATGACGCTGGTATTGCCGGCGGCAAACGCGGCCTCGCAATAAGCGAGGTAGAACTCCCAGATGCGCATGAAGCGGGTGTCGAAGCCGAGCTTGCGCACGGGCGTGTCGGCGCTCAGAAAGCGCTCGCGCCAGCGCCGCAAAGTCTCGGCGTAGTCGAGGCCGAAGTCGAGTTCATTGACCACCTTCAGCCCGGCTTGCGCCGCGGCGGCGCGGAACGCCTGCGGACTGGGCAGCAGGCCGCCGGGAAAGATGTACTGCTGGATGAAGTCGCTCGACTTCACGTAGCGATCGAACAGGTCGTCGCGGATCGTGATGCTCTGGATGCAGGCCTTGCCGCCCGGCTTGAGCTGCGTCTTCAAAGTCTCGAAGAAGCTCGGCCAGTACTCGCGCCCGACGGCCTCGAACATCTCGATCGACGCGATCGCGTCGAACGGCCCGTCGGCAATGTCGCGGTAGTCCTGGAATCGCAGGGTGCCGGGCAGTGCCGCGTCGCCCAAGCGCTTCTGTGCCCAGGCGAGCTGTTCGGACGACAAGGTCACGCCGGTGACCGTGGCGCCGAACTCGCGCGCCGCGCATTCGGCCAGCGCGCCCCAGCCGCAACCGATCTCGAGCACACGCTGGCCGGGCTGCACGCCACATTCGCGCAGCGCGCGGCGCACCTTGGCCCACTGCGCGTTCACCAGGTCGGCCGAGCGGTCGCCTTCGAACCATGCGCTGCTGTAATTCATCGTCGGGTCCAGCCACAGGCGGTAGAACTCATTGCCCAGGTCGTAGTGGGCATGGATGTTCTTCTTGCTACCCTGGCGCGAGTTGCGGTTGAACAGGTGCTTGGCGCGGTACAGCAGCGAGCCCCACCAACTGCCGTAGATCACCGACTCGATCTGCTCGCGGTTGGCCACGAACAGGGTCAGCAAGGTGGTCAGGTCGGGGGTCGTCCAGTCGCCGGCGATGTAGCTTTCGGCAAAGCCGATGTCGCCCGCCTTCAGGGCCGCCGAGCAGACATTCCAGTTGTGCAGGCGCAGCGCCGCGCGCGGTTCGCCGGGTGCCTGGGTGCCGAAGTGCGCCGACGAACCGTCGGGCAATTGCACATCCAGCGTGCCGTGGTTCAGGCTCTTCAGCAGGTGCAGCACGGCACGCGTGGCCGGCGGGGTCGACTCAGGGAGCGCGATGGACGCGAGAGAGGTGTGGCTGGTCATGGTGGGTCAGCGGGTCAGGAACGACTGCGGGGCGTCCGGCTTGCGGAAGAACGGAACGCGCTTGGCGAACAGCTTCAGTGCCTGCCAGTGAATGCGGGCGATCACGCCCAGGGTCATCATGGGCATGCCGAAGAAGGCGGCGCGGATGCGTGCCGGCGACAGGGCCTGGAGCTGCCCCGACACGCTGGTCTGGAGCAGCAGGCCGGCATCGTCGAAGTGGTCGATGCGCGCCACGGTGTGGGCCGTGGCGGCGGGGTTGGCACGCTCGAGCCCGGTACACATGAAGCGAAAGCGGTAGCTGCCCGTCACGGCGCAGAACGGCGACACATGGAACACCTTGCTGGCACGCAACTCGCGCCCGAACGCCACCTGCTTGCCGGTTAGAAGGTAACAGTGGCGCTCGCCGAAGGTGTTGTTGACCTCGACCACCACGGCCGCGAGTGAACCGTCCAGGCGGTGGCAGTACCAGAAGCTGACCGGCTTGAAGGTGAATCCCAGAACGCGCGGGTAGCAGTGCAGCCAGACTTCGCCGGCCGCGTCGATCACGCCTTCGCTGGCGAGCAGTGCGTCGAGCCAGGCCAGGCTGTCGGCCCGGCCGTCGCCGTGGTCGCGGTCGAAGAAGCTGATCAGGCCGAAGCGGTTGCGCGCCAGCACCCCACTGGGCGCGCGGCGCAGGCTGCGCATCGGCAGCATCAGAAAGTAGGTGGCGTAGGTGAAGCTGTTTTGCGCGGGGCGCACACGCGTGTGGCGCACCTGGCCAGTGCCCAGCTGCGCTTGAGCGGCGATCGTATTCACGCCGCCTCCAGGCTTGGCGTCGCGGCCCAGCGCGCCTTGAGCGCCTCGCACACCGCGAGCCCCGACGTGAGGCCATCTTCGTGAAAGCCGTAGCGCGTCCAGGCACCGCAGAACCAGGTGTGCGCCAGGCCTTGCAGCGCAGGCACCCGCTGCTGGGCGGCGATGGCAGCGCTGTCGAACACCGGGTGGGCGTAGTCGAACTCGGCGTGCACGGTCTCGCTGCGTGGTTCGGTCAGCGGGTTCAGCGACACGATCACCGGGGTGGTGAACGGCAGCGGCTGCAGCCGGTTGATGAGGTAGTGCAGGCACACCGCCGCCTGCTCGCGCGAGCCCTCGGCGGCGCGCTCGTAGTTCCACGCCGCCCAGGCGCGCTGGCGCTGCGGCAGCACCGAGGTATCCGTGTGCAGCACCGCGCGATTGCGGTGGTAGCGGATGGCGCCCAAGGTGCCGCGTTCATCCGGCGACGGGTCGGCGAGCAGCGCCAGGCTCTGGTCGCTGTGGCTGGCCAGCACCACTTCATCGAAGCGTTCGGTGCCGGAGTCGGTGCTGACGAACACGCCAGCCGCGCCGCTGCCTGATCCCAAGCCAGGAGCGCGCCGCACGCTGCGCACCGGGCTGTTCAGGCGCGCATCGGGGATCGCCGCCAGCATCTTCTGCACGTACCGACGTGCCCCGCCGCGCACCGTGTACCACTGCGGCCGGTTCGCCACCTGGATCAGCCCGTGGTTGTGGCAGAAACGGATCATCGTGGCGATCGGAAAGCGCAACATCTGATCGGTCGGGCACGACCAGATGCAGCCGATCATCGGCAGGAAGTACCAGTTGCGAAACTCGGCGCCGAAGCGGTGTTCGGCCAGGAAGTCACCGATGGGTTGTTCGAGCGCTTCCAGGTCGGCACTGGCAGCCAGCGCGGTGGCCAGGCGGTTGAAGCGCAGCACGTCGGCCAACATGCGCCAGAAGGCTGGGCGCAGCAGATTGCGACGCTGCGCGAACACGCTGTTCAGGTCACTGCCGCTCCACTCGAGCCCGAGGTCGGGCACCTGCACCGAGAACGACATGTCGGACTTGGCGATCTCCACCTTCAGCTCGGCGAACAAACGCAGCAGGTTTGGGTAGGTGCGTTCGTTCAGCACCAGAAAACCGGTGTCCACGCCGTGCGTGATGCCGTCCAGCCGCACATCCACCGTGTGCGTGTGGCCGCCGAAGTAGTCCGCCGCCTCGAAAAGCGTGACCTCGGCGTGCCCGGCCAGGCCATGCGCCACCGCCAGGCCCGAGATGCCGGAGCCGACCACCGCGACGCGGCGCTGGCCGTTCATGCTGCGCCCCGCCTCTGAGCATCAACGTCAGAGGGAAAACCTTGTGGCGGGCAAAAGTGTTCGAGAGCGAACATTGGACGTGGGCGGGTTGGAGGCGGAAAAGAAGTCACTTGAACTTGTCGGTATGAAATATAACCGACAAGTCACAATCTTGCACCCAACAGTTTTTCGACATCCCGAACAAGGGTCGCGTCCAATGGATCGGT
This sequence comes from Methylibium sp., assembly GCA_031382215.1. GTDB lineage: Bacteria > Pseudomonadota > Gammaproteobacteria > Burkholderiales > Burkholderiaceae_C > LGRD01. The sequence goes on from JANMYQ010000070.1 coordinate 7,994, forward strand.
CTGGCTCGGGTGGCTGATCACCACCTGCCCGTCGCGGCCGATCAGGTACTTGTGAAAGTTCCATTGCGGCGCCTTGCCGCTGCGCCGGGCCAGGTCGGCAAACAGCGGGTTGATGACGCTGGCGGCCTTGCCCGCAGTCGCCGCCGAGGCCACCACGTGCGACTTCACGAACATCGGGAACTTCACGCCGAAGGTGTTTTCGCACAGCTCGGCGATGTCCTTGCCCGTGCCCGGCTCCTGGGCGCCGAAATCGTTGGAGGGAAAGCCCAGCACCACCAGGCCGCGCGAGCGAAAGCGTGCATGAAGCGCTTCGAGCGCGGTGTACTGCGGCGTGAAGCCGCAGAAACTGGCCGTGTTCACCACCAGCACCACCTGCCCGGCGTACTGGCACAGGTTCTGCGGCTTTTCGTCCTGCAGGCGCGGCATCTGGCGGTCCAGCAAGGCAGGGCAAGCGGGCGCGGCCTGGGCACCAGCGGCGCCGAACAGCCCGGCGAGCGCCAGCATGGCGCGCAAGATGAGCAAATTCATGGTCGAGACTCTCGGGAGGGTGGATGGCGGGTGGATGGCGGGTGAATCGGGTGGCGAGTGGGATGCCAAAACCGCAAACATTGTGCCCACCGGCGCATTGACCCCACGCTGTGCCTCATACGCCGGCCGGGCCGATCCGGATGCGTTGCCGCAGAGGCCATCGGATCCACTCGCACATTGGGCTGTGGACATGCACCGCGGTCTAGAATCCGCCGCAAATCAACCGGTCCTCGCCATGCTTTACCCAGAACTTTTCAAGCAACTCGAAGCCGTTCGCTGGAACATGGACAAGGACATTCCTTGGGATCAGTTCGACGCGTCCAAGCTCAGTGAAGAGCAGGCCCAGACGATCAAGATGAACGCCATCACCGAGTGGGCGGCGTTGCCGGCGACCGAGATGTTCCTGCGCGACAACCGCGACGACAGCGACTTCTCGGCCTTCATGAGCGTGTGGTTCTTCGAGGAGCAAAAGCACTCGCTGGTGCTGATGGAGTACCTGCGCCGCTACCGCCCCGAGCTGGTGCCCACCGAAGCCGAGCTGCACGAAGTGCGTTTCGAGTTCGACCCCGCGCCCGCACTTGAAACGCTGATGCTGCACTTCTGCGGCGAGATCCGCCTGAACCACTGGTACCGGCGCGCGGCCGAGTGGCACTCCGAACCCGTCATCAAGGCCATCTACGAAACCCTGGCGCGCGACGAAGCCCGCCACGGCGGCGCCTACCTGCGCTACATGAAGCGCGCCTTGCAGAAGTTCGGCGACGAAGCCAAGGCCGCGTTCGCCAAGGTCGGCGTGCTGATGGCGAGCGCGCGCCGCACCGCGCAGGCGCTGCACCCGACCAACCTGCACGTCAACGCAAGCCTGTTCCCGCGCGACACGGTGCAAAGCCGGCTGCCCAACCCCGAGTGGCTGGAGCGCTGGCTCGACAAGCAGATCCAGTTCGACGCGGTCTGGGAGACCAAGGTCGTCGAGCGCATCCTGCACAACATGAGCCTGCTGCTGGAGCGCAGCTTCGGCAGCGTGCAGGAGCTGAACCGCTACCGCAAGGAAGTGACAGCGGCGGTGGCGGCGGCTGCGCAGCGCAAGGGTGCGGGCGCGCCGCTGCCTACCTGAGGGCCGCGGGCCAACGCCGTGCCTGGCAGCACGGCACGGGTGCGGCCCACGACGGCAATCAGGCCGGGCGAGCCGCGGCGCGTTCCTGGTCGGCCTTGCGGTCGGCCAGCACCTTCTGTGCGCTCGGCCGCGCGCCGATCAACTGGCTGTAGGGCTTCCAGTCGATGCCGGCGGCGGCCAGCAAGTCTTCACCGTAGATGCGTTTCGTGGCCATCGGCAGCAGCGGCAGGCTGGCCCAGGCGGCGCAGTCGGCCTGCGTGAAAGTGTCACCCGCCACGTAGGGCGCGAACTTGGCCAGCCGCTTGAAACCGGCCAGGTTCTTTTCGAGCTGCTTGCGCACGCGCGCTGCATTGGCATCGCTCATCTCGCCGCCGAAGAAGGCCTTGCCGTACAGCTCGCGCACCACCAGCTCGAGGTGCAGGTCGATGAAGGTGATCAGCTCGCGCACCTTGGCGGCCGCCCACGGGTCGGCCGGCATCAACGGCGGGTTCGGGTACGCCGCTTCGAGGTAGTCCAGGATCGCCTGGCTTTCGCACAGCGCGCCGTGGGGCGTGCGGATGAACGGGATCTTGCCCAGCGGCGTGCACGACAGCACCGCTTCGTCGGTGCTCTTGGTCCCCACCAGCTCTTCGGTGAACGGCACGCCCTTTTCAAGCAGCGCGAACTTGACCTTGTTGTAGTAGTTCGAAATGCTGGATCCGCACAGCACGATCATGTCTGACTCCTGGTTCGAAAGTGGCCGAGCCGGCAGTCTAGACGGCGCGCCTTGCGCGTCGTGCCACCAAGGTGACAATCTCGCGATGCCTTCCTTCCTCGACAAACTCTGCGCCCCTGCCGACGCGCCGGCCCGCGTGGCGGCACTGGCGCAGCCGGTGGTGTTCACCAACGGTGTGTTCGACATCTTGCACCGCGGCCACGTGAGCTACCTCGCGCAGGCGCGCGCGCGCGGCGGCAGCCTGGTGATCGGGCTGAACAGCGACGCGTCGGCACGCGGCCTGGGCAAGGGCCCGGATCGCCCGCTGAACAACGAAGCCGACCGCGCCTGCGTGCTGGCTGCGCTCGAAAGCGTCAGCCTGGTCGTGCTGTTCGACGAAGCCACGCCGGTCGAGCTGCTGAAGCGGCTGCGCCCGCAGCTTTACGTGAAGGGCGGCGACTACGACATCGAGACGCTCGAAGAAACCCGCTGCGTGCGCAGTTGGGGCGGCGACGCGCGCGCGCTGGCGTTCGTCGACGGTTATTCGACCACGTCGCTGGTGCGGCGCATCCGCGGCTGATGCTTCTGAGATCGCCCGGCGACGGCCTCGGCCACCGCCGCGCACAGCAGCCCCGCGATCAGCCCGGTGGCGTGCGCCAGCGGCGCGACCGCAATGTCCCAGCCACCGCCGTGCCGCAAAGGCGCGCCCCAGGGCGTTTCGCCGATCACCTTGATGCAGGTGCCGGCCAGGATCGCCGCGCCGATCCAGCGTTGCGCACCGGCGCCGCGCACTACCAGGTAAAGCGACGCAACCCCGACGCCCGCGTGCAGCACGCCCGACAGCCCGCCGTAGTGCAGCAGTTCCGGCTTGAGCAGCAGGCCGAACTGCGTCAGCGGCCAGGCCACCGCCCAAGCCCCCACCATGCGCAGCGGCACCCGGGCGACCACGCCCAGCGCCGCCACCAGCGCGCCACCAAGCAGGTTGGCGCCCAGGTGCAGGCCGCTGTAGTGCACCGCCGCGGCGCTGAACGCGCGCCACGGTTCGGTGAAGGCGAGGGCCGGTTGCCAGTCGAGCGCCGCGCGCGGCAGCGGCCAGGCCAGCAGCGCGCCAACCGCCAGCAACGCAGCCAGCCCGAGCCATGCAAGCGCTGAACGATTCAACCGGTCACCGCGCCCGGCGGCAACTTCGGCGCGTCAACGGCCGTGCCGAACACCGCGTGCCAGAGCGCGAGCACGGCATCGCGCTGCGCCGCCAGCGCGTCGGGCTCGACCTGCGTCGGCTGCTCGTCCAGGCGCGCGCGGTGCTGGGCGCGGCGCAGGTCGCGGTAGGCGTCGGCTGCGGCGCTGCCCACACCCGGCGGCAGCAGGCCGACACGTTCGGCGCGCTGCAGCAGTGCGATGTTGCCCGCGTTGTCGCGCAGCTCGCCGTGCAAGGCACTGTGCGTCAGCACCAGTGCCTGGACCGCGAACTCCACGTCCATCATGCCGCCGGCACTGTGTTTCACGTCGAAGCGGCCGCCCTTCACCGGGTGGGCCTGGCGCACCTTTTCGCGCATCGCCAGCACCTCGCCGCGCAGCGCGGCGCCGTCGCGCGGTGCGCACAGCACGGCACGGCGCACCGCCTCGAACGGCGCCAGCAGTTCGGCACAACCGGCGCACCAGCGTGCCCGCGTGAGTGCCTGGTGTTCCCAGGTCCACGCGGTGTTGCTGCCGCGGCCGGTCTGGTACTTTTCGAACGAGGCGACCGACGTGACCAACATGCCCGAGTTGCCGTTCGGCCGCAGCGCGGTGTCGATGTCGAACAGCTCGCCGGCGGCGGTGCGCAGAGTCAACCAGCCGATCAACTTGCGCACGAAGGCGGCGTAAATCTCGGACGCACGCTCGTCGTCGTCTTCGTACAGGAACACCACGTCCAGGTCGCCGCCGTAACCGAGCTCCTTGCCGCCCAGCTTGCCGTACGCGACGACGGCGAGGCGCGGCTCGGCCAGGTGGCCGCCCTTGAAGTGTCTCCAGGCCCATTGCAGTGCCCGGTCCAGCGTGGCGTCGGCCAGCGCGGACAGATCGTCGGCAACCTGTTCGACAGTGATGTGCCCCTCGACGTCACGCACCAGCGTGCGGAACACCTCGGCATGGTGGGCGCGGCGCAAGGTGTCGAGCAGCGACTCTTCGTCGGCCTGGCCCGAGCGCTGCCAGGCGTCGTGGCGGTCTTCGAGTTCACTCTTGGACACCGCAGGGTCGAAGCGGCCGTGCAGCAGGCGCTCGTCGGCCAGCTCGTCGATCACGCCCGGGTGGCGCATCAGATAGCGCATCGGCCAGCGCGCCAGGCCGAGCAGCCGCAGCAGGCGGTTCTGCACTTCGGGGCGCTCCACCAGCATGGCCAGGTAACTCTCGCGCCGCAGCAGCGGCTCGAGCCAGTCGATGAAGTGGGTTGCCGCGGCCAGGGTGCAACGATCTTCAGCGGCGGCGCGCGCGGCGCGCAGGATCAAGCGCGCCAGGCGCAGCTTGCTGTCGTCGCGCAACATCGCAATGCGGGGTTGGCTGCGCAAGGCGCGTACGCGCTCGGCCAGCGGCGACGGCAGTTCGTCGAGGAAAGCGTCGCTGTCCACCGGCTTGGGTTCGCCGCTGCAACTGCGGCAACCGGTCTTGCCGTCGGCGCCCGGCGTGGGGGTGCGGCCGTCGTGCAGCAGCGCGTCGAATTCGAGCGCCACGAACTCGCGGATCTCGCCCAACCGGTCGAGCAGCTCGCAAGCGTCGGCGGCGCAGTTCAGCCCCAGGCTGCGGGCGATCCAGTTCAGGTCGGCATCGACGGTGGGCAGCAGGTGGGTCTGCTGGTCGTCGAGGTACTGGATGCGGTGCTCGACCCGGCGCAGGAAGGTATAGGCCTCGGCCAGCCGCTGCGCGTTGGCCGGCTTCATCAGCCCGGCGGCGGCGAGCTTGTTCAGCGCTTTCAGTGTGGAGCGTGTGCGCATCTCCGGGTATTGCCCACCGCGCACCACCAGCAGCAACTGCACGATGAACTCGATCTCGCGAATGCCGCCGCGCGACAGCTTCACGTCGTTGGCGCGCTCAGGCCGGCCGGCAGCGCGGCGCTGGGCTTCGTCGCGCACCTTGCGGTGCAACTGGCGCAGACCCTCGAACACGCCGTAGTCGAGATAGCGTCGATACACAAACGCGGTGACCACGCTGCGCAGGCCCATCGCGCGGCGCTCTTTCACGCTTGCCAGTGGCGCGACCACACGGCTCTTGAGCCATGCAAAACGCTCCCACTCGCGGCCCTGCACCTGCAGGTATTCCTCCAGCATCGCCAGGCTCACCGCCGGTGGGCCGGAGTTGCCGTTCGGGCGCAGCATCAGGTCGACGCGGAACACGAAGCCGTCTTCGGTCACGTCGCCGATCAGCGTGTACAGGCTGCGCGCCACCTGCGAGAAGTACTCGTGCGCGCTGATCGGCTGTTTGCCGTCCGCTGGCACGCCGTCGGTCTGCCCGCTCTCTTCGTAGACGTAGACCAGGTCGATGTCGGACGACACATTGAGCTCGCGCGCGCCGAGCTTGCCCATGCCGACGATCCAGAAGTCGATGCGCTCGCCGGCCTCGTTGCGCGGTGTGCCGTGGCGTGCGTCCTGGTCGGCGCAGGCGCGCGCCAAGGCGATGTCCAGCGTCGCCTCGGCCAGTTCGGTCATCACCGCGGTGATGTCGGTCATCGGTGCGGCCTGCTCCACGTCGAGCACCGCCAGGCGTTCCAGCACAAGCTGGCGCGTTACGCGCAGGGCCCGGGTGAGCGGCTGCTCGTCGTGCTGCAGCCGCTCGATCAGATCGGTGATGCTGGCGCGGGTGGGCAAACCCGGCGGCAGTTCGTGCAGCAGGCCGGCATAACGCCGCCGGATGCGCTGCACGAAGCGGCTGTGCTCGGCGAGGGCCGGCTGTGCGAGCGCGTGCGCGGCCTCGGGGCTTGCCCCGGAGCCGACAAGATTTCCCCCGGAAAGGGGGGTGGAGCCAGACGTGGAGTGCATGCGGTTGCGCGGCGCCCGTGTGCTAGATTGGCCCGCGAACTGCGGCCCGCCCAACTTGCCCCGGCCGCACAGAACACCGAGAACGCCAAGAACGTCCCAGCGCGCGCCGAGTCCAAGCCTGTCGCCCCCGCTGCTGGCGCTCCGATGTCTTCATGTCCCTGATCCCGATCCCGCCCGTCAAAGCCAGCCCGCCCCGTCGCCCTGTGTCAGCGTGGGGCTGGGCGCTGCGGTTGTTGCTGTGGCCCCTGGCGCTGCTGCTGAGCCTGCTGGTGATTGCCTGGCTGGTTTTGCACTGGGCGATTCTGCCCCACATCGAACAATGGCGCCCGCAGATCGAAGCCCGGGCCGGCGCGGTGCTGGGCGTGCCGGTGAAGATCGGCGCCATCGAGGTGCGCTCCAGCGGCTGGATCCCCGCCATCGAACTGCGCGACGTGGTGCTGCTCGACCCGCAGCGGCGCCCTGCGCTGACGCTTCCGCGGGTGGCCACCGCGCTGTCGCCGCATTCGCTGCTGGCGCTGGCGCCGCGCTTCGAACAACTGCTGGTCGAAGGGGCGCACCTGGAAGTGCGGCGCAATGCCGACGGGCGAATCTTCGTCGCCGGGCTGGACCTGAGCGGCCCGGGCGGCAGCGACACCGAAGCGGCCGACTGGGTCGTCAAGCAGCACGAGATCGTGATCCGGGGCGGCTCGCTGCGCTGGACCGACGAGCGCCGCCAGGCCCCCGCGCTGGAGCTGACCGACGTTCAACTGATCATGCGCAACGGCCTGCGCCGCCACGACATCCGCCTGGACGCCACACCGCCACCCGAGTGGGGCGACCGCTTCAGCGTACAGGGCCAGTTCACCCAGTCGCTGCTGGCGCGCTCGGGCGACTGGAGCCGCTGGAGCGGCAGCATCTACACCGAGTTGCCGCGCGCCGACCTGCGCGAGCTGCGCCGCCATGTGAGCCTGCCCTTCGAGTTGAGCGAAGGCAGCGGCGCGCTGCGCGCCTGGCTGGAAGTGCGCGACGGCCAGCCGCAAGGCGGCACGGCCGACGTGGCGTTGCGGGCGGTGTCGCTGCGCCTGGCCGCGAACGTCGCGCCGCTCACCCTGGAGCAGCTCGAGGGCCGGGTGATCGGCCAGCGCACGCCGGAAGGCTTGCGCCTGTCGCTCCAGCGCTTCGGCTTCCTGTCCGGCACCGGGCTGCGCTGGCAGTCGGGCGACCTGCACCTGAATCTGCGCCAGCGGCCCGGTGAACCCTCCACCGGCGGCGACTTCAACACCGCGCGCCTGGACCTCGGCTTGATGGCCGAGGTCGCCGCCAGCCTGCCGCTGGGCGATGCGCTGCGGCGCCTGCTGGCCGAAGTGAAGCCGCAAGGCGTGATCAGCGAACTGGCGCTGCAGTGGAGCGGCCCGCTGGACGCGCCCACGCAGTACCAGGTCAAGGGTGCGCTCGGTGGCCTGTCGCTCGCCTCGCAGCCGGCGCCCAAGCTTGACGCGAAACCCGACACGATAGGCCGCCCCGGCCTGCGCAACGCCAGCGTGCAGCTCCAGGCCAACCAGGCCGGCGGCACGGCGCTGCTCGGCGTGATCGGTGGCGCGGTCGAGCTGCCGGGGGTGTTCGAAGACCCGCTGCTGCCGCTGGACCGGCTCAGTGCACATCTGGCCTGGCAAGTGGATGCCGGCAAGGTTTCGGTCCAGGTCAAGGACGCGCGCTTTGCCAACCGCGATGCGCAGGGCGAGTTCAGCGCCGAATGGAAAACCGGGAACACCGGCGCCGGTACCGGCACCGCCCGCGGCGGGCGCCTGCCGGGCCAGATCGAGGTCAACGGCAAACTCACCAAGGCGCTGGCCACGCGCACCGCCCGCTACCTGCCGCTGGGCATTCATGAGCCGACACGGCGCTACGTCGAGCAGGCGGTGAAGGGCGGCAACCTGTCCGACGTGAGCTTTCGCGTCAAGGGCGACCTGGCGGACTTTCCGTTCCGCGCGCCGGCCAGCAAGGGCGAATTGCGCATCGCCGCGCAGTTCGACGACCTGAGCTTCGCCTACGTGCCCAGCACGCCGGCCACGGCCACGCAGGCGGCGCAACAGTCCCCCTGGCCGGCGCTCACGCGCGCCAGCGGCGAGCTGGTCATCGACCGCAGCTCGCTTCAAATCCGCAATGGCCAGGCCCAGCTCGGCGGCTTGATGTTGAACCGCCTGCAGGGCGGCATTCCGAGCCTGGCCGACAACCCGGTGCTGAACCTGGACGGCCACGCCCAGGGGCCGCTGGCCGAAATGCTGCGCGTCGTCAACAGCACGCCGGTCGGCGGCTGGATCGGCAAGGCGCTGGCGCAGAGCACCGGTGCGGGCGTGGCCGACCTGCAACTGGGCCTCACGATCCCGCTGCGCGACCTGCCGGCCAGCGAGGTGAAGGGCAGCCTGGTGCTGGCCGGCAACGACGTGCGCATCACGCCCGACAGCCCGCTGCTGGCCGGCGCGCGCGGCCGGGTCGACTTCGACCACCACGGTTTCGCGGTGCTCGGCGCCAGCGCGCGCGCTTACGGCGGCGAACTCAACTTCGAGGGCGGCACGCAGGCCAACGCCGGCGCGGGCGACGCCGGCATCCGCTTCACCGGCCAGGGCAGCACCACCGCCGAGGCGCTGCGCCGCGCCCCCGAGCTCGGGCTGTTGGCGCGCCTGGCCGCCTACTTGAAAGGCCAGACGACGTATCGCCTGGACCTCGGCTTCGTGAAAGGCCACCCCGAGGTGACGATCACCAGCAACCTGGTCGGCATGGCCTCGGACCTGCCGGCGCCGCTGCGCAAGGTGGCCGAGGCGCCGCTGGCCTTGCGTTACCAGACCAGCCTGGCGCGCGATTCGCTGGCGGCCGGCCAGGCGCTGCGCGATACGCTCAAGGTCGAGCTCGGCACGCTGCTGCAGGCGCAGTATCAGCGCGACCTGTCGGGCAGTGACCCGCGCGTGCTGCGTGGCGGCGTCGGCGTGGGCGAAGCGGCGCCGACACCCGCCACGGGCGTGGTGGTGGGCATCAACCTGCCGAGCCTGAATGTGGACGTGTGGCGGGGTGTCTACGACAAGCTGCTCGAAGATCCGCGGGCGGCGGGTGCGGTGGCGGGTGTGGGGGCCTTGGCGGGCACTGCCGCAACAGCCGCCGAGCCGCCGGCCGACAACGCCGACCCGGGTTACGGCCCCAGCGCGCTGACGGTGCGTGCGCAAGACTTGCTGTTCCTGTCGCGCCGGCTCAGCAAGGTGGTCGCTCGCCTGTCCTTGGACAAGGGCTCGCAGGACAAGAACCAATGGCGCGCCAACCTGGAAGCCGACCAGCTCGCCGGCTACGTCGAGTACCGCGCGCCGCAGCCGAGCGCCGCTCCAGGGCCGGGCAGCGCCGGGCGCGTCTACGCGCGGCTGTCGCGCCTGTCGCTGCCCAAGAGTGAGGTCGACCAGGTCGAGACCCTGCTCGAAGAGCAGCCGACCACCGCGCCGGCGCTGGACATCGTGATCGACGACTTCGAGCTGCGCGGCAAGCGCCTGGGCCGGCTCGAGATCGAGGCCGCCAACCGCGTCTATACCGAAGGGCGCACCGAAGGTCGGAGCGACGCACTGCGCGAGTGGCGCCTGGCCAAGTTCAACCTGATTACCCCCGAGGCCCAGCTCACCGCCAGCGGCCAGTGGGCGCTGGGCGCGCCGGGCACGATCGGCCGCCGTGCGGTGATGGACTTCAAGCTTGCGCTGGCCAACAGCGGCACCTACCTCGAGCGGCTCGGCATGGGCAAGGTGGTGCGCGGCGGCAAGGGGCAGATCACGGGCCAGCTGGCCTGGTCAGGTTCGCCGCTGACGATCGACTACGCCAGCCTGTCGGGCCACGCCCATGTGGAGGTGGAAGCCGGCCAGTTCCTCAAGGTCGACCCCGGCGCGGCGCGCCTGCTCGGCGTGCTGAGCCTGCAGTCGCTGCCGCGCCGGCTGGCGCTCGACTTTCGCGACCTGTTCGACGAGGGTTTCCCGTTCGACAGTTTTGCCGGCGACCTGAAAATCGCTCAGGGCGTGGCCCACACCAACAACCTGCGCATGCGCGGCGTGCAGGCCGCGGTGCTGATGGAAGGCCAGGCCGACCTGGCGCGCGAAACGCAAGACCTGCGCGTCGTCGTGGTTCCCGAGATCAATGCCGGCACCGCGTCGCTGGCCTACGCCATCATCAACCCGGCCGTCGGGCTGGGCACCTTTCTGGCCCAGATGTTCCTGCGCCGGCCGTTCATGCAGGCCAATACGCGTGAGTTCCACGTCACCGGGCCATGGGCCGACCCGAAGGTCGACAAGGTCGAGCGCGCTGCCGATGCGGTGATGCCCGAGCTCGACCCGCCCGAGCCGGCGGCGTCGGCGCCCAATCCGGGGCAGTGAGCGGGGCCGTCGCGCGCTGCCGGCCGGGCGCCTCGGCGGTTAGCGCGATACTGGCAAACCTCGATCCACAGCCATCGCCATGTACCGACTTCACGGTTTCTGTCAGTCCGGCAACACCTTCAAGGTCGCGTTCCTGCTGAATGCGTTGCAGCAACCCTGGGAGCCGGTGTTCGTCGACTTCATGCACGGCGCCACGCGCGAGCCGGGCTGGCGCGAAACGGCCAACGAGATGGGCGAGGTGCCGGTGCTCGACGACGGCCCGCGCCGGCTCACGCAGTCGGGCGTGATCCTGACCCACCTGGCGAAGAAGCATGGCGCCTTCGGTGGCCACGGTGACGAGGAACAGCAAGAGGTGCTGCGCTGGCTGCTGTTCGACAACCACAAGTTCACCAGCTACTTCGCGACCTACCGCTTCATGCGTGCGTTCGGCCCGAGTGGCCCTGACCCGGCCGTGCTGGCCTGGCTGCGCGGCCGGCTGGACAACGCCTTCGGCATCGTCGACAGGCACCTCGCGCAACGTCCCTTCATGGTGGGCCAAGCGCCCACGGTGGCCGACTTCTCGTTGTGCGGCTACCTGTTCTTTCCGGTCGGCGAGAGTGGCTACGAGGTGGCAAGGCGCTTCCCGCACATCGCCGCGTGGCTTGAACGCGTGCGCGCGATTCCCGGTTGGGCCGACCCGTACGACGTGCTGCCCGGCGAGCGCATCGCGCCGAAATGGGTGGGCGCATGAAGATCGCCGCCGCCCAGATGGTGTCCACGCCCGACGTGCAGGCCAACCTGCAGGCCGCGCGCAGCTTGATCCGGCGCGCCGCCGATGCCGGTGCGCAACTGGTGGCGCTGCCCGAGTACTTCTGCCTGATGGGCCAGAACGACCGCGACAAGCTGGCCATTGCCGAAACGCCGGGCGACGGCCCGATCCAGCAGATGCTGTCCGACGCCGCGCGCGAGAGCGGGCTGTGGCTGATCGGCGGCACCCTGCCGGTCCGCAGCAGCGACCCGCAGCGTGTGCTCAACGCGAGCTGCGTGTACGGGCCCGACGGCGCGTTGGTGGCGCGCTACGACAAGATCCACCTGTTCAAGTACGACAACGGGCGCGAGAGTTACGACGAAGGCCGCGCCATCCTGGCAGGCCAGCAGCCGCTGAGTTTCCAGGCCGCCGAACTGCGGGTCGGCTTGAGCGTCTGTTACGACCTGCGCTTCCCCGAGCTGTACCGCGCGCTGATGCAGCCGCCCTGCGACTTGCTCGCCGTGCCCGCCGCCTTCACGCACACCACCGGCAAGGCGCATTGGGAACTGCTGCTGCGCGCGCGGGCGGTCGAGAACCAGTGTTATGTGATCGCCGCCGCGCAAGGCGGCGTGCACCCGAACGGCCGCCGCACCTTCGGTCACAGCATGGTGGTGGACCCGTGGGGCGGTGTGGTGGCAGTGCTGGATGAGGGCGAAGGGCTGGTGTTCGCCGAAGTCGACAGCGCGCGCATCGCGTCGGTGCGCGCTCAGCTGCCGGCGCTGGAGCACCGCAAGCTCGGGGTCTGAAAACCCGTTACTTCGCGCCGCGCGACCCCGACGCGGCGGTGAACACACCCAGCCCGATGAACACCACGGCAGTGGCCCAACGCCCCAATGCGGCGCCACCGCGCAGCCCGGCCAGCGCTGGCGCGGCCACGTCGGCGGCGAGCACGTAAACGGTGTCGGTGCAGGCCGCGATCAGCACGAAAGCCACGCCGAAGCCGACGCTCTGAAGCAGCGGCGAAGCGTCGGGGGCCATGAACTGCGGCAGGAATGCAGCGAAGAAGAGCGCTGTCTTCGGGTTCAACAAGGCGACCAGGAAGCCGTCGCGACAAATCCGGCCGGCCTGCGGGGCTGTCATGCCGGTGCCCGCGTCGACAGCCGCGGTCGGCGCAGCGCGCAAGGCCTTGATGCCGAGCCACACCAGGTAAGCCGCCCCGGCGAACTTGACCACGGTGAACGCCAGCGACGACAGCGCGAACAGCGCCGCCAGCCCCACCGACGCGCCGATCGCATTGCCCAGGTTGCCTAGCCCCACTCCGGCGACCGATGCCAAGCCGGCGCGCCGCCCCTGCGCCAACGTGCGCGTGACGATGTAGACCACGCCCGGCCCCGGCGTGGCCGCCAGCACGAAGCTGGCGAGCAGGAAGGCGGCCAGCAGCGGCCCCGATCCGAAGGCATCGTTCATCGTCAGTCTCCGTCGATGCGTACCAGCTTCATGCGCCCAGACGCGCCACTCTTGATGAGCACCGCCGAGCGTCGGCACCCGAAGTGGCGCGCCAACAGCGCCACCAATTCGTCGTTGGCCTTGCCATCGACGGGCGGCGCCTTGAGTTGCGCCAGCCACAGGCCAGGGCTCGTCTCTTCCAGCGCGCTGACCCGCGCGTTGGGCTTGACCTTGACCTGCAGGGTCAGCGCCACGGCATCGAGCTCAAGCTTCGGGCGCGTGGCACACCGCTTCGATGTTGTGCCCGTCGGGGCCGAGCACGAAGGCGCCGTAATAGTTCGGGTGGTAGATCGTGCGGATGCCGGGCGGGCCGTTGTCTTTCCCGCCGGCCTGCAGCGCGGCCTCGTAGAAGGCACGCACCTGCGCGCGTGATTCGGCGGCAAACGCGATGTGCATCGGCTTGTGCGCCTTGTCACCCGCACCGAACCAGAACTGCGGCCGGCCGTCGCGCCCGAAGCCGGACCAGCCTTCGACTTCCTTCACCAGCGTGATGCGCAAGGGGGCCAGCGCCTTGCCGAAGAACGCCAGCGCACTGGCGTAGTCGCTGACCGACAGGCCGATGTGGTCGAGGATCATGGGTACCTCACTGCACAGGTGAATCAGGACAGGAAGATCAGCGCCAGCCCGATGGCAGCCGGAATCGCCTGGATGTAGAGGATCTTCTTGGCTGCGGTGGCCGCGCCGTACAAACCCGCCACCAGCACGCAGCACAGGAAGAACACCTTCACGCTGGTGCCGGCGGCGCCCAGGCTCAGGCCCCAGAACAGCCCGGCGGCCAGGAAGCCGTTGTACAGGCCCTGGTTGGCCGCCAGCACCTTGGTGGCGGTCGCGGCGGCCTGGGTCTGGCCGAAAGCGCGCAGCCCGGCCGGCTTGTCCCACAGGAACATTTCGAGCACCAGGATGTAGACATGCACCAGCCCGATCAGGGCGACGACGACGTTGGCGGCTGTAGACACAGGGGCTCCTTGGTGTGGGGACGCGCCGCATATTGTCACCTTCCGACGGGCGGAGAAGTGGCGCGCCGCGCTGCCGCGTGGGGCACCGCACGATACCGCGCCGGCTCCGCCGTGATGCGCGCGGGGGCCGCTGCTAGAGTCACCGCGTCCCAGTTTCGAAAGTCTCACGTGCTCATCATTGCGGTCATCGTCGGTGCGATTTTGGGCGCGGCATGGGGCGACGCGTTCGGTTGCGCGGCCGGGGCGCTGCTGGGTTGGCTGATGGTGCGCTCGCAGCAGCAGCAGACGCAGATCGGCGCGCTGCAGCAGGCGCTGAAGCGGCTGCAAGGGGCGGGCAGCGGAGCGGCCGTGCAAGCGCCTGCGGTGGCCGACGCGGCTGCTGCGCCCGATGGCATCCAGGCCATGCCGACGGTCGCCGATGTTCCGGACGCGCTGACCGCCGCCGCATCGCAGCCGGCTTTGGCAACGTCGAGCGCTGCCTCGGGTGCTGTCGCCCCAGCCGAAGACACACTCTGGAACTCGCAACCGCCGGCGTCCTGGCAACAGCCGAGCACGGCCGCGCCGCCAACACCCGCAAGCCCTGCCAGGCCCGGCCCGTTCGCCGCCCTCAAAGGCTGGCTGTTCGGCGGCAACACCATCGTCAAGGCGGGTGTGGGCATCCTGTTCCTCGGCCTGGCCTTCCTGGCCAAGTACGCCAGCGAGCATGTGCACGTGCCGGTCGAATTGCGCCTGGCCGGCATCGCCGCGGTGGCCGTGGTGCTGCTCGGCTTGGGCTGGCGCCTGCGCCACAGCCGCGCCGGTTACGCGCAGGTGCTGCAGGGCGGCGCGGTGGCGGTGCTGTACCTGACCTTGTTCGTCGCGTTCCGCTTCTACGGCGTGCTCGGCATCGGCCCGGTGTTCGCGCTGATGGTGCTGGTGGCGGCGCTGGCCGCGGCGCTGGCGGTGCTGCAGGACGCCAAGGCGCTTGCCGTCATCGGCGCGCTGGGCGGTTTTGCCACGCCGCTGCTCGTGTCCGGCGGCAGCGGCAACCACGTGGCGCTGTTCGCCTACTACCTGGTGCTGAACCTCGGCATTGCAGCGGTGGCCTGGCACAAGACCTGGCGCGCGCTGAACCTGATCGGCTTCGCCTTCACCTTCGGCGTCGCCGCGGTCTGGGGCGTGCTGAGTTATCGCGACTCGCACTACCTCAGCAGCCAGGCCTTCCTGATCGCCTTCTTCCTGATCTTCAACGCGATCCTGCTGATGCCGGCGCGCCGCTTGGCCGACGTCGATGCCGATGTTGATGCAGACGTCGATGCAGACGTCGATGCAGGTGCCGCCCCTGCGGCACGTGCCGACACCTGGGTCAACGGCAGTCTGCTGTTCGGCCTGCCCACGATCACCTTCGCCTTGCAGCACGGCCTGGTGCACCGCACGCCGTACGGCACCGCGATCTCGGCGCTGGTGATGGCGGCCCTCTACGTGCTGCTGGCGCGCGCAATGCGTTCGCGCACGCGCCTGGCGGTGACCTTCGACGCCAGCCTCGCGATCGCGATCGTGTTCCTGTCGCTGGTGATCCCGTTCGCGCTCGACGCGCGCAGCACCGCCGGCGCCTGGGCGCTCGAAGGCGCGGGGCTGGTGTGGCTGGGCTTTCGGCAAGCGCGTGGCCTGCCGCGGGTGTTCGGCTACACGCTGCTGTTGCTGGCCGGCGGCGCGATGTTGTGGGCGATGGACCGCCACAGCGAGCCCACCACCTTGTTCAACGCCTGGTTCTTCAGTGCCTTGATGGCGGCGGTGGCTTCGTTCGCGGCGGCATATTTCGTCCGGCGCGCCGGCCTGGCGCTGCAGGGCGAGCCGACCGGCTGGGCCCGCGCCGAAGCGCTGGCCGAGCCACTGCTGATCGCCTGGGGCACCTTGTGGGCGGTGGTCGCGGTGGGCGTGCAGGTCGATGCGTTCGTGCGCCACCCGTTCACCTTGGCCGGCTGGCTGCTGGGTTTGTCGGCGATCGCGCTGATATGCACGGCGCTGAGCCGGCGGCTGGGCTGGCCCAAGGCCGCGTTCCCGGCCCTCGCGCATGCGCCGGTGCTTGCGCTCGGCGTGCTCGCCAGCGAGCTGGAGCTGAACAGCCCGGCGGCCGGCGGCGGCTGGTGGGCCTGGCCGCTGGCGCTGGCCACGCACCTGGCCGTGCTGCGCTGGGCCGCACCCCATTGGCCGGCACTTGCGCAGCGGGCCGTGCACGCGCTCGGCGTGCTGGTGCTGGCCGCGCTCGGTGCGCTGCAAGGCCGTGCCGTCACCGAAACCTGGGGCGACACGAGCAGCGCCTGGGCCTGGCTCGGCTGGCTGGCCGTGCCTGCCGCGCTGCTGATGTTGCTGCCGCGGCCAGCCACCGCGCGGCGTTGGCCAGTGAGTGCCGCAGCCTCGGCCTACCAGGGCGCCGCTGCGGCGGTGTTGACGGTCGGCCTGCTGCTGTGGACCTTGCTCGCCAACGTCATCTCCAACGGCTCGGCGCGGCCCTTGCCGTACCTGCCGCTGTTGAACCCGCTCGACTTGGGGCTCGGCGTGGCGCTGCTGGCAGTGCTGCTGTGGCTGCGCAGCGACGCGGTGAAAGGCACCCTGGCCGCGCGCCCGCAATTCACCCCGGCGGTGCTGGGCGTGGCCGGTTTCGTGTGGCTGAACGCGATGCTGATCCGCGCCTTCCACCACTTCGGCGGCGTGCCGTTCGAGTTCGATGCGTGGGTCCACTCGCTGGCGGTGCAGACCGGCATCACCCTGTTGTGGGCCGCCACCGCACTGGTGCTGATGTGGCTGTCGGCCCGGCGTGCCATGCGCCTGCCGTGGATGGTCGGCGCGGCCTTGCTGGCCGCGGTGGTGATCAAGCTGCTGCTGGTTGATCTGTCGGGCACCGGCACGGTGATGCGCATCGTGTCGTTCATCGGCGTCGGCGTATTGATGCTGGTGATCGGCTACGTGGCGCCCTTGCCGGCCGGTGGTTCTTCGAAGGAGCAGGGCCATGCGGCGACTTGAGGGCCTTGCAACGACGCTCCTGCTGGCGAGCGCGCTGCATGCGCAGGCCGCCGAGCCGGCGTTCCGCTACAGCGCACCGATTGCCGTGCAGCAGCCGGCCGCGTTCGTGCAGCTCCCGCTGCCGCCCAGCGCCTACGGCCGCAGCCGCCAGGCGGGCCTGCACGACCTGCGTGTGATCGACGCGCGCGGCGAGCGCGTGCCGTTCACGCTGCTCGCGCCGAGGGCGGCCGAGGCGCAGAACGTCGAGCAGCAGCGCGACGCGGCGCTCTACCCGCTGCCGCGCCGGCCCGCAGCCGGCAAACCCTGGCCGTCGCCGGTGGAGGTGGTGGTGCAGGGCGAGCGCATCAGCGTCAAACGCTCCGGCGGCGCGGCGGTGGTCGTCGGTTCTCCCGGTTGGCTGTTCGACCTGGGCGACCCGAAAGAGCGCCGCAGCGACGACCCGCCGCCCCACTCGCTGCGCCTGCGCTGGAGTGGCCCGGCCGAGTTCAGCGCCCCGTTCGATCTGGAGACCAGCAACGACCTGCGCACCTGGCGCGCCGCCGGCAGCGGCCAGGTGATGGCGCTGGCCTCGGCCACCGGGCCGCTCACGCAGCCGGGTGTCGTGCTGCCTGGGGGTGCCGGGCGCTTCGTGCGTCTTGTGTGGGCCGATGCATCGAGCGCACCGGCGATCACCGGCGCGCAGGTGATCGCGGCCCGCCAGCGCCGCGTGGCGCTGGACGCGCCGAGCGAACTGCCCTTCAGCGCCAGCCCCGAGCCCGTCAGCAAGATCGCGCTCGACGACGCGTCCAAGCGCGCGCTGCACTTCGACCTGGGTGGCGTGCTGCCCCTCGTCCAACTCGACCTTCGGTGGACCAGCGGCACGCGCGTCGCGCCGGTGCGGCTGCAGGCACGCAACCAGATCGACGAGCCCTGGCGCGAGCTCGCGCCCGCCGTGTTCTACCGCCTCGAACGCGGTGCGACGGTCAGCACCTCGCCCCCGCTGACGCTGCAGACGAGCGCGCGCTACCTGCGCGTGCTGCCCGACGAGCGCGCCGCCCCGCTCGACCCCGCCGCGACCCAACTCGTGGTGCACGCCGCGCTCGCCAGCCTGGTGTTCGCCGCCCAGGGCCAGGCCCCGTTCGCGCTGCTCGCCGGCGCCGCCGACGCCCCACCCGGCGCCTTGCCCGCCAGCACGCTGGTGCCCGCGCTCGACGACGAACGCCCGCGCTTCGGCCGCGCCACCCTGGGCGAGTGGACCGAAGTCGCGGCCGTGGCGCGCCAGGCCGAAGCCGCCGAACGCCAGGCGGCCTTGCGCCCCTGGCTGTTGTGGTAGGTGCTGCTGGCCGGCGTGGCCGGGCTGGGGTTCATGGTGTGGCGTTTGGCGCGGGGGCGGGCGAGTGGGTGAAGGCGCCGGCAGGTTTGTGCTGGCAGGTTTGTGCTTGTCGGACCCGCTCCGCAACCCTAAAATACACACATACCCGTACACACTCCCTGCCTGGAGGCAAGCCATGTCCGCCGTAATCAGCCGCGTTTTCATGAATGGCAACAGCCAGGCGGTTCGCATTCCGCAAGAGTTCCGGCTCGACGCCAGTCGGGTCGAGATCAGCCGCAATGAGCAGGGCGACCTGGTGATCCATCCCGTGCCGGCCGACCGCGGCGCCGCCCTGCTGGAGGCGCTTGCGGGCTTTGACGACGAGTTCGTCACCCTGTTGGAAGAAGGCCGCGCCGAACAGCCTCCGATGCAGGACCGGGAGGGGCTTTGAAGTACCTGCTCGATACCAACATCCTGATCTACCTCATCAAGAACAAGCCACCTTCGGTCGCCGAACGAATCAATGCGCTGAGCGAAGACACCGTGCTCTGGATGTCGTTCTTCACCTATGCTGAACTGCTGAAGGGGGCCGAGCGCAGCACGCGCAAGCCGGAGGTAATGCGGCGCCTGGAACAACTGACTCGGCAGGTGCCGGTGCTCTTCCAAGCAGGTCGCTCGCTGTGCGAGCACTACGCCACGCAGTTCACCCGTCTCAAGGAATCCGGGACACCGATCGGTGCCAATGATTTGTGGATTGCGTGCCACGCGTTGGCAGAGGACGCCACACTGGTCACCCACAACCTGCGTGAGTTCGAACGCGTCGACGGTCTCCGGCTCGAGAACTGGGTTGAGTAGAACGGCGCCAGGACGGCGCTGATGTCGCGGCCTACACTCGCTTCCCGCCTCGAACCCCCAGAGAACACACCATGCCCCTCACCACCGAACGCACCGCTCTGCAACTGCAGTCCCTCGTCAAACGCAGCGGCGAACTCGAGGTCTCGCTGGTTGACGTGCCGATCCCGCGCCCCGGGCCCGACGAGGTGCTGGTGCGCGTTGAAGCGTCGCCGATCAACCCGTCCGACCTGGGCCTGCTGTTCGGCGCGGCCGACATGGGCACGGCGCGCTTATCCGGCACGACGGATCGGCCGGTGATCACCGCGCGCATTCCCGAGGGCGCGATGACGGCGATGGCGGGCCGGCTCGACGCGTCGATGCCGGTCGGCAACGAAGGCGCGGGCGTGGTCGTCCAAGCCGGCGAATCTGCCGCAGCGCAAGCCTTGCTCGGCAAGACGGTGGCGGTGCTCGGCGGCGCGATGTACTCGCAATACCGTTGTGTGGCCGCAGAGCAGTGCCTGCTGCTGCCCGAAGGCGCCACGCCGGCCGAAGGCGCGTCGTGTTTCGTCAACCCGCTCGCCGCGCTGGGCATGGTCGAGACGATGAAGCGCGAAGGCCACCGCGCGCTGGTGCACACCGCGGCGGCGTCGAACCTGGGGCAGATGCTGAACCGCATCTGCCTGAAGGACGGCATCCAACTCGTCAACATCGTGCGCAAGGCCGAGCAGGCGGATCTGCTCAAGGGCATCGGCGCAATGCACGTGTGCAACGCCACCTCGCCCACCTTCATGCAGGAGCTGACCGACGCACTGGTCGCCACCGGCGCCACGATCGCTTTCGACGCTACCGGCGGCGGCAAGCTCGGCGGGCAGATCCTGAGTGCGATGGAAACCGCCGCGAATCGAACTGCCAAGGAATACAGCCGCTACGGCTCGACGGTGCACAAGCAGGTCTACCTGTACGGCAACCTCGACCCGAGCCCGACCGAGTTCAACCGCAGCTTCGGCATGACCTGGGGCATGGGCGGCTGGCTGCTGTTCCCGTTCCTGCAGAAGATCGGCCCGGCGGCGGCGCAGGTGCTGAAGCAGCGGGTGGCGGCGGAGCTGAAGACGACCTTCGCGAGCCACTACGCGCGCGAGGTGTCGCTGGCCGAGGTGCTGCAGCCGGAGATGATCGCGGTCTACGGGCAGCGCAACACCGGCGCGAAGTTCCTGATCAATCCGAACAAGGCGTGACCGGCCTTTAACCCAGCTCGAAGCTCGTGATGCCGTAAACCCGCTGCCACTCGCACGCGGGCGCAGCGCCGGCGTACATGCGGGCGGTCTCGAACACGCTATGCAGTCGGTGTGCCCGGGCGAGTTCCAGCGCGTCGGCGTTGGGCAGCGGCACGTCGAGGAACACGATGTCGCCGGCCGGCACGCGCCGGCACAGCGCGGTGAACAGCCCGTTGGCGATGGCCGGGGTGTCGGCCACCAGCGGGCCGATCTTGTGGCCCTGGCGGCAGCGGCGGATCAGGCCCCAGCCCGCCAGCCGGCCGGCCTCTTGCCAGGCCAAGCCAGTGGCATCGGGCTGGGTGACCCACTGGCGCAGAAAAGCCTCGCGCGGAGCGGGGAAGACGCGCCGGTCGTCGTCGCACAGTGACGCGAAGTCGATCGAGCCCAGCGCCACGACGACCGCCGGCTCGGCACCCGCGCACGGATGCGCCACGCCGGCAAATCGGGCGTTCTGCCACGCCAGCGCGAAGCCGTTGCGGCGGTAGTAGTCCTGCTGTGCCGGCACGCCGTCGAGGCCGACTGTGTGGCCGGCGAGGCGCGCCATGCCGGCGTCCCACAGGCGGCGGCCGATGCCCTGGCCGCGCCAGGCCGGCACCACGATGAACAGGCCGATGAAGCCGAAGCGCCCGCCGTACGACACCGCGCTGATGCAGCCGACGGCTTGTCCTTGAACTTCGGCGACCAGGAAGCCATCCGCGTCGGCCGCACGAAAGTTCGCGGCATCGTGCAGGCCGGGGTTCCAGCCTTCACGTGCCGCGAGTTCGATGCCGAGGGATTCGACCTCGTCGCCGCGCATGCTGCGGATCGTGCAGTCCATGCGCGGCATTCTGGCCCAGCGCCGGCCGCGCGGCCGGCGCCGCAACGATCAGCGCGGGCTTTGCGCCATGTTGGTGCTGATGGCGCGCAGGCCAGCCGCGCGGATCGACGCCTGCTCGGCTTGCGTGGCGATGCGGAAATCGCCCTCGTTGGAGATGCCCACGAGGCCCAGGCGCTGCGCTTCACGCAGTTCAGCCACGACCTGGGCGCGCGTCAGCGCCGACGCGGGCACCGGTGCCGGCGAGGCTTCGGTGTAGGTGACGAGCGTGCCGTTGCGCTGCGCCGTGGCGAGTTCGGCTTTCACCTCAACGCGGCTCTTGCTGGACAGGAACTGCGCAGCGGGGAAGTCTTGCGTGCCTTCCTGGGCAAACGCGCTGCCGGCGCCGACGAGTGCGATCAGGGTGGTGGCGATGATGATCTTGCTGTTCATGGTGAAACTCCTGGGTTGGTTTGGTAAGAAGGTGTCGGTTGCGACACAGGAGCAACTTTAGAAAGCCACCCCATCGTCTTCCGGACAGCCAGATGACAAATTCGTAATCCACGCGGCGGGCACAAAGTGAGAACATTCATGTCGTTGCTCTAACCATTGCTCCTCCATGCGCCTGCTGGTCATCGAAGACGAACTCAAGCTGGCCGACTACCTGCACAAAGGCTTGTCGGAGAACGGCTACGTGGTCGACGTGGCACGCGACGGCATCGAGGGCCGCCACCTCGCGACGCAAGGCGAGTACGACCTGCTGCTGCTCGACCTGATGCTGCCCGGCATCGACGGCTTCAGTGTGCTGAAGGCGGTGCGCGCGCAAGGCAACACGCCGGTGCTCATGTTGACGGCGCGCGACAAGGTCGAAGACCGCGTGCGCGGCCTGCAGGAAGGTGCCGACGACTACCTCGTCAAGCCATTCGCGTTTTCCGAGCTGCTCGCGCGCGTGGGTGCGCTGCTGCGCCGCGGTTCTGGTGGTACGGCCGGGGCCACACACGCGGCCACCCAACTGCGCCTGGCCGACCTGGAGGTGGACCTGGTCAGCCGCAAGGTCTACCGCGCCGAAAAGCGACTCGACCTGACGGCCAAGGAGTTCAGCCTGCTGTCGCTGCTGCTGCGCCGCGGCGGGCAGATCCTGTCGCGCACCACCCTGGCCGAGCAGGTCTGGGACATGAATTTCGACTCCGACACCAACGTCGTCGAGGTCGCGGTGCGGCGCCTGCGCGCCAAGCTCGACGACCCGTTCACGCCCAAGTTGCTGCACACGGTTCGCGGCATGGGCTACGTGCTCGAGGAACGACTGTGAACAAGGTCCCCTACTCGATCGTCGGCACGCTGTGCCGCCACCTGCTGTGGCAGACGATGCTCGGCATGGGCGTGCTGTGCGCCGGCATCTACGCGGTGACCTCGATGATGGTGCAAGCCGAGCAGAAAGACCGGCTCGAAGGCAAGGCCGGCTTCGTGCAGGAGCTGATGCGCGTGGCCTCGCACAAGGGCGGTGAGGCCGAGGTGGTCTACAAGCTCGGGTACTACGCGATGCGTCGACCTGGCACATTCGTGGAAGTGTTCCGGCCCGACGGCAGCCTGCTGTACCGCGATGGGCCGGAGGTCGGCAAGCCTGGCAAGAAGTGGCGCAGCGTCGACTTCAAGACCATGTTGCCGCACGGCGCGCTGGTGTCCGGGCGTTTTTCCGAAGACTGCACCCAGGACGCCAAGATGCTCACCGGGCTGGCCGTGATCCTGGTGGGCGCCACGCTGGCCGGCGCGGCTTTCGTCGGCTTCGGCACTACCTGGCGCGTGCGGCGCGGGCTGCGGCCTCTGCAGGCGCTGGCACGCCAGACGCAGGCGATCGAACCCGACCGACTCGACGCCCGCCTGAGTTTGCGCGAGCCGGTGGAAGAACTGCAGCCCTGGATCGACCAGTTCAACGGCCTGATGGACCGGTTGCAGCGCGCCTACGTGCAGCTCGAAGGCTTTAACGCCGACGTGGCGCACGAGTTGCGCACGCCGCTGGCCAACGTGATGGGCCAGACCGAGGTGGCGCTGGCGCGCGAACGTTCGCCACAGGCGCTGCGCGAGACGCTCGAATCGAACCTGGAAGAAATGCAGCGCCTGGCCGCGCTCGTCAACGACATGCTGTTCCTGTCGCAGTCCGACCGCGGCGCGGTGGCGCGGCGCGGCCAGGCCATCAGTTTGGCGGCGCTGGCTGAGCAGGTGGTCGAGTTCCATGAGGCGCCGCTGGCCGAAGCGCGGCTGTCGGTGCAGGTCGAAGGCGGTGTCTCGGCGGCGGTGGACGAGCCGCTGTTCAAGCGTGCGCTGTCCAACCTGCTCGGCAACGCCATCCGTTTTGCCGAGCCGGGCTCGCGAATCCTGATCCGCATCGCACCCGATGCCGATGCAACGCAGCAGGTTCGCATTGAAGTGCAGAACGCCGGCCCGCCGATCGCGCCGCAGCACCTGGCGCGGCTGTTCGACCGCTTCTTCCGCGTCGATTCGGCGCGGCCCGACAGCCAGTCGCACCACGGCCTCGGGCTGGCGATTGTTGCGGCCATCGCGCGCATGCACGCCGGCCGCACCTGGGCCGAGTGCGACGGCAACGGAACGCGCGTCGGCTTTACGTTGGCGATGCGCTGAGGCGCAGCACCTACCACGCCATCGGATCGACCTTGAACAACCCCGCCAGCTCGGCATAAACCGCCGGCGCCTCGGCCGCCAGCTCGTGCGGGCGCTCGAAAAACACCTCGGTCACGACGGCAAAGAACTCGGCCGGCTCGCTGGCGCCGTAGGCGTCGATCAGGCTCGAAGGCTCCTGCTGCAGGCGCTCGAAGGCGGCGGTCATCACGGCATGCCAGCGTCGCCTGGCCGCGGCGCCGGGCCGCCACGGCCGGCCGTCGGCCGTGCCGTTGTCCTGGTCGACCTGGTGCGCGAACTCATGCAGGGTCACGTTGCGCCCGTCGCTCGCATCTGCCGCGCCGGCCTGCACCTCGGCCCACGAAAGGATCACCTGGCCCTGCGCCCACGACTCGCCCGACAGCGCCTGCCGCTGCTCCTGCACCACGCCGGCGCCGGCCGCGCGTTCGCGGCTCACGACGAAGGCGTCGGGATACACCAGCACCTGGCGCAAGCGTGGGTAACAGTCGGAGCGTGCGTGCCCGAGCAAGAGCAGGCAGGCCTGCGCCGCGATCGTGACGCGCACCTCGTCGGTAATGGCCTGCCCCTGGCAGCCGATGAATGCTTTTTCGGCCAGGAACACCTGGATGTGGCCCTTCAGCCGCAACTGCAGTGCCACCGGCAAGCGCGCCACGAGCGGCACGCGCTGCCGCAGGATGCGCCGCCATTCCAGCGGGAGCGGCTGGGCCCGCAGGCGGGCGCGCTTGCGCTCGGCCCACCAGGGTTGCGCGGCATACGCCGCCACGCCCAGCGGGGCGGCCACGGCCAGCGCCAGCACGGGCAGTGCGGCGCCGAAGTCTGCAGGGGTCATCGGCTCCAGATGCGCCCGCGCAGACAAAGTTCAAGCGCAGCAAAAGGAATCGGCGTGGCCTGGGCCGCAGGGGCCTTCGACGCATGCCTTGATCCTGGTCAGCCGACAGGGGCCGCTTGCAGAGATGATCGCGGTGGCTCGGCAAGAAGCCAGGCCAGCCCACCGGAACACGCCATGCCTCACACCCACTACCGTGAACTGACCCAATCGGTGTCTGCGGGCCTCGCGACCCTGAGGGCCAGCACGCCGGAGGCCATGAAGAGTTTCAACGAGCTGGGGCGCGCTGCCACGGCAGCCGGCACGCTCGATGCCAAGACGAAAGAGTTGATCGCGCTCGCGCTGAGCGTTGCCGCGAGGTGCGATCCCTGCATCGGCTTCCACATGAAGGCGTTGGTCAAGCTGGGGGCCACGCGGCAAGAGATCGATGAGACGCTGGCGGTCACCACCTACATGGGCGGCGGCCCCTCGCTGATGTACGCCGCCAGCGCGATTGCCGCGTTCGACGAGTTTTCCCGCACCCCGCCGCCACCCCCGGCGCCTTGACCGAAGACTCCCGAACGACCCGCCCAAGGAGAAGATTTCAATGAGCTCGTATGTTTTCGGCAAGACGGTCACGATGCCCTTCGACGCTGCGGTCCAGCGCATCACCGAAGAACTTGCCAAGGTCGGCTTCGGCGTGCTGACCGAGATCGACGTGCAGGCCACGATGAAGAAGAAGCTGGGCCAGGAGATGCCGCCGTACCGCATTCTCGGCGCCTGCAACCCGCAATTCGCGAGCCGCGCGATTGCCGCGGTGCCCCAGATCGGCGCCTTGCTGCCCTGCAACGTGGTCGTGCGGCAAGACGCTGCCGGCAGCGTCCACGTCGAAGTGATGGACCCGAACGCAGTGCTGACGCTGGTGGACCACCCCGACATCCGGCCGATGGCCGCGGAAGTGCGGCAGAAACTGGAACAGGCGCTCGCCGCAGTTTGATCTCCCTGCGCAAGGACCCCGCCATGCCGGGGTGAAACAATCTCCCGCATGTCACGTCGCACGATCCTTGCCCTGTCCGCCCTCGCTGTTGCGCTCGTCGCCCTGCTGGCAGGGTGGTGGATGTGGCGGGCGCCGATCGTCCCCGCAATGACCGTTCAGGTGGCGCCGCTGGTGCGCAGCTTGCTGTTCTCGGCGCGCGTGGCCACCTCGTCGCGGGTCGAGGTGGGCAGCACGCTGACCGGCCGGGTGCTCGAGGTGGCGGTGGCCGAGGGTGCGTCAGTGCGCCAGTCCGACGTGCTGGTGCGGCTGGAGAGCGACGAGTTGCGCGCGGCGATCGACCAGGCGCGTGCCAGCGAGCGCCAGGCTGCGGCGCGTCTGGCCGGCTTGCGCAGCTCCGGGCGCAGCGCGGCGCAGGCCGGCGTGGCCCAGGCCGACTCGGTGCTGCAAGCGGCGCAGGCCGAATTGCAACGCACGCAAGACCTGGTGGCGCGCGGCTTTCTGAGTGAAGCGCGCCTGGACGAATCGCGCCGCGCCGTGGCGGTGGCGCAGGCGCAGCAGTCCGGCGCCAGCGCGCAGCGCGCCGCGAATGCAGAGCAGGGCACCGACGTGGCCCAGGCCCAGGCGCAGCTGGCGCTGGCCCGCGCCGCGGTCGTGGCCGCGATGGCCCGGCTCGAACAAGCGGTGCTCACGGCGCCGGCCGACGCGCGTGTGCTGGTGCGGGCTGTCGAGCCGGGCCAGATCGTGCAGCCCGGGCGCGCGCTGCTCAGCCTGGCCTTGTCCGGCCCGGTGCAACTGGTGGGGCAGGTCGACGAGCGCTACCTGGAGCAGGTGCAGATCGGCCAGCCGGCCAGCGTGGTGGCCGACGCCTTTCCCGAACAGCGCTTCGCCGCACGCGTGCTGGCCATTGCGCCAAAGGTCGATGCGCAACGGGGTGCGGTCGAAGTGAAGCTGTCGCTGCCGCAGGCGCCGCCCGCTTTCCTGCGCGAGGACATGACCCTGTCGGTGGAGGTAGAGACCGGGCGGCGCGAACGCGCGCTCGTCGTGCCCGTGGGGGCGCTGAACGGCGACCCGGCGAAAGGCACGGCCACGGTTCATGTCGCGCGCGACGGGCGCGTTGAAGAGCGCACGCTGCGCCTGGGCTTGCGCACACTCGAAGCGGTTGAGGTGCTCGACGGCCTGGCCGCAGGCGACGTGGTGCTGCTGGCGCCCACGCCCTTGCCAGGGCGCCGCGTGCAGGCCGACACGAGCGTGCCTGCCAGGCAGCGCGCCAACGGCACCCACCAGGCAACCCGCGAAGACCCCGGCTCGGCCATGACCAACGCGATGGGCCGCTGACTCACCCCACTCCCCCCATGCTTCACTGGCTCGGATTCGAACGGCGTGTCGCGGTGCGCTTCCTGCGCGAAGGGCGCATGCAGACGCTGTTGATCATCGTGGGCGTGGCCGCGGGCGTGGCGGTGGTGGCCTACATTTCGGCGCTGATCACCGGGCTGCAAAGCAACACGCTGAACAAGACGCTCGGCGCGCAGGCCCACGTGACAGTGAGCGCGCAAGACGACGTGGTCGTCGCGGCCAGTGTGCCGGCATCGGGCGCCACCACGCTGGTGCAGACCCAGCCGCGCTCGCAGCGGCCGCGCTCGATCTCCAACTGGGCCGCGCTGGTGCCGCTGCTGGAGGCGATGCCGGCAGTGGCGGCCGTGTCGCCGATGGTGGCCGGTGCCGGGTTGGCGCAGCGCGGTGAGGCCTCGAAGTCGATCGCGCTGGTCGGCGTGGACCTGGACCGCTACGACCGCATCGTGAGCCTGCGCTCCAAGGTGGTGGCCGGGATGGCGCGCCTGGGGCCGGGCGAGGGCATCCTCGGCCGCGACCTCGCCGACGACCTGGGCGTGCGCGTGGGCGACCGCGTGAACCTGGTCACCGGCACCGTGACCGACGCCTTGCGCGTGACCGCGCTGGTGGACTTGGGCGTGCGCGAGCTGAACCGCCGCACCGTCATCATCCCGCTGCGCGCTGCACAAAGCCTGGTGGGCCTGCCCGGCGGCGCCACCAACCTCGACCTCAGCCTGGTGGACGTGTGGGCAGCGCCGGTGCTGGCGGCCGAGCTGGCGCAGCGCTTCCCCTACAAGGTGGAAAGCTGGCAGCAGGCCAACGCGCAACTCGTGTCGGCGCTGAATGCGCAGTCGGTCAGCACGGCCTTGATCCGCGGCGTGGTGATGGTGGTGGTGGTGCTGGGCATTGCCAGCGTGCTGGTGGTGTCGGTGGTGCAAAAGCGCCGCGAGATCGGCATCTTGCGCGCGATGGGTGCCACCCGCGGCCAGGTGCTGCGCGTGTTCCTGCTGCAAGGCGCAATCGTCGGCGCGCTCGGCTCGGTGCTCGGCGTGCTGCTCGCGGTGGGGCTCATCTGGGCCTTCACGACCTTCGTGCGTGGCTCCGACGGGCTGCCGCTGTTCGCCATCACGCTGGCACCGGCCCTGGCGCTGCGCATCGCCGTGATCGCCACGCTGTGCGGCGTGCTGGCCGCGGTGGCACCGGCGCGGCGCGCCGCGGCGCTCGATCCGGCGCAGGCGATCCGGATGTGATGCGGCGATGAACTGCGCGCCATGAACACCGCATCCCAGCCGCTGATCGAGCTAGAAGCCGTCCGCAAGAGCTACAACCTGGGCCTGCCCAACGAGGCCGAGGTGCTGCACGGCGTGTCGTTCGGGCTGGGCACCGGCGAGTTCGCTGCGCTGATCGGGCCGTCGGGCTCGGGCAAGAGCACGCTGCTCAACATCATCGGCCTGCTCGAGCCGATGACGAGCGGCAGCTATCGCATCCAGGGCGAAGAGGCGAACGGCCTTGGTGACGCCGGCCTCACGCTCCGTCGGCGCTCGGCGCTGGGTTTCGTGTTCCAGTTCCACCACCTGCTGCCGGCCTTCACAGCGCTCGAAAACGTGACCCTTCCGGCGTTGATGCGCGAAGGGCGCGTCACGCCCGAGCAGCGCGACCATGCGCGCCAGGTCCTCGTGGCGGTGGGCCTTGAAAAGGCGATGGACAAGCGACCCGGCGAACTCTCCGGCGGCATGCAGCAGCGTGTGGCGATCGCGCGTGCGCTGGTGCTGCAGCCGCCGCTGGTGCTGGCCGACGAGCCCACCGGCAACCTCGACCGCGCCTCGTCGGACGAGGTGTTCGCGCTGATGCGGCGCATGCACGCCGAGCTGAACACCTCGTTCCTCGTCGTCACCCACGACCCAAGGCTGGCCGACCGCTGCGACCGGGTGATCGAGCTGGTCGATGGCCGCATCGAACGCGATGAGCGGCGCGAATTCAGCGCAGGCCGAAGTACCCCAGAACGAACAGGATGATGACGACGGCGCCGACGAGCCAGATGATTCGGTTCATGGTTGCGGCCCCGTGTGTTTGTTGAGTTCCAGCCACTCTATGCGCGCGTCGCGCAATCCTCTGTGCGCTGGCCCACACTGCCATCTCGGGCTGCCACTTTCGCCCGGCGCTGGTGAGACCCGGCGCTGGTGATCAAGCCGCTCTACGCGCCCGAGATCGAGCGCTGCGCGCGTTCATCGCGCGGGCGCGCCGCTGTCGAACTTGGCCCCGTACACCGTCGCTGCGGCCGCCTTGATGGCGTCCAGCATCACCTTGCCCGCGGGCGACAGCAAGCGGTCAGTGCGGGTGATGATGCCGAACGCATCCATCTTGCACGGCAGCGCGATCGGCAGCATCGCGCCGATGCCGTGCGCGGCGTAGTACTTCGCCACGTCGGTGGCCACCACGCCGATCATGTCGCTCTGCTGCAGCATCTTGGTGAAGAACAGCAGCGCCGACGTCTCGACCACGTTGCCCGGCGCTTCGAGCCCGGCTTCCTGGAACATCAGCTCGAAGCGGTGCCGCAGAACGCTGCCCGCGGGCGGCACGATCCAGGCCGCGCCGACGATGTCGCGCAAGCCCAGGTTGGCCACACGCTGCAGCGGGTGGCCGGGGCGAGTGATGGCCGAGACCGGCTCTTCCGACAGCGCCTCGTAGCGCAGCGAGGTCTTGTCGTGCTGCGCGAACAGGCGCGCCACCAGGATGTCGAGCTTGCCTTGGGCGAGGCGCTCGATCAGCACGTCGCTGGTCTCGATCTGCAGCGAGATGCGCAAGCTCGGGTGCTGCTGCTTGACGAGCGCCACCGCAGGCGGCATCAGCGTGAGGCCCGGCGCGGTGATGGTGCCCACGCTCACCTGCCCGAAGCGCCCGGCCTTGAGCGCCTGCAGTTCGTCGTGCGCCGCGTTCAGGCTCGACAGCGCGGCGCGCGCGTGGCGGATCATCGTTTCGCCATACCAGGTGGGCCGCATGCCGCGCGGCAGGCGCTCGAACAGCGAGACCTCGAGCACGTCCTCCAGGTCCTTCAGCAACTTCGACGCGGCCGGCTGCGTCATGTTCAGCACTTGCGCGGCGCGGTGGATGTTGCCTTCTTCTTCGAGTGCCACCAGCAGCAGCAATTGCCGGGTCTTGAGCCGGGCTCGGATGAACCAGTGGGTGTAGTTGGTCATGCGCGGGTTTTCGAGAATGCGCGATCGTATATGCGTAAGCCCGAAATATCTATTAGGAAGTTATGCCTGGTCTCCCTACCATGCGGCCACTTCAACGAACGCACGCGCAGTTCAGCCGACATGTCGACCGTTTTCAAGAACCACATCAATGGCCGCTGGGAAACCGGCGTGACCACCGGTGTGAGCGAGAACCCGTCCGACCAGGCCGATGCGGTGGGCGAGTACGCACGCGCCGACGCCAACCAGACCGCCGCCGCGATCCACGCCGCCGCGGCGGCCAGCGGCGCGTGGGGCCAGAGCACGCCGCAGCGTCGGGCCGACACGCTCGACCAGATCGGCACCGAGCTCCTCGCGCGCAAGGACGAACTCGGCACCCTGCTGGCGCGCGAAGAAGGCAAGACCCTGCCCGAGGCGGTGGGCGAGGCGGCGCGGGCCGGCAACATCTTCAAGTTCTTTGCCGGCGAGGCGCTGCGCACCGGCGGCGAACGGCTGGCCTCGGTGCGCCCGGGCGTGGACGTGGAGGTGAGCCGCGAACCGGTCGGCGTGGTGGGCATCATCGCGCCCTGGAACTTTCCGCTTGCCATCCCCGCGTGGAAGATCGCGCCGGCGCTCGCCTACGGCAACGCGGTGGTGTTCAAGCCGGCCGAGCTGGTGTCGGGCTGCGGCTGGGCGCTGGCCGAGATCATCAGCCGCTCGGGCCTTCCCGCGGGCGTGTTCAACCTGGTGATGGGCAGCGGCCGGCAGGTCGGCCAGACGCTGGTGGACAGCCCGCTGGTCGATGCGATCACCTTCACCGGCTCGGCCGCCACCGGCGAGCAAGTGCTGCGCGACACCGCCGCGCGGCGCGCCAAGGTGCAGCTCGAGATGGGCGGCAAGAACCCGCTGGTGGTGCTGGCCGACGCCGACCTGGACCTGGCGGTCGAGTGCGCGGTGCAGGGTGCGTTCTTCTCGACCGGCCAGCGCTGCACCGCGTCGAGCCGGCTGATCGTGCAGGCGCCGGTGCACGATGCTTTCGTCGCGAAGTTGAAGCTGCGCATGAAGGCGCTGAAGGTCGGCCACGCGCTGGGCCGCGGCATCGACATCGGGCCGGTGGCCAGCCGCGCGCAGCTCGAACAGAACCTCAGCTACATCGAAATCGGCAAGGCCGAAGGCGCCGAACGCGTGCAGGGCGGTGAACTGCTCGAGCGCGACACGGCCGGCCACTACATGAGCCCGGCGCTGTTCCTGGCCAAGCCGCAGCAGCGCATCGCGCGCGAAGAAATTTTTGGCCCGGTGGCCTGCGTGCTGCGCGCCGACGACGAAGAGCACGCGCTCGCGCTCGCCAACGACACGCCCTATGGCCTGTGCGCCGGCATCTGCACCACCTCGCTGAAAAGCGCCATGCACTTCAAGCGCCGCGCCCAGGTGGGCATGGTGATGGTCAACCTGCCCACCGCGGGGGTCGACTACCACGTGCCTTTCGGCGGCCGCAAGGCCTCGAGCCACGGCCCGCGCGAGCAGGGTCGCTACGCCGCCGAGTTCTACACGACCGTGAAGACGGCGTATGTGCTGGCCTGACTTGACCTTTCCTTCCAACTTTCAACCCCAAGGAGACTGAGATGACATTCCAAAGACGTACTTTGATCGCAGCGCTGGCCGCGGCCTCGCTGACCACCCTGTTCCCGATCAGCAGCATGGCGCAGAAGAAGATCGTGATGGGCTTCAGCCAGGTCGGTGCCGAAAGCGAATGGCGCACTGCCAACAGCGAGTCCATCAAGTCGGCCGCCAATGAGGCCGGCATCGAGCTGAAGTTCTCCGACGCGCAGCAGAAGCAGGAGAACCAGATCAAGGCGCTGCGCTCGTTCATTGCGCAGAAGGTCGATGTGATCGCGTTCTCGCCGGTCGTCGAATCGGGCTGGGACACGGTGCTGAAAGAGGCCAAGGCCGCCAAGATTCCGGTGCTGCTGACCGACCGCTCGGTGGACTCGAAGGACACCTCGCTGTATGTGACCTTCATGGGCTCGGACTTTGCCGAAGAAGGCCGCAAGGCGGGCCGCTGGCTGGTGGCCAAGGTCAAGGGCGGCTCGGGCGACGTGAACGTCGTCGAGCTGCAAGGCACGGTGGGCTCGGGCCCGGCGATCGACCGCAAGAAGGGCTTCGAGGAGATCGTCAAGGCCGAGCCGCGCATCAAGATCATCCGCTCGCAGACCGGCGACTTCACGCGCGCCAAGGGCAAGGAGGTGATGGAAGCCTTCTTGAAGGCCGAGGGCAAGAAGATCAACGTGCTCTACGCGCACAACGACGACATGGCCATCGGCGCCATCCAGGCCATCGAAGAGGCGGGGCTGAAGCCGGTGAAGGACATCACCATCATCTCGGTCGACGCGGTCAAGGGTGCGTTCGAGGCGATGATCGCCGGCAAGATGGACGTGACGGTAGAGTGCAGCCCGTTGCTGGGGCCCCAACTGATGGCCGCGGCCAAGGACGTGGTCGCCGGCAAGACGATCCCGAAGCGCATCGTGACCGAAGAGGGGATCTTCACGGCCGACATCGCGGCGAAAGAGTTCCCCAAGCGCAAGTATTGAGATCGATTGACCCGTTCCTTGCAAACTGAGACCCCGGTTCCGGCGAATGCCTCGCCGGTGCTGGAACTCAATCAAATCCACAAGCACTTCCTCGGCGTGCAGGCGCTGAGCGGTGTGAGCTTGCGCCTGTTCGCTGGTGAGGTGCATGCGTTGATGGGGCAGAACGGCGCGGGCAAGTCCACGCTGATCAAGGTGCTGACCGGCGTGTACCCGGCCGATGCGGGCGAGATGCGGTTGGCCGGCCCCGACGGACCGCAGGCCGGGCTGCACAAGGTGCACCCGGCCACACCGCT
Source organism: Methylibium sp. (assembly GCA_031382215.1). GTDB lineage: Bacteria > Pseudomonadota > Gammaproteobacteria > Burkholderiales > Burkholderiaceae_C > LGRD01. The sequence goes on from JANMYQ010000070.1 coordinate 40,937, forward strand.
GCAGGCGCAGCGCCTGGGCATCAGCACGGTGTACCAGGAGCTGAACCTGTGCCCCAACCTGTCGGTGGCCGAGAACATCTTTGCCGGCCGTTACCCGCGCAAGGGCGCGGCCGGCGCCTGGCGCATTCACTGGGCCGGCATGAACCGCCAGGCCAGCGAGCTGCTCGCGCGGCTGAACCTGCAGATCGACGTGACGCGCCTGCTCGCCGGCTATTCCACCGCGGTGCAGCAGATGGTCGCGATCGCGCGTGCGCTGAGCGTGTCGTCCAAGGTGTTGATCCTGGATGAACCGACCTCGAGCCTGGACCAGGACGAGGTGAGGCGCCTGTTCGACGTGTTGCGCCGGCTGCGCGGTGAGGGTATGGCGATCCTGTTCGTCACGCACTTTCTCGACCAGGTGTATGCGGTGTCCGACCGCATCACCGTGCTGCGCAACGGCGAGCGCGTCGGCGAGTACGCGGTGGCCGACTTGCCGCCCGCGGCGCTGATCACCGCGATGATCGGGCGCGAACTTGCGAGCCCGGCCACTGCGGCCGCTGCGCCGGCACCGGCCGCCGATGACGCGCCGCCGGCCGCTGCCGCGCCGCCCTACCTGCAGGCCCTCGGCCTGGGCCAGACCGGCCAGTTGTTGCCCACCGACATCGGCCTGCGTGCCGGCGAGGTGCTGGGCCTGGGCGGCCTGCTCGGCTCGGGCCGCACCGAGTTGGCCAGGCTGCTGTTCGGGCTGGCGCCAGCCGACCAGGGCGAGCTGCACATCGGCGGCGAGCGCGCCCACATCGGCAGCCCGGCCGATGCGGTGCGCCACGGCCTGGCGCTGTGCCCCGAAGACCGCAAGACCGACGGCATCGTGGCCGAACTCTCGGTGCGCGAGAACATCGTGCTGGCGCTGCAGGCGCGCCAGGGGGTGTGGCGCTTTCTGCCGATGGAGGAGCAGCGCCGCACGGCCGACCGCTTCATCGCCGCGCTCGGCATCAAGACCACGAGCGCCGAAATGCCGATCGGGTTGCTGTCGGGCGGCAACCAGCAGAAGGCCTTGCTGGCGCGCTGGCTCGCCACCGACCCGAAGCTGTTGATCCTGGACGAGCCCACGCGCGGCATCGACGTTGCGGCCAAGCAGGAAATCATGGACGAGATCCTGCGCCTGGCCGAGGGCGGCATGGCGGTGCTGTTCATCTCGTCGGAGATGAGCGAGGTGGTGCGTGTGTCGCACCGCATCGCCGTGCTGCGCGACCGCCGCAAGGTCGGTGAACTGCCGGCCGGCAGCAGCGAGCAGGCGGTGTACCAGCTGATCGCGGCGGACGCATGAACGCGATACCGGCCACACTCTCCAGGCTCATGAAACACCGCCTCGCGTGGCCGCTGGTCACGCTGTTTCTGCTGCTCGCGCTGAACGCCGCGTTCAACCCCACGTTCCTTCGCCTGGAGTGGCGCGACGGGCACCTCTACGGCAGCCTGATCGACATCCTCAACCGCGCCGCGCCGCTGATCCTGGTGTCGCTGGGCATGACGCTGGTGATCGCCACGCGCGGCATCGACATCTCGGTCGGCGCGGTGGTGGCCATCTCGGCCGCGCTCGCCGCGGTGATGGTCGGCGGCACGCTGGTGATGAACAACGGCGTGGCCACGCAGGTGAGCCGCTTTCCGATGCCGCTGGCGATCGCCGCGGCGCTGGGCGTGGCGCTGCTGTGCGGCTTGTGGAACGGCTTTCTTGTCGCCAAGGTGGGCATGCAGCCGATCATCGCAACGCTGATCCTGATGGTCGCCGGGCGCGGCATCGCGCAACTGATCACCGGCGGGCAGATCATCACCATCTACTACGCGCCGTACTTCTTCATCGGCAACGGTTACCTGCTCGGGCTGCCGTTTGCGCTGTTCATCGCCGCGGCGGTGTTCGTGGTGCTGCACCTGCTGACCACGCGCACCGCGTTGGGCCTGTTCATCCAGGCGGTCGGCGTCAACCCGTCGGCGGCGTTTGTGGCCGGCGTGCCGGCACGGCGCATCACCTTGTGGGTCTATGCCTTCTGCGGCTTCTGCGCCGGCGTGGCGGGGCTGCTGGTCAGCTCCAACGTGAAGAGCGCCGACGGCAACAACGCCGGCCAGTTGATGGAGCTGGACGCGATCCTGGCCGTCACGCTCGGCGGCACCGCGTTGACCGGCGGCACCTTCAGCCTGGCCGGCAGCGTGATCGGCGCGCTGATCATCCAGACGCTCACCTACGCGATCTACTCGCTCGGCGTGCCGCCCGAGGTGAACCTGGTCGTCAAGGCAGTGGTGGTTTTCGCGGTGATGCTGATGCAGTCGGCCGAGTTCCGCAGCAGCGTGCGCGGCTGGCTGTGGCGCGCGCCGCTCGACGGGGCCGCCCGATGAGCGCTGTGTCGCCCACGCCCGCATCCGCGGCGGCGATCGCCAGCATGCGGCCGCTCCGCCGGCTCGACCCCAAATACCTGCCGCTGGCCGCCACGATCTCGCTGTTCGCGCTGATGGCCGGGCTCGGCTCGGTTTCCTACACCGGCTTCTTCTCGCTGCAGGTGTTCCTCAATCTGCTCATCGACAACGCCTTCCTGTGCATCGTCGCGGTGGGCATGACCTTCGTGATCCTGTCGGGCGGCATCGACTTGTCGGTCGGTTCGGTGATCGCGCTGACCACGATGATCTCGGCCGCGCTGGTGCAGAAGCACCACTGGAGCCCGGCCGTCGTGATTCCGCTGGTGCTGCTGATCGGCACGCTGTTCGGCGCCTTCATGGGCGTGCTCATCCAGCGCTTCCGGCTCCAGCCGTTCATCGTCACGCTGGCCGGCATGTTCCTCGCGCGCGGGCTGTGTTACGTGATCAGCATCGACTCGATCAGCATCACCGAGCCCACCTACACCGCGCTGGCCGAATGGCGATTGCCGGTGTGGGGCGACGCGTCGCTGTCGTTCGGCGCGGTGCTGGCGCTGATCGTGGTGGCGGTGGCGATCTTCATCGCGCACGCCACGCAGTTCGGCCGCACGGTCTACGCGATCGGCGGCAACGAGCAGTCGGCCGTGTTGATGGGGTTGCCGGTGCGTTCCACGCTGGTGGGCGTCTACACGCTGAGCGGCTTCTGCTCGGCGCTGGCCGGCGTGGTGTTCACGTTCTACATGCTGTCGGGTTACGGCCTGCACGCGGTCGGGTTGGAGCTCGACGCGATCGCCGCCGTCGTGATCGGTGGCACTTTGCTGACCGGTGGCGTGGGTTACGTCGTCGGCACGCTGTTCGGCGTGCTGATGCTGGGCATCATCCAGACGCTGATCAGCTTCGACGGCACGCTCAGCTCATGGTGGACGCGCATCGTGATCGGCGCGCTGCTGTTCGTGTTCTGCCTGCTGCAGCGGGTGTTCGAATCAGGCCGCGGGCGCGCGGCCTGATCCCTTCAACCGTTCAAGCCAGCGCGTCGGCCCAGATCGTGCGTGCCCAGTTCCACGCGTAGCTGCCCTCCAACTCGTTCGGCGCCGCAGACAGGCCGCCCGAACCGGCCACGGTCTTGAAGGTCTTTTCAGCGGCCACGTACTCGTGCACGCTGGCGACGTGGATCACGTTTTTCGCGTCGACGAAGCTGTAGCAGGTGTTGTTGAGCATCGGCGCGGGGTTGATCTCCCAGCCGCTCAGCTCGGCCACGATGGCCGCCGCCGCCACCTTCGCATGGCTGTTGGCCATGTGGCCGCTCTTGGGCATGGCCGGTGCGATCTGGATCGAGTCGCCCAGCACGTGCACGTCTTTCGCCACAGTGGACTCGAAGTTCAGGTAGTTCACGCCGCACCAGCGCGCGTTGGCGTTGGCCAGGCCGGTCTGCACGGCAATCGCGCCGGCGCGCATGGGCGGCAGCACGTTCAGCACGTCGGCCTTCACGTCGTCCTGCACCTCGAACTTGACGGTGTTGGTCTTCGCGTCCACCGAGGTGGCCTTGTGCTGCCCGCGGAACTCGACCATGCCCTTGTACTGCTCGGCCCAGACCTTCTTGAACAGCGCGCCCTTGGACGTGACGTCGGGGTTGGCGTCCAGGATCAGCACCTTGGCTTTAGGCTTGGCCACGCTGAAGTAGCTCGCCACCTGGCAGGCGCGCTCGTACGGGCCAGGCGGGCAGCGGTAGGGCGCTTCGGGCACGGTGATGGCGTAAACGCCGCCGTCGGGCATCGCTTCGAGCTGTTTGCGCAGCGCCAGCGTTTCGGGCCCGGCTTTCCAGGCCTGCAGGATGCGGCCCTGCGCGTTCGCGTCTTTCAGGCCCGCCACGCCGTCCCACATCAGCTCGACGCCGGGCGAGAGCACCAGCTTGTCGTAGCGGATGCTGGCGCCCGAGGCGAGCATCGCAGTCTTCTTGGCCGTGTCGATGCTGGCGACCATGTCTTTGACGACCGTCACGCCGTGGGCCTTGCCGAGCGCGGTGTAGGGCACGGTGATGTCGGCCATGACCCGGCTGCCGCCGAGCACCAGGTTGGAGATCGGGCAGGAGACGAACGCGTCGTTGGGCTCGACCAGGACCACGTCTATTCTGTAGTCCGACAGCAGGCGCACGTACTTCGCCGCGGTGGCGCCGCCGTAGCCGCCGCCCACCACCAGCACGCGCGCCTTGTCGGGCGTGCCCACCTTGTTCACCGCGCTGTTCATCGCGCAGCCGGTCAGGCCGAACAGGCCCATGCCGGCACCCAGGCCACCGGCCGCCTTCAGCAGATCACGTCGTTGCATGTTCATGGCGCCGTCCTTACTTCTTCTGCGCGGCGTAGAAGGCCGCGAGCTGGTCGATCTGCGCATCGCTGTAGCCCTTGGCGATCTGGTGCATCACCGAGGCGGTGCGCGCGCCGCTCTTGAAGGCCTTCATCTGCTCGACCATGTAGGGCGCCGGCAGCCCGGCCAGGCCGGGCACGGCCGCGCCGTCGACCGCGCGGCCGCTCGTGCCGTGGCAACTGGCGCAGGTAGCGGCCAGGCTGCGTGCCTGCAGCGCGGCGGAGGTCTGGGCGTGCGCGGCGGGCGAGCCGGCTGCTGCACCCAGGCCAGCCAGCAGCGCCAGCGTGGCGGCAGGGCGCCTTGCCGGCCAGGCGTTGATCGGTGGCCTCATTGGAATCTCCTTCACTTCGGGGGGGCTTGAATGTAGTGGGCCGCCAGCTCGGGCGGCATCGGGGAATCCAGCAACGTGCAACTCATGCGCAGCGCGTCGGCGGCTTCGATCGCCAGGCGCCCGCCATGGCTGTGCTTGAGCGCGGCGCTGACCCAGGCGCGCACGATCATCGGCCGCTGCAGCCAGGGCAGAGACTGGATCTGGCGCAGCGCCTGCACCAGCGCGTCGCCGTCAGGCGCGGGGTCGCAGGGCGGCACCGGCACGCGGCCCTGCCAGGTGGCCATCACGGCCGCATACCAGGCGGCGTGGCCCTTGCGGTCGATGATCGCGCTGGGCACGAGCCGGGCCAGGAAGGCGGTGTAGCGCGCGATCGCGTGCACGTCGTCTTCGGGCAACTGCGAGTACGCGACGTCGGCCGGCGCGGGCGCCGCCAACGTGCCCTGGTCACCGAGGCGCTGGCGCATCAGCAGCCAGTGCAAGGTGTCGATCGGCCAGGCCGCGCCGCGCGCGCGCATGATCCGGCGCGCCGCTTCGAGCAGCAACTGGCGCTCGATCAGCGGCTGGCGCGCCATGCGCACCAGCAGCTTTTCGAACCAGGGCAGGCGATCAACGGGTTGCAAGTCGTTCACCTCGTCTCGCAGCGCCGGGGCTTGCGGGCTGCCCGCCGTCTCGACCTGCCAGGCCAGCGCCGGGCGGCGGCTGCCCGGCGGCACCAGCAGCGCCAGCAAGGCGGCGCGCAGGCCCACGGCGTCGGCGACGGTCGCCAAGGGCCGGGGTGAGACATCGGCGGGTTCAACCCGGGTGCCCGATTGCAGTGTCAAAGCGAAGCCTCTCATGGGGGTTGACTAACCCATCGCGCTACAACGCGCCCGCCAACCCAAACCCGAACAGGCCGGCGAGCAGCCGGGTGGGGAATTGTTGCACCGCCCGGTTGTACTCCATCACGGCGTCGTTGAAGCGGCCGCGTGCGAACTGCAGCGCCGCGTCGGCAGCGGCGATCCGTTGGTCCAGATCCGCCAGATCCGGAAGCCCCGAGTCCTGCGGTGCCATCGGCGGCAACTTTGCGCGGGTTGTGAGCAGAATGTCTTCGGCCAGCCGCAGGCTGTTCACCGCGCCGCTGGCGCTCGGGCGGTTGCGTGCGTGGTTGGCCGCCGCCTGAGCCTGCACGCAGGCCGCCCGCAGGGCCGTGAGGGTTTCGAAATGCTCCGGCAGCTGCGCCTCCAGCGCGTCGATCTGGCGCTGAAGCAGTGCATGGCGCAGGCCCAGCTGCTGGTCGAGCGGCGCGAACCCGCGCAGGATGTGGTTGCGCAATTCCATCAAGCGGTTGTAAGCGCCGACGGCCCAGAACAACAGCACGGCGGCCAGCGCCACGACGGTGATCTGCGCGCTGCTCATGGTCATGATCCAGGGCACCTGTCTCGGTGAAGCGCGGCAAAGCTCAGCGGGTCGGGGGCGTGCCGGAACCCGCACCCGCACCCGCACCCACCCCCGCACCTGCATCCTCGCCTGCATCCTCGCCCGCATCCGGTTGGGTGTCCTGGAACGGCTGGTCGCCGTTGGCGCGCCAGGCCTTGTAGCCGCGCCCGCGCAGCGCGCAGGCCGGGCAGTGGCCGCAGCCGTAGCCCCAAGCGTGTTTGTGGATGCGGTCGCCCAGGTAGCAGGTGTGGGTGTGCTCGACGATCAGCGCGTTCAGCGCTTCGCCGCCCAGCGCGGCGCTGAAGCCCCAGGTCTGCGCCTTGTCCAGCCACATCAGCGGGGTCTCCACGGTCATCGGCGTGTCCAGGCCCAGGCTCAACGCCACCTGCAGCGACTTGAGCGCGTTGTCGCGGCAGTCGGGGTAGCCGGAAAAGTCGGTCTCGCACATGCCGCCCACCAGCACGTTCAAGCCGCGCCGGTAGGCCACCGTGGCGGCAAAAGTGAAGAACAGCAGGTTGCGGCCCGGCACGAAGGTGTTGGGCAGGCCGTTGGCGTCCATCTCGATGGCGCGTTCGTCGGTCAGCGCGGTGTCGGAAATCTGGCCCAGCAGCGACAGGTCGAGCACGTGGTCTTGCCCCAGCCGCGGTGCCCAGTAGGGGAACTGGGCGCGCAACTGCAGCAGCACGAACTGGCGTGCTTCGAGTTCGACCAAGTGGCGCTGCGCGTACGCGAAGCCGATGGTCTCGACGTGCGCATAACGCTCAAGCGCCCAGGCCAGGCAGGCGGTGGAGTCCTGGCCTCCGGAGAAAAGCACTAGGGCACGGCGCGAATCGGTCATGGCCAATTTTGCCTTGATCGAAAGCCCGGGTTTCCCCGGGCCAGGCGGCCGCGCGAGGGGTCAGCCGCCCAGCATCTCGGTCCAGCGCCGCTGCATCTCGGCCGGGCTGACCGTGTGCTTGCGCGTGGCCAGGTTCCAGCGGTGGCCGAACGGGTCGAGCACGGTGCCGCTGCGGTCGCCGTAGAACTCGTCCTTGGCGGCGCGCAGCACGGTGGCGCCGTGGGCTTCGGCCAGCGCGATCGTCGCGTCCACGTCGGGCACGTATAGGTGCAGCGCCACTGGCGTGCCGCCCACCGAGCCGGGGGCGAGTGCACCGAAGTCGGGGTACTCGTCGGCCAGCATCAGGCGCGACTCGCCAATCAGCATCTCGGCATGGCCGACCTTTCCGCTGGGTTCGAGCAGCGAGAAGTCCTCGCGCGCGCCGAACACCTGGGCGTAGAACTGCATGGCCTGGGCCGCGCCGCGCACGACGAGGTGGGGCGTGAGCGGGCCGATGGCAGGGGTGAGGCTGCGTTGGGTCATGGCGGGTTCCTCGCTACACTGGATGGATAAATTACATTACGTAGCGTTCCATAAATGACCGACCCTGTCAAGCCGGATCCCAACGAGCACGCCGCCCCCGCGCGCAGCCGCGGCCGGCCGCGCAGCCCGCAGATCCGCGACGCGATCCTGCGCGCCGCGCGCGAGCTGATGAACGAAGCCGGCCCGGCCGGGCTGACGATGGAGGCGGTGGCCGAGCGTGCCGGTGTCGGCAAGCCGACCGTCTACCGCTGGTGGCCGAACCGCCACGCGGTGGCAATGGCTGCGCTGATGGATCAGGCGGCGCTGCCGAAAGCGGCTGTGCGCAAGCGCTCGCCCTTGCGCGCGCTGGAGCAACAGTTGTTGGCGGTGAGCGAAACGCTGGTCTCGCGCCAGGGCCGCAACGTCACCGCAATGATCGCCGCAGCCGACCCCGACACCGAGGTGGCCAAGGCGTTCCGCCACCACTTCGTGCTCGCGCGGCGCAGCGAAGGCAAGGCCTTCCTCGAAGAAGCAGTGCAGGCCGGCGAACTGCGCGCCGGGCTGGACGTGGAGGTGGCGCTGGACCAGGTCTACGGTGCGCTGTTCTTCCGCGTGCTGATGGGGCACGCCGGCATCGACGCGGCGTTCGTGCGGGCGCTGGTGAAGCAGGTGGTGCGCGGCCTGGCCGCCGGCTGAGAGGTCAGCCGCGAACTTCGCCGTTGCCCAGCACGACCCACTTCATCGACGTCAGCCCCTCCAACCCCACCGGCCCGCGGGCGTGAAACTTGTCGGTGCTGATGCCGATTTCGGCGCCCAGGCCGTACTCGAAGCCGTCGGCGAACCGGGTCGAGGCGTTGACCATCACGCTGGCCGAATCGACCTCGCGCAGGAAGCGCATCGCGTGCCCGTGGTTCTGCGTCAGGATCGCGTCGGTGTGGTGCGAGCCGTAACGGTGGATGTGCGCCATCGCCTCGTCCAGGCTGGCCACCACCTTCACGCTGATGATCGGGGCGAGGTATTCCTCGGCCCAGTCCTGCTCGGTCGCGGGCGCGAGCTTCGCATCTGGCACCTTGGCCAACAGCGCCAGGCCAGCCGGATCGCAGCGCATCTCCACGCCCTTGGCGGCGAACAGCGCGCCGATGCGCGGCAGGAAGGCCGGCGCGATGGCCTCGTGCACCAGCAGCGACTCGGCCGCATTGCAGGGGCTGTACTTCTGCGTCTTGGCGTTGTCGGTCACGCGCAGCGCCAGCTCGAGGTCCGCACCGGCATCGACGTAAACATGGCAGTTGCCGTCCAGGTGCTTGATGACCGGCACCTTGGCCTCGCGGCTGATGCGCTCGATCAGACCCTTGCCGCCGCGCGGGATGATCACGTCCACCGCCTCGGGCGAGGCGATCAGGAAGCCGACGGCGGCACGGTCGGTCGTCTGCACCAGTTGCACCGCGTCGGGCGGCAGGCCGGCCTCGGCGAGCGCCGCCTGCACCAGCTTCCACAGCGCCAGGTTGGAGTGGATCGCCTCCGAACCGCCGCGCAGGATGCAGGCATTGCCGCTCTTGATGGCCAGCGACGCCGCTTCGATCGTCACGTTGGGCCGGCTCTCGTAGATCATGCCGAACACGCCCAGCGGCACGCGCATCTGGCCCACGCTGATGCCGCTCGGGCGGCGCCGCATGTTGGTGATCTCGCCGATCGGGTCGGGCATCGCCGCGATCTGCTCGCAGCCTTCGGCAACCGTCTCGATGATCTTCGGCGTGAGTTTCAGGCGGTCCACCAGCGGTGCGGCCAGGCCGGCGGTTTGTGCGGCCTGCACGTCGAGCACGTTGGCGGCGCTCAAGGCGTCGTCGCTGCTGCGCAGCAGGCGCGCCAGCGCGGTCAGCGCCGAATTCTTGGCTGCGGTCGAGGCGGCGGCCATCTTCGTGCTGGCGGCGCGGGCGGCGGCGCCCATGTGCGCGACGGTGGCTTGGAGGTCGTTGGACGTCATGGGCGACATTGTCGCAAAGCGCGCACGGTCTCGCGCGCCGATGTGTGCTCAGTGCGTGGCAGAGAGCACGGCCAACCACAGCGGCGCCGTCAGCGCAAAACCGACTGTCGAGAACACCACGGCGGCGGTGGTCTCGGCTTCCTGCGTCTGGTAGCGCTGCGCGAAGATCAGCGCGTTCGAGCCAACCGGCAGCGCCGCCGCCATGACCACCACCGACAGCGGCACGCCGCTCAATCCCATGCCCCAGTGGCCGATCGCCAGCACCAGGGCCGGCAGCACGAGCAGCTTGACGGCCGAGATCACGCCCGCGCCCTTGGCAGAGTCGCGCACGCCGTATTGCGCCAGCGACAGGCCGATCAGCACCAGGCACAGCGGCACCACCGCCTGGCCCAGCGTGGCCAGGATCTCGTCGATCACTGCCGGCAGCGGCCAGCCGGTGGCGTTCCAGACCAGCCCGCACAGCACCGGCAGCACGACCGGGTGAATCACGGTGTTGCGCGCGGTGGTGGCCAGGGTGGCCAGCAGGTGGGTGTCGGTCGTGCACTGCTGGCGCCGTTCGCGTGCCAGGTCGAGTTCCACCAGCGCCGTCAGCACCGTCAGCAGCACCAGCGCGTGCAGGCTGACGATGGTGATGTGGATGGCCAGCCCGCTCTCGCCGAACAGCGCCGCGGCCATCGGGATGCCGACCTGCACGGTGTTGCCGAAGCTGGCCGAGATGGCGCGCACGCTGGGTGCGGCCACCGGCAGGCGGGCGCTGCGGTTCCAGCGCCGCTGCCAGGCGTAGACCAGCAGCAGCATCAGCAGCACCGGCACGAAGAACGCCGCCAGCGTGCCCCAGGGCAGGGTGCCGAACTGAATGCGCGCGGTGGTGCGGAACAGCAGCGCCGGGATGAAGAGGTACAGCGCCGCGTTCGACAAGGTGCGCGCCGGGTCACTGCCGGTCGTGCCGTGGTTCAGCCACTTCGTCTTGCCGATCACCCAGCCCAGCGCCACCACGATGATGATGGCCAGCAGCTTGTAGAACACCGTGATCGACATGGCCGCCAGTATCGGCGACCGGGCCGACGCGGACGCCGGTCAGCTCAACTCGCTCCGCCTCGGCATGTCGGCACCGCGGCGCGAGCAGGTGATCGCAGCGGCCTGCGCGGCAAAGCCCAGCGCGTCTTTCAACTGCACGGCCGACAGCCCGGCCAGCGCCGCGGGCGACACACTGTGGTGTTCGGCCAGCCAGGTCAGCAACGCCGCCTGAAAGGTGTCGCCAGCGCCGACCGTGTCGATCACCGTGACCTTTGGCGTGGGCACGCTGGCGTGGGCACCGGCGGCCGTCCACGCACTCGCGCCTTCGCCGCCGCGTGTCACCACCGCCAGCTTCACGCCTTGCGCCAGCGCCTCGGCGGCAAAAGCCTCGGGCGTGCGGCCGGGCATCAGCAGGCCCAGGTCTTCATCGCTGATCTTGAGAAGGTCGGTGCGCGGCAGCATCCACTGCAGGTGCTCGCGCCAGCGCGCCACGTCGGGCCGCACGTTCAGGCGCACGTTCGGGTCGTACGAGATCAAGGTCTTGCCATGTTCGCGCTGCACCAGTTGGCGCAGGGTCGACGCGGTCGGTTCCACCACGGTGGTGTACGAGCCGAAGTGCAGCGCCTCGAACTTGCCGGTCGGCAGGGCCTCGGGCAGCAACTGGCGGTCGGCCGCGCCTTCGCCGTAGAACGAATACGAGGGCACGCCCTTTTCGTCGAGCCCGACCAGGCCCAACGTGGTCGGTGCATCGCTGCGCGCCACGTGCGCCAGGTTCACGCCTTCGGCCCTGAGCGCGCGCATCAGCCGCTCGCCCAGGAAGCCGCGCGAGACCGCACCCAGGAACGCCACCGGCTGCGCCAGCCGCGCCAGGCCGACGGCCACGTTGAACGGCGAGCCGCCCACGCGCGCGTCGAGGTTCACGCCGGTGGGGCTGTCGCCCACCGCAAACACATCCATCAGCGCTTCACCACAGACGAGGAACATGCACTTCTCCATTCATTCTGGACATTCATTCGGGCCGCTTCGGCCGGTCGCCACAAGCTCGCCGCAGCGCAGATTGTGGGCGCAAGCCAACCCGCCGGACAGGCCCGTCGGCCTAGGGTTTTCCATTAATAAATCAACTTGATTTATTTAATGACAGATCCAATAATTCATCCCACACCCCGACGACGGGATGTCTTTGAAACCCCGGGCCGCAAAGGCCCGAACACACACACCGGAGACGCTCTCATGACCCAAACCGCGAAGACCCTGAAGACCACCCTGTCGCTGACCACCCTGGCCGTACTGATGAGCGCTGCCGGCGCCGTGTCGGCCCAGGAAGTGGTCATCGGCCTGATCACCAAGACCGAAACCAACCCCTTCTTCGTGAAGATGAAGGAAGGCGCCGACGCTGCCGCCAAGGCCAAGGGTGCCAAGCTGCTGAGCGGCGCGGGCAAGACCGACGGTGACAACGCCGGCCTGGTGACGGCGATGGAAAACATGATCGCTGCCGGCGCCAAGACCATCTTGATCACGCCGAGCGACTCCAAGGCCATCATCCCGGCCATCAAGAAGGCGCAGGCCAAGGGCGTGATGGTGATCGCACTCGACAGCCCGACCGACCCGGCCGACGCCACCGACGCGCTGTTCGCGACCGACAACTACAAGGCCGGCGTTCTGATCGGCCAATACGCCAAGGCAGCGATGGCAGGCAAGCCGGTGAAGATCGCCACGCTCGACCTGTTCCCCGGCCACCCGGTCGGCGCGCAACGCCACAACGGCTTCCTGCAAGGTTTCGGCCTGAAGAGCAACGACGCGAAGAACAACGAACTCGCCAAGCCGGCCGAAGTGGTGTGCATGGCCGACAGCTT
>JANMYQ010000087.1:0-22903 GCA_031382215.1 Methylibium sp.
GTGGCCATGCGGAAGCGCGTCACTTCCTGCATCTTCAGGTCGATGTAGGCGTCGAGGTAGGCATCGGTGAACACACCCCCCTTGGTCAGGAAAGCGCGGTCCTTGTCGAGGTACTCGAGCGCCTGGTCGAGGCTGTGGCACACGGTCGGGATCAGCTTGTCCTCTTCCGGCGGCAGGTGGTACAGGTCCTTGCTGGCGGGCTCGCCAGGGTGGATCTTGTTCTCCACGCCGTCCAGCCCGGCCATCAGCATGGCGGCGAAGCCGAGGTAGGGGTTCATCAGCGGGTCCGGGAAACGCGCTTCGACGCGGCGGCCCTTCGGGTTTGCCACGAACGGGATGCGGATCGACGCCGAGCGGTTCTTCGCCGAGTAGGCCAGCTTGACCGGCGCTTCATAACCCGGCACGAGGCGCTTGTACGAGTTGGTGCCCGGGTTGGTGATGGCGTTGAGCGCGCGTGCGTGCTTGATGATGCCGCCGATGTAGAACAGCGCGAACTCGCTCAGGCCGGCATAACCATCACCGGCGAACAGGTTCTTGCCGTCTTTCCAGACCGACTGGTGCACGTGCATGCCCGAGCCGTTGTCGCCGACGATCGGCTTGGGCATGAAGGTCGCTGTCTTGCCGTAGCTGTGGGCGACGTTCTGGATCACGTACTTCTGCAACTGCACCCAGTCGGCGCGCTGGATCAGCGTGCTGAACCGGGTGCCGAGTTCCATCTGGCCGGCGTTGGCCACTTCGTGGTGGTGAACTTCGCAGGGAATGCCCAGCGATTCGAGCACCAGGCACATTTCGGAACGCATGTCCTGAAAGCTGTCCACCGGCGGCGTCGGGAAGTAGCCGCCCTTCACCGTCGGGCGGTAGCCGGAGTTGCCGTGCTCGTATTCCTTGCCGGTGTTCCAGGCCGCTTCTTCGGACTCGATCTTGGAGAAGCAACCCGACATGTCGTTGCCCCAACGCACGCTGTCGAAAACGAAGAACTCGGGCTCGGGGCCGAAGTAGGCGGTGTCGCCCAGGCCCGAGGCCTTCATGTAGGCCTCGGCGCGCTTGGCCAGCGAACGCGGGTCGCGCTCATAGGGCTTGCCGTCGCCCGGCTCGACCACGTCGCAGGTCAGGATCAGCGTCGGCTCTTCGAAGAACGGGTCGATGTTGGCGGTGTTCGGGTCGGGCATCAGCTGCATGTCAGACGCTTCGATGCCCTTCCAGCCGGCAATCGAGGAACCGTCGAAGGCGTGGCCCGACGTGAACTTGTCTTCATTGAAGTGGGATAGCGGCACGGTCACGTGCTGCTCTTTGCCGCGGGTGTCGGTAAAGCGGAGATCGACGAACTTGATCTCGTTCTCTTTCACCATCTTCATCACGTCGGCGACGGTCTTGGCCATCAGGTTCTCCTAGCGGGCGCTCTTTGGGTTGTTGGGGCGGGGTTTGGCTCGAAAAACCGGCTGGCACGATGAAACTGTGGGCCGGAAATGCGCACAGGAATGTAGCAGAAAGCGTGCCACCGCCAACCCATGCGACGCCCGGGAGAGCGCACCAAAAGCGGCATGAAGAACGCCCCATCGAGGGGCGCTCAAGTCGAGCTCAACGCACCAGTTCGGGGCCCAATCTGGCGCCCTGCCGGGCCAGGCCGGACAGCAATTCCTGATAGGCGGCCGCGAGCAACGCAGCCTCGCCTTTGACGCCCAACTCGATGTGCGCGCCCCATTTCGGGTGGTCCACGCTGGGCAGGCTGAACACCTTGATGCCGGCGTGGCGCGCCTCGATGGCCTCCATCAGGGGCGTGAGCGCCGCTTCCATCGCGCCGAACACGATGACCGACTGTTCGGTTTGGGTCCGGCTTCGGTGCAGATGGACAAAACGCTGGTCCAGCACCCACTCGATCATCGGCCAGGCCATCACCGGGAAGCCGGGCACGAAGAACACGTTGCCGACCGAAAACCCTGCGATCTTGTTGTACGGGTTCGGGATGATCTGCGCGCCTTCAGGGAAGGTGCCCATGTTCAGGCGGTGCTGGTTGTCGTGCCGCTCGGGTTCGAACGGCAGGCCCTTTTCCTTGGCGACGTCGCGCATGCGCTCCACGATCAGGTCGCGCGCCTGCGGATGCAGCGCCAGCGGCACGCCCAGCGCGGCGGCGGCGCATTGGCGCGTGTGGTCGTCGGGTGTGGCGCCGATGCCGCCGCACGAGAACACCACGTCGCCGCTGCTGAAAGCATGTTTCAGGTCGGCGGTGATGCGCTCCGGGTCGTCGCCTACGTAGCGGGCCCAGCTCAAGCTCAGGCCACGGGCGCCGAGCAGTTCGATGACCTTGGGCAGGTGCTTGTCTTCACGCTTGCCGGACAGGATTTCGTCGCCGACGATGATGAGGCCGAAGTTCATGTGGATGGCAAGGCGGGCAGTTTGTCGGGAGAGGGATTCAGGGGCGGCAGCAGGTCGACCCTCGGCGCCAGCACCGGCTCGGCCGGCGGCACCTGGGCGGCACGCAAGGCCTGCAGGGCCGCCAGCGTGTAGTGCGCGAACCAGAGCGCCGAGAACGCAAACACCAGCGTGTAGATCCAGACGGCGGCCACGATCAGCAGCGGCGCGAAGACCAGCATCATCGCGCTGACGGCCCACACCAGCGAAGGCGCCGCACCGAGGTAACCCGCGATCACGCCCATGGCCAGCAGCGGCCAGCGGTGCTCTCGCATGATCTGCAGGCGCTCGTCGCGCGTGGCGTGTTCGGCCAGCACGTCAAAGCTCAGCACCCGGTAGGTCAGCCAGCCCCAGATCAGCGGCGGCAGCACCAGCACCAACGGCGGAACGAACCAGAACGGAATGCTGACGATCATGGCCATCAGCGCCAGCACCGTGAAGGTGAACGACCAGAAGGCACTTTGAAGGAAGCCCGCGCCGTGGCGCCGTTCGAGCTGCGGGAAGCGCCGTACCGCCACCAGGTTGACGATGGCCGGCGTCATCAGCATCGCCACCAGCAGAAGCGACACGACCACGACCACCGGGATCGACAGCGCCACCACGATCAGCGGCGCCAGCACGTTCTTGAAGCCGCCGCCGCCGACCGATTCGAGCCACTCCAGCACGGTGCTCAGCACGGCCCAGCCCTCGAGCGTGTCGCGCACCTGCACCAGCGCCGGCTCCCAGAAGTAGTAGCCGAGGCCGGCCGCCAGCCCGCCGGTGATGATCAGCGGCAGGATCGACAGCGCAATCACCTGCGGGTGCAGGCAGTAGGCTGCAGCGCGCCAGAATGCGTCGAGCAGCGGTTTCATCGGGTCGAGGATAGCCGACGGCGCTTCAGCGCCACGCTGCGGCCATCACTCGTCATCGCCACCGAGCACGCCCCCCAACAAGCCCCCCGCACCGAAGCCGCCCAGCAGCGAGCCTTCTTCACGAGAGCCACCGCGCTGCGGCGCCGCCGCGAACACGCGCGAGGCCAGGCGCGAGAACGGCAGGCTCTGCAGCCACACCGTGCCGGGCCCGCTGACCTTGGCGAAGAACAGCCCCTCGCCGCCGAACAGCGCGGTCTTGATCTTGCCGACGTACTGGATCTCGAAGTTGACGTTCGGCGTCATCGCGACCAGGCAGCCGGTGTCCACCATCAGCACCTGGCCCTGGCGCAGCTCACGCTTGACCACCGTGCCGCCGGCGTGCACGAAGGCCATGCCGGTGCCTTCGAGCTTTTGCATGATGAAGCCTTCGCCGCCGAAGAAGCCGACCGACATCTTCTGCTGGAAGTGGATGCCCAGCGACACCCCGCGCGCCGCGCACAGGAAGGCGTCTTTCTGGCAGATCAGCGTGCCGCCGAGCTGGCGCAGGTCCATCGGCAGGATCTTGCCGGGGTACGGCGCAGCAAAAGCCACTCGCGCCTTCGCGGAGCCCTGGTTGCTGTAAATCGTGGTGAACAGCGACTCGCCGGTGACCAGCCGCTTGCCGGCGCCCAGCAGCTTGCCGAACAAGCCGCCGCTTTGCTGCTGGGATCCGTCGCCGAAAACCGTGTCCATCTGGATGCCGGCGTCCATGAACATCATGCTGCCGGCTTCACCCACCGCCGCCTCGCCGGGGTCGAGCTCGACCTCCACGAACTGCATCTCGGCGCCCCTGATCTCGTAGTCCACCACGTCCATTGCACTGACTCCAGGCTTCGATCCGGGAATGGTAGCGGCTCCCGACAGAGCGCCCCCGCACTAAACCGCACCAGCGGCCTGGCACCATCCCGGACGCATCCGTGAACATTTGACGCATCCTGTTGCAACTACCCCTCCGATGGGGGAAGCGCCGTGACAGGGGTCTCAGCACAATGTCGTTACACCCTGCTGCACACATGCCATTGCACCTGCCCACCCTGCTGTACACCTGCATCGCTGCGCTGGTGCTGTCGGCGGGTTTGATGAGCCTGTTCGGCACCAAGCTCAAGACCTACCGGGGTTTCTGGCACTGGACGACCGCGCAGTGGCTGCTGGCGCTGGGCCTGCTGCTGCAAACCCAACATCGCGACCAACCGTGGCTGCTGCCGGTCTCGACCCTGCTGCTGCTGCAAGGCCCGATCACGGTACTGGTGGGATTGCGGCGCTTCTATTCCCGCCATGGCATCGATGTGCCGGTCATCGCCGACGCCCTGGTGCTGGGCCTGGCGTGTACCGCCTGGGTGGCGGCCTGGGTCGGCTTCGGCCGCGAAAGCCACTCCGTGGCCGCATTCATGGTCGGCATGATGCTGCTGCACTTCTACGCCGCCGCGCTGACCGGCCGCCTGCGCGAGTTCAAGGGCAGCGTGGCGCTGCAGACGCTGGCCATCATCGAGGTGATGGTGGCCAGCCTGCTGGGGCTGCGCCTGGCCTGGGCGGTCACCTCCGGCGGCAGCTCGCTGGGGTCGGACAACGTGCTGCTGGCCACCAGTCTGCTGTCGGTGATCCCGGGCCTGCTGATGGTCTACCTGGGCCCGCTGATGAGCTGGGAGCGCACCGAACAGGCGCTGCGGGCCAAACACCGCAAGCTGCGCTTCCTGGCCGACATGGACGTGCTCACGCGGGTGCCCAACCGGCGCCGTTTCCACGAACTGGCGGCGCTCTCGGTGGCGGCCAGCCGGCCCGGCGCTTCGGTGGTGATGATGCTGGACATCGACCACTTCAAGCACATCAACGACCGCTACGGCCACGCCAGCGGCGACGAGGCGCTGCGCCAGGTGGCGCACTGCGTGCGCAAGTCGCTGCGCGAGCAAGACGTGGCCGGCCGCCTGGGTGGCGACGAGTTTTCGCTCGTGCTGCCCGAGACCCAAGCGACCGACGCGATCACGCTGGCCGGGCGCATCGTCGCCTTGCTGAACGACCGCCAGGCCGAGTCGATTCAGCCGCGTGTGTCGCTGAGCTTCGGCATCGTGCAGATGAACCCGAACGAAACCGTCGACGCCGCGCTGCGGCGCGCCGACCAGGCCCTTTATGAAGCCAAGCGCCAGGGCCGCAGCCGCGCCGTGGTGGCCACCGGTGGCGAAGCGCAGCCGGTGTTCGCCGAGAGCCGGCCGCTGGGCCTGGGCGTGGCCTCCAACGGCCCGTGGTCGCCGGCCGAAGCGCTCAGCGCCTGAATCAACATAGAAATTGAATCGGCGCTTGGTTCAGCGCCTGGTTCGACGCCTGATCCTTCAGCGCGGCAGGCGCAGCACCGGCCAGCCGCTTGCAGTGGCCACGGCCAGCAAGGCGTCGTCCGGGTCCACCGCCACCGGGTGTCCCACCGCGCGCAGCAACGGCAGGTCGTTGGCCGAGTCGCTGTAGAACGTGGCGTCAGTCAGCCCTTCGGCCGGCAGACCTTGCGCCGCCAGCCAGACAAGCAGGCGCGTCACCTTGCCTTCGCGCATGTTCAGCGTGTGCTCGGTGCGGCCGGTGAACTGGTTGTCGACCACCTCCGCTTCGGTGGCGATCAGGTGCGCCAGGCCCAGGTGCTGCGCGGTCGGCTCGGTGATGAAGCGGTTCGTCGCGGTGGTCAGCACCAGCAGGTCGCCGCGTTGGCGGTGCGATTCGACCAGTTCCCGGGCCGAGGGAGGAATCAGCGGCACCACCACCTCGTTCACGAAGGATTCGCGCCACGGCTGCCACTGGGCCAGAGTTCGGCCTGCCAGGGTCGACACATAGAACTCGCAGAACTCGGCTGGCGAAACGGAGCCGGCCCGGTAGCGCTCGGCCATGGCCGCGTTGCGCGCTTCGAACTCGGCCCGCGGCAGCAGGCCGTGCTGCATCAGGAATTCGCACCACAGCACGTCGCTGTCGGCGCTGAGCAGCGTGTGGTCCAGGTCGAACAGCGCGAGGCGAGTCACGGGCTCACGGCCGGCGCAAATGCCAGGCGCGCGGCCGGGTGAAGGTCTGGATGCCGTAGGAAGACAAGGTCAGGCCGATGCCCGAGTCACCGTGGCCAGACCACGGCAGCCGCGGGCTCACGCGGTCGCAGCAGTTCCAGTACACGCTGCCGGCGTTGGCGCGCGCCAGGATCGCCGCAGCGCGTTTCTCGTCGGGCGAGTAGACGCCGGCCGTCAGCCCATAGCGGGTGTCGTTCATCAGGCGCAGCGCTTCGGCGTCGTCGCTGACCTTCTGGATGCCGATGATCGGGCCGAAACTTTCTTCGCGCATCAGCTCCATGCCATGGTTCACGTCGGTGAACACGGTCGGCTCGAACCAGTTGCCGGCCCGGGCGATGCGCTTGCCGCCGGCGCGCAGGGTGGCACCCTTGGCCAGCGCGTCGGCCACCTGCGCTGCCAGCACCTTGAGCTGCGGCTCGCGTGTGAGCGGGCCGATGTAGCTGTCCTCGTTCATCGGGTCGCCGATGCGCATGGCCTTGACGGCGGCCACGAACGCGTCGACAAACGCATCGTGAATGCGCTCGTGCACGTAGATGCGTTCGACCGAGCAGCAGCTTTGCCCGGTGTTGTACATCGCGCCGTCGGCGAGCGACTCGGCGGCGGCGCGTGCATCAGCGTCGTCGCACACATAACTCGGGTCCTTGCCGCCCAGCTCGAGCTGCAGCTTGACCAGGCGCGGCCCCATGGTCGCAGCGATCTTCGCCCCGGTGACAGCCGAGCCGGTGAAGAACAGCCCATCGATGTCCTGCGCCAGCAGTGCCGCACCCACATGCCCGGTGCCGACCACGGTGGTGAACACGCCTTCGGGCACGCCGGCATCGCGCAACAGGCGGGCGATGTGCAGGCCGGTCAGGGTCGAATACTCAGAGGGTTTGTAAAGCACTGCGTTGCCTGTCAGCAGCGCCGGCACGAACACGTTGCCGCCGACGAAATACGGGTAGTTCCACGCCGAGATGTTGGCCACGAGCCCGAGCGGGTCGTGACCGATGCGCTCGGTCATGCCACCTTCGTCGAAGACGGTCTGCACTGCGGTGCTGGGCTCGACCTGGTCGAGAAAGAAGTCGATCCGCGCGATCAAGCCGTTGAGCTCGTTGCGCGATTGGGTGATGGGCTTGCCGACTTCGGACGTGAGCGTCGTCGCCAGGATCTCGAGTTGCGCCATCAACAACGCGCGAAAGCGCTGGATGCAGACCCGCCGCTCGCTCAGCGGCAGTGCCGCCCAGGCCGGTTGCGCGGCACGCGCGGCCCGGGCCTTGTCGGCCACGCTGTGAACGTCGTCGGCCGGCACTTCGGCCAGCAGCAGGCCGGTGGCGGGGTTGGTGATCTTCAGGAAGCTCATGGATGTTTCGCGGCATGGGCCGCGCTGAGAAAGTCGTTCAGGATCGGGGCATCGTCCAGGGTGCCCCACTCGTGGCTGTGGAACTCGGGGTGCCACTGCACCGCGGCGACGAAGCTGCTGCCGGGCTTGCGCACCGCCTCGATCATGCCGTCGTCGGGCGACAAGGCCTCGACCACGAAGCCCGGTGCCAGTTGTTTGATGGCCTGGTGGTGCACGCTGTTGACGGTGACCTTGCCGACGCCGGGGTACAACTCCGCGAGGCGCGTGCCCGGCACAAATTCCAGCGAGTGGAAGTGGCGGTCGTACAAGCCGGCATCGCGGTGCACCAGCGCTTCGGGCCGCTGGGTCTTGATGTCCTGGTACAGGCTGCCGCCGAACGCCACGTTGAGCAACTGCAGCCCGCGGCAAATGCCGAAAACGGGTTTGCCGACCTTGTTGAACGCGGCCACCAGCGCGGTTTCGTACTCGTCGCGCACACGGTCGCCGCTCCAACGCTCTTCCAGCGGTGCTTCGCCATAACTGCCCGGCCACACATCGGAGCCGCCGTGCAGCAGCAGGCCGTCGAGCCAGTCGGCATAGTGTTCGAGCGTCACGTCGCCCTTGCGTGTGTTGCCCTCCGGGCTCGGGATCATCACCGCCAGCGCGCCGGTGGACATGACCCAGTGCACGATCGATTGTTCGACGTACTGCAGCGTCTTGTTGGTGAAGACGGGCCGCTGCGGATCGGCATGGAAGAAGCAGGCCGACACGCCGATCTTCAGGCGGTCGGCCGTCATGATCTGAGCGCCTGCTGGAACAGCCATTCGAAGTCGGCAGCGGTGCACGGGCGCGGGTTGGTCTGGTGGCAGATGTCGGCCGTGGCCACCTGCACCAGGCGCGGCACCTGGTCGGCGTGCACACCGACTGCTGCCAGGCTCGGTGCGATGCCGATCTGCGCCTTCAGCGCCTTCAGCCACGGCACGAACGCCGCGCCGCCTCCCGCCAAGCCGGCCGCATGAGCGAGCTCGTCGAACTTGGCCGGCACGGCCTCGAAGTTCCAGGCCAGCACGGTGTCGATCATCAGCGCGTTGGCCAGGCCGTGGTGGGTGTCGCAGACCGTGCCGAGCGCGTGGGCGCAGGAGTGCACCGCGCCCAGGTCTTTCTGGAACGCGATCGCGCCCATCATCGAACTCATCATCATGTCGGCGCGCGCCTGCAGGTTGCCGGGCTCGCGCACCGCGGTGGCGAGCGCACGCGCAGCGATGCGCGTGCCTTCGAGCGCGATGCCGTCGCACAGCGGGTGGAAGGCGGGTGACAGGTAACTCTCGACGTTGTGCGTCAGCGCGTCCATGCCGGTCGCGGCGGTCACCGCGGGCGGCAGCGCCAGGGTCAGTTCGGGGTCGGCGAACACCGCCTTGGCCAGGATCAGCGGCGAGAAGATGACGCGCTTGATGTGCGTTTCTTCTTCGCTGATCACGCTGCTGCGGCCGACCTCGCTGCCGGTGCCCGAGGTGGTGGGCAGCGCGATGAAGTGCGGCAGCGCCGCCGTGATGGGCCGCACGTTCGGGTGGTCCCACACGTACTCCATCACGTCGCCCGGGTGGGTAGCGAGCAGGCCGACCACCTTGGCCACGTCGAGCGCAGCGCCGCCGCCGACACCGACCACACAGTCGGCCCCATGTGCCTTGTACGCCGCCGCGCCGTTCATCACCTGGCTGCCGGTCGGGTTGCCCCAGATGCCGCCGTAAACCACGGCGTCCAGGCCGGCGGCGTTCAACTCGGCTTGCAGCGCGGCAATCAGCGGCAGCGCGGCCAGGCCCTTGTCGGTGACGATCAGCGGCCGCTTGCAGCCCTGCTCGCGCAGGTGCGGCCCGGCCAGCCGGCGCGCGCCGGCGCCGAAGTGGATCGTGGTGGGGAACGAGAAGCGGGTGATGCTCATGGCGGAAGTCGGATGATGGACTGGAAGCGGATGGGCCTGTCCTGTGTCAGCGCACCTGCACCCAGCGCAGCTCGATCGTGTCGTTGGGCCACTGGACCGCGCGCACCTTCTTGCTCATCGCCCAGTTCAGGGTGCGCCGATACAGCGGGATGAAGGGCAGATCTTCGCCGATCAGCCGCAGCACCACGCCGACCATCGCACGGCGCCGTGTCAGGTCGGGCTCCACGCGCAGATTGTCGATCAGCGTATCGAGCTGGGGGTTGCTGTAGCGGCCGGCGTTGAAGGTGCCCAGGCCCGACTTGTCCCAACTGCGGAAGAGCGCGTTCAACGACGCCCAGGCATCGGGGTTGGGGCTCCAGCCGAATTCGATGAAGCTGGTCGTTGCCTGGCTCAGCTTGGGGAAGAACTGGTTCGTCGGCGACGAGCGCAGCGTGGCGCGAATGCCCACCTGCGTCAGCATCGCCGTGGCCGCCTGGCACACCGCCTCGCGCCATGCGACGTTGACGCAATCGAGCGCAACCGAGAAACCGTTCGGGTAACCCGCCTCGGCCAGCAGCGCGCGCGCCTTGGCGGGGTCGAAGGGCAGGCGCTTGTCCAATTCAGCCGGCGAGCCGTCGACCAGGCTCGACAGGAAGGCCCCGGTCGGCACGCCCTGCCCGCGCAGCACCTTCTGCACGATCAGATCGACGTTGATCGCGTGGTAGACCGCGCGCCGCACGCGCACGTCCTTGAACGGGTTGCGGCCCTTCACGTCGCTGCCTTCGAGCTCGTCGCGCGACTGGTCGAAGGTCAGGTACTGCTGGCCCAGGTCGGCGGTCTGCACCATCGTGATCGCACCTTCACGCTTGAGGCGTTCCACGTCGGGCAGCGGCGGGTCGAGCACCATGTCTGTCTCGCCCGAAATCAGCGCGGCGATGCGCGTCGCGTCTGACTTGATGGCCAACAAGCTCACCTGCTCGACGTTGCCCGAGCGCTTGTCGCCCCAGCCCCACCAGCGCGGGTTGCGCTTGAGCACGGTGCGCACGTCGGGTTCGAAGCGATCGAGCATGTACGGCCCGCTGCCGTTGGCATTGCGCAGCGCAAAGGTTTCCTGCTTGGCGTTGAAGTCTTGCGCCTTCTCGACGCCGTGCTTCACCGACCAGGCCTTGTTCATCATCGCCAGGGTGGTGAGCTTCTCGGGGAACACCGCATCGGGCGTGGCCAGGGTGATGTCGAAGGTCAGCTCGTCGACTTTTCTGGCGCCGGTCACGCCCTTGAGCTGGAAGGCGCGCTGCGACGGTGGCGTCATCGCGCGCTCGATGGAGAACACCGCGTCATCGGCGGTGAACGGCGCGCCGTCGTGAAAGTTCACGCCGGGGCGCAGCTTGATGCGCCACGTGGTCGGGTTCAGCGCCGCCCACGACAGCGCCAACGACGGCTCCAGGCGAAACTTCTCGTCGCGGTTGGCCAGCGTGTCGTAAACCTGGAACGCCACGCGCGAGTGGTACAGCAGCGCCACCGCATGCGGGTCCATCGTCTGCGGATCGAAGGCGCTGGCGATGCGCAGGTTGGCCGCCTGCGCCACATTGGCCAGCAGGGCCAGCAACACCATGCACAGCGTGCGTGCCGTGCTCATCGTCAGATGATCTCGAAGTAGCGCTTCAACTCCCAATCGGTCACGCCGTCGAGCCACTGGCGCCACTCCCACTCGCGCGTGGCGGCAAAGTGGTCGACGAAGTCATCGCCGAACCAGTCGCGCGCGACCTGAGACTGTTTGAAGATGCGCGTCGTCTCGATCAAGGTGCGCGGCGCGCGCGGAATGTTCTCGGCCCCCTGGTTGGTGCCGGTGATCGGCGGGGCGGTCAGCTTCAAGCCCTTCTCGACGCCGTCCAGCCCGGCCGCGATGACAGCGGCCATCGCCAGGTACGGGTTCACGTCGGCGCCGGGGCAGCGGGTTTCCAGCCGCGTGGCTTTCGGGCTGCCTGCAATCACGCGAAAGCTCGCGGTCCGGTTGTCCATGCCCCAGGTCGGCTTGACCGGCGCCCAGAAGCCATCGACCAGGCGCTTGTAGCTGTTGATCGTGGGCCAGAACATCGGCGCCAGTTCCATGAGGCAGGCTACCTGGCCGGCGAGGTAACTCTCGAACAGCTTGCTCATCTTGCGCGGCGACTTGGCGTCGAAGAACAGGTTGGCCTTGCCGTCCGGCCCTTCTTTCAAACTCTGGTGAATGTGCCCGCTGCAGCCCGGGTACTGCTGGCTCCACTTGGCCATGAAGCTGGGCATGATGCCGAAGCGGTGGCCGATCTCTTTTGCGCCGGTCTTGAACAGGATCGCGCGGTCGGCCTGCTCCAGCGCGTTGCTGAAGGCGATGGCCGCTTCATACGTGCCGGGCCCGGTCTCGGTGTGCAGGCCTTCGATCGGCACGCCGAACGCAGCCATGTCGTCCATCAGCGCGTTGAAGAAGTCGCGGTTGCCGTTCATGCGCAGCAGCGAGTAGCCGAACATGCCCGGCGTCAGGTTCGTCGGGCCCACGCCCTTCTTGTCGGCCCAGCTCTGCGGGGTTTCGAGAAAGTTGAACCACTCGAACTCCATGTGTCATCACGCTGAAGCCCATCTTCTCGGCGCGTTTCAAGACCCGCTTCAAGGTCTGGCGCGGGCAGGCGGCGAACGGGCTGCCGTCGGCATTGACGAACTCGCCCAGGAAGAACGGCACACCGCCGTCCCACGGCACATGGCGCGCGGTGTTCAGGTCGAGCCGCGCGAGGGCGTCGGGGAAGCCGTGCTGCCAGCCGGTCAGCGTGGTGTTGTCGTAAGTGACGTCGGACGAGTCCCAGCCGAACACCACGTCGCAGAAGCCGAAGCCGCCGCCCGGTGATGGCTCGGCGGCGCCGAGGAACTTGTCGATGTGCAGGTACTTGCCGCGCAGCACGCCGTCGATGTCGCTGCAGGCGACCTTGACCTTGGTGGCCTTCGATTCGCGGACTGCCTTGACGGCAGAGTGTTCTTTTTGTTTGGACGCCATCGCGCTTCTCCTGGCTGCGGCGGGGTTACTGGCCCGTTTGCCGACCCCGCATGATGCCCATTTCCTGCAGCACCTCGCCGACCGCGTTGACAGCCCGTTGCATCTCGGTCCGCCCGATCGCGCCGATGCAGCCGACGCGGAAGGTCTCGACCTGCGTCAGTTTGCCGGGATAAAGCAGGAATCCGCGTGCCTTTGCAGCGGCGTAGAAACGCTTGAATTCGTAGGCCGGGTGGGCCGGCGCGTGAAAGGTGACGATGATCGGCGCCTGCAGTTCGGGCTTCAGGAAGGGCTTCAGGCCGAGTGCCGACAGCCCGTCGATCAGCGTCTTGCAGTTGTCGGCGTAACGCGCCAGCCGGGCCGGCTGCCCGCCTTCTTCGCCGAACTGCGTGATCGCCTCGGCCAGTGCCACCAGCACGTGCGTCGGCGGCGTGAAGCGCCACTGGCCGGTCTTTTCCATGTAGACATGCTGGTCGTGCAGGTCCATCGCGAGCGACTGGCAACGGCCGGCGCAGCCGTCGAGGATCGCCTTGCGCAGGAACACGAAGCCCATGCCCGGCACACCTTCCAGGCACTTGCCGCTGGCGGCCACCAGCGCGTCGAAGCGGATCGTGCGCGCGTCGATGGGGATCGCGCCGAACGAGCTCATCGCATCGACGATCAACCCTTTGTCATGGCGCTGGCACACCGCCGCCACCGCCTCGAGCGGGTTGAGCACGCCGGTGCCGGTTTCGCAGTGGATCAGCACCACGTGGGTGATGCTCGGGTCGTCTCGCAAGTGCGCTTCGAGCACCGCAGGCGAGATCGGTTCATCTTCGGCGAACGCGACGACGCTGGCGCGCCGGCCCATCATCTGCGTCAGCTTGGCGGCGCGCTTGCAGTAGGCGCCGTTGTCGAGCACCAGCACGTGGCCGTCGCGCGGCACCACGGTGGCCACAGCGGCCTCGACGCTGAAGGTGCCGCTGCCTTGCAAGGGCACGACCACGTGCGAATCGTGACCGTGCACGATGTCGAGCAGCCTCGACCGCACGCTGGCAGTGACGGCATTGAAGTCGGCATCCCACGAGCCCCAGTCCTTCAACATCGCGAGCTTGGTGCGCAAGGTGGTGGTCAGCGGGCCGGGGGTCAGGAGGATGCGGTCTCGGTCCATCGGTGCAGTCTCGTTCGGGTGAGGTCGATCGGGTTCGATCAGGTTCGATCAGGGGCTCTGTTTCCACGCCTGCGTGCGGCGCTGCACGAACCACGACAGCGCCATGAACAGCAGCGTCGCGACGGTGGACACCGCAGCGATCAGCACCGCCATCGCCGCCGCGGCGCCGGTGTCGCCGGCTTCGTCGAGGTTCAGGATGGCGATGGAGGCGACCTTGGTCTCGGGTGAGTACAGGAACACCACGGCCGAGATCGTCGTCATGGCGTTGATGAAGAAGTAGCGCGCGATGTCCACCAGTGCCGGCGTGCAGATCGGCAGCGTGACTCTCCAGAAGGTCTTGTAGAACGGCACCTTCAGCGAGGCCGAGACGGTTTCGAACTCGGCGTCGAGCGCCTTCAGCGCGGTCACCGCCGTCAGGTGGCCAGTGGTGTAGAAATGCACGATGGTACAGATCGTCAGCAGCGCCAGCGTGTGGTACAGCCCGTTCAGCGGGTTGGCCGGCGCGTTGAAGAAGAAGATGAAGCCCAGTCCGAGCACCAGCCCCGGCACCGCCATCGGCAGCATCGCCAGCATGCGCAGGCTGCTGCGCACGGCGCGAAGGCCCTGGGTTTTTTCCAGCAGGTAGGCGCCGGTGAACACCAGCGCCGTGCCGAACACCGCCGTGCCCAGGGCCATCTTCAGGCTGTTGACGAAGCCTTCGCCGGCGTCGGAGTCGAACAGGCCGAGGCTGTAGTGGTTCAGGCTCGGGCTCAGGTCGTAGGGCCAGAACTTGGCGAACGATGCGAACACCGCCATGCCGATCACGGCCAGGATCAGCAGCGCCACGAAGCTGCAGTACGCGGTCATCAGCGCGTCGAAGGCCGGTGCCTTCTTGGGCCGGTACGGCACGGCGCGGGCGGTCAGCATCGCGGTCTGCTTGCGCTGCACCAGGTGGTCCACCGCAAAGGTCAGCACGGCCGGCGCGAGCAGCAGCAGCGCGACGACCGAGCCGCGCGCAAAGTCCTGCTGGCCGATCACGAGCTTGAAGATGTCGGTGGCGAGCACGTTGAAGTTGCCGCCGATGACCTTGGGGATGCCGAAGTCGGTGATCACCAGCGTGAAGGTGACCAGCGCGGCCGAGATCAGCCCGTACTTTGCGCCGGGCAGCGTGATCGTCCAGAACTTGCGCGCGGCGCTGGTGCCCAGCGCGTCAGCCGCTTCGTAAAGCCGCGCGTCGGCGGCGGTCAGCGCGGTCACGAGGATCATCAGCGCGTGCGGGAACAGCGAGAAGATCTCGGCCAGCACGATGCCCGGCGCACCGTAGATTTGCTCGATGCCGAGCCGGTCGAGCCAGCTCTTCAGCGCGCCCTGGTTGCCGAACCAATAAATCAGCGAAATGGCAGACAACAGCGACGGCGCCAGTAGCGGGATCAAGGTGATGCCGCGGAACAGCGGTTTGAAGCGCATGCGGCTGCGCGTCAGCGCGTACGCAAAGCCGAACGCCGCGGGCACGGTGACCAGCGTGACCACGGCCGACACCCACAGGCTGTTCCATAGCGACTGCAGCAGCGCCGGCGTGCGCGCGTAGGCGACGAAGTTGGCCAGCCCGACGAAGGCGCCGTTGCCGTCTTCGAGCGCCTTCTTCAGGATGGCGAGCAGCGGCGCGCCCAGAAAGATCAGCAGCCCCAGCACCACCAGCGTCAGCGCGACGTGGGCGATGCGGTCGGTCCAGTGCGCGCGCAGCTTGAACTCGCCGGTGCTCGCCACCACCGCCGGCAGCGCCGACGTGCTCACGGCAGAACCTTCACGCAAAGATCCTCATGCGCTCTGGCAACAGCCGCAGCGGCAGCCGCCCGCCGACCTCGAGCTTCTGCTCGGCCAGGAAGTTGAGCGACAGGTAGACGGTGAGCTTGTGTTCGCCGAGCGCGTCGGCCTTCACGCGAACCAGGCAGTACGAGCCGAGGAACTCGATCTTCTCGATCTGGGCCTCGAACACGTTGCTGTCACCGGGCTGGATGGGCCGGGCGAGCACGTCTTCGGGGCGCAGGTAGATCTTGACGGCATCGCCCGGCGTGCCTGGGGTCGGGCAGAAGAAGCGCCCTGCCGCCGCGCCCTCGCCCACCCTGGCGCGACCATCACCTTCGAGCGTCGCCGGCAGCGCGTTGATGCGGCCGACGAAGTCAGCGACGAAAAGGGTTGCCGGGTCGCGGTAGACCTCCATTGGCGTGCCCACCTGCTCGATCACGCCCTGGTTCATCACGACGATGCGGTCCGCCACCGCCAGCGCTTCTTCCTGGTCGTGCGTGACCATGATGGTCGTGACGCCGAGCTTTTGCTGCAGGCTGCGGATTTCCTGGCGCAGGTGCACGCGCACGATCGCGTCGAGCGCCGAGAGCGGCTCGTCCAGCAGCAGCAGCCCGGGCTTGGTGGCGAGCGCGCGGGCCAGCGCGATCCGCTGCTGCTGGCCGCCTGAGAGCTGTGCCGGGTACTTGCCCTCGTTGCCCGGCAGGCCCACCAGCGCCAGCAGTTCGCTCACGCGCGCCTTCACGTCGGCGCGCGGCAGCTTGCGGTTGACGAGGCCATAAGCCACGTTGTCGGCAATGCTGAGGTTGGGAAACAGCGCGTACGACTGGAACACGATGCCGTAGTCGCGTTGTGCCGGCGGCAGCGCCGAAATGTCGCGCCCGTTCTGCTCGATGCGCCCGGCGCTCTGAGCCTCGAGCCCGGCAATGATGCGCAGCAAGGTCGTCTTGCCACAGCCAGAGGGCCCGAGGAAGCAGACGAACTCGCCCTTGCGGATGCCAAGGTGGATGTCCTTCAGCGCCTCGAAGTTGCCGAAGGATTTGCGGATGCCTTCGAGCCGCAGGTGGTCGGTCATGGGGCGCACCCACCGCAAGGCACGGGAACACTCCCTCGCCCCTTTGGGGAGAGGGCTGGGGTGAGGGGCAGGCCACCGCGAAACCCGCCGCGGTCAGCCCGCACCCCAACCCTCTCCCATGGGGAGAGGGAGCCATTCCAATTCACTTCTTCGGTTCCGACTTCGCGTTGTAGCGCGTGTTCCATTCGTTCAGGATGCGCTCGCGGTTATCAGCCGCCCAGCTGAAGTCCATCTTCACGAGGCGCGCTTCATAGTCTTTCGGCACGTTGGCCAGCGGCGCGGCCACGCCGGGTTGTGCGGTGATGGCGAAGTTCTTGCCGTACAGCACCATCGCGTCCTTGCTCGAAGCCCAATCGGCCAGCTTCTTCGCCGCGTCGAGCTTCTTGGTGCCGGCGTGGATGGCGAACGATTCCAGGTCCCAGCCCAGCCCTTCTTTCGGGAATACCAGGTCGATCGGCGCGCCCTTGGCCTTGTTGGCGTTGGCGCGGTATTCGAACGAGATGCCCACCACGTACTCACCGGCCGCTGCCATGTTGCAGGGCTTGGAGCCGGAGTGCGTGTACTGGGCGATGTTCTCGTGCAGCCCGTCCATGAACTTCCAGCCGTCGCCCTTGCCATTCTTGTCGCCCCACAAGGTGAGCCAGGCCGTCACGTCGAAGAAGCCGGTGCCGGATGAGGCCGGGTTGGGCATCACGATCTGGCCCTTGTAAGCGGGCTTGAGCAGGTCTTTCCAGGTCTCGGGCTTGGGGATGTTCTTCTTCTGCGCCTCGACGGTGTTGAAGCAGATCGCCGCGCCCCACACGTCCATGCCGAACCAGGCCGGCGGGTTTTTCTTGTCGCGGTACTGGCTCATGATCGCGTCGAGGTTCAGCGGCGCGTACGGGATCAGCATGCCCTGCTTGTCGAGCAGCGCCAGGCTGCTGGCGGCCACGCCCATCACCACATCAGCCTGCGGGTTCGACTTTTCAGCGAGCAACTTGGCGGTGATCACGCCGGTCGAGTCGCGCACCCACTTGATCTCGATGTCGGGCACGACCTTGTTGAAGCCTTCCTGGTAGGCCTTGAGCTGGTCGGTCTCCAAGGCGGTGTAGACCAGCAACGTGGTCTTGGCCTGCGCCAGTGCGGCAGCCGATGCCAGCCCCAAGGTGAGTGCGATGGCGGTGCGGATCGTTGATTTCATGCAGGCTCCTGAGGGCGTTGAGAGGGAACGATCTTTCGAGCTTATGACGCGCGCATGTCGTTGCAATGACGGACATTCCCGCACGTTCGGTGGTGAATCAACTTGTCGAGATTCAGTTTATTGTTGACAATCTACTGATTGCAATGTCCACTGTCAACACGGATTCACCCTGTGAATCCAAGCAGATCAGCAAAGAGCATGCCCAGCGCCAAAGAACATCGGGTCCCCTCCGCCAGCCAGAACGAATCGGCCATCGAGTTGCTGCAGCAGCACTCGCTGACCACGCTGGTGCTGCGCGAGCTGGAGCGCCAGATCGTCTCCGGCGAACTGGCGGCCGGCGCCAAGCTCGTCGAGGCCGACCTGGCAGCCCAGTTGCGCGTCTCGCGCGGGCCGGTGCGCGAGGCGTTTCGCGCGCTCGAACAGTCCGGCCTGGTGCGCACCGAAAAGAACCGCGGCGTGTTTGTGCGCCAGTTGTCGCTGGCCGAGGCGAACGACATCTACGAAGTGCGCGCCGCACTCGACGCGCTGATCGGCCGGCTGGCCGCCGAGCGCATTCGCCCGGAGCAACTGGCACACCTGAAAGAGCTGATCAAGCGCATGCAGGCCGCCGGCCGGGCGCGCGACGTCGACGCCTACTTCCCGCTCAACATCGAGTTCCATGAAACGCTGGCCCAGGCCGCTGGCAATCCGTCGCTGCTGAACAACTACCGGCGCATCGTCAACGAGTTGAACCTGTACCGGCGAGAAACGCTCAAGCGCAACGCCGCCAACATCCCCATTTCCACCCGCGACCACGAGGCCATCGTCAACGCCGTCGACAAACGCGACGCTGCCTTGGCCGGGCAGTTGCTCTATCAGCATGTGATCGACAGCCGCGAACGCCTGCACAAGGCCTTGCAAGGCCCGGCCGCTCCGCTGACGGCCAGCCCGCGCGCCGCTTGAAACCCTTCCCCAAACACCTCACGCCCATGCTCACAACCCAAGACAAGCCCGCCGTGAACGTCAACGGCACGCTCTACCGTTGGCCCGCCCGGCCGGTGGTGGTGGTGTGCATCGACGGTGGCGACCCGGCCTACCTGAAGCAGCTTCTGAGCGAAGGCGCGATCCCGAACATCGCCCGCTTCATGACGCAGGGCTTCAGCACGGTGGCCGACGGCACGGTGCCCAGCTTCACGTGCCCGAACAACATGTCGATCATCACCGGCACGCCGGCCTCGAAGCACGGCATCTCGGGCAACTACTACCTCGACGTGGCAACCGGCAAGGCGGTGGTGATGACCGGCCCCGAGCTGCTGCGCGGCGACACCATCCTGTCGCAGTTCGCCAACGCCGGCGCCAAGGTCGTGTCGATCACCGCGAAAGACAAGCTGCGCCGCCAGCTCGGCAAGAACCTCGACGTGAGCCGCGGCAACATCAGTTTCTCGTCGGAGCATGCTGACAAGTGCACCTTGGCCGAGAACGGCATCACCGGCGTGCTCGAACTTGTGGGCCAGCCGCTGCCCGACATGTATTCGATGGCGCTGTCGCTGTTCGTGCTCGACGCTGGCATCAAGCTGCTCGAGATGGCACCGCGCAACCTGATGTACCTGTCGCTCACCGACTACGTGCAGCACAAGTACGCGCCGAACGAAAGCGAAGCGCGCCGCTTCTACCAGGCGCTCGACCAGCGTTTCGGCAAGCTGCAGGCGCTCGGAGCGCTGGTGGCGCTGACGGCCGACCACGGCATGAGCGACAAGTCCGACGAAGCTGGCCAACCCAACGTGATCTGGCTGCAGGACGTGCTGGACGCGAAGTTCGGAGATGGTGACTGCAAGGTCGTCTGCCCGATCACCGACGCCTTCGTGGCCCACCACGGCGCGCTCGGCGGCTTCGTGCGCGTGTGGTGCCAGGGCAAGACCACGCCGCGGCAGGTGATGGACGCGATCCACGGCCTGCCGGGCATCGAGTCGGTGCTCGACAAGGAGACCGCCTGCCGCGTGCACGACCTGCCGGCCGACCGCGAGGCCGACGTGGTGGTAATTTCCACCGCGAACGTCTGCATCGGCGCCTCGGCCGCCGACCACGACCTGTCGGGCCTGGCGGGGCACCGGCTGCGCACACACGGGGGTGTTTCCGAAGCCAAGGTGCCAATGATCCTGAGCGAGCCGCTGAACGACGATTACAAGCTCAAGCTCGCGTGTGCGCCGCTGAAGAGTTACCAGATTTTCGAGTTTGCCTTGAATGGCACCGCACGCTGAACAACGATCAGCAGACCATGGCAAGCACCCCCATCATCGACACCCCGCTGCGCGAAGGCCTGCGCATCGGTGGTGAAAAGCTCTACCGCGACCGTGTGATCGAGGTTCGCTACCCCTACACCGGCGAGGTCATCGCCACGGTGCCCAAAGCCACGCTCGACGACGTGAAGCGCGCCTTCCACATCGCCCGCCAGTACAAGCCGACGCTGACCCGCCACGAGCGCTACAAGATCCTGATGCGTGCCGGCGAGCTCATCGCAGCGAAGCGCGAATCCTTCGCCCGCATGATCACGCTCGAATCCGGCCTGTGCCTGAAGGACACGCTGTACGAGGTGGGCCGCGCGTCCGATGTGCTGCTGTTCGCCGCCAACCAGGCGCTGGTGGACGACGGCCAGGTGTTCTCGTGCGACCTGACGCACCACGGCAAACAGCGCAAGGTCTACACCTTGCGCGAGCCGCTGCAGGGCGTGATAAGCGCGATCACACCGTTCAACCACCCTTTGAACCAGGTGATCCACAAGGTCGCGCCGTCTGTGGCCACCAATAACCGCATGGTGCTCAAGCCGACCGAGAAGACGCCACTGGCCGCTCTGGCGCTGGCCGACATCCTGTACGAGGCCGGCCTGCCGCCACCGATGCTGCAGGTGGTGACCGGCGACCCGGAGGAGATCGCCGACGAGATGCTGACGAATACGGATGTGGACCTCGTCACCTTCACCGGCGGCGTGCCGATCGGCAAGTACATCGCCTCGAAGGCGGTTTACAAGCGCACCGTGCTCGAACTCGGTGGCAACGACCCGCTGATCGTGATGGACGATGCCGACGTGCACAAGGCCGCCGAGCTGGCCGCCAGCGGCTCGTACAAGAACTCGGGCCAGCGCTGCACGGCAGTCAAACGAATCCTGGTGCATGAGAAGGTCGCCGGTGCGTTCACCGAGGCGCTGCTGGCCCGCACGAAGGCCTGGACCTACGGCGACCCGCTCGACCCGAAGGTCGACATGGGCACGGTGATCGACGAGAAGGCCGCCATGCACTTCGAGGGACTCGTCAACGAAGCGGTCGGCATGGGCGCGCGCCTGCTGCACGGCAACATGCGCCAGGGCGCGTCGTACTCGCCCACCCTGCTCGACCGCGTGCACCCCGACATGCCGGTCGTCAAGTTCGAGACCTTCGGCCCGGTCTCGCCGATCATCACCTTCAAGGACCGGGACGAGGCAATCCGCATCGTCAACGGCACCGCGTTCGGACTGTCCTCGGGCCTGTGCACGAACCGGCTCGATGACATCACCCACTTCGTGAAGCACCTCGTGGTGGGCTCGGTCAACGTGTGGGAAGTTCCCGGCTACCGGCTTGAGCTGACACCCTTCGGCGGCATCAAGGACTCCGGCCTGGGGTACAAGGAAGGCGTCCAGGAAGCCATGAAGAGTTTCACCAACACCAAGACCTATTCACTGCCGTGGTGAGCCCGCCTTGATCCACCTGCTGAACCTGCTCGCCGCGATCGCCCTGCTGGTGTGGGGCACGCACATCGTGCGCACCGACATGCTGCGCGTGTTCGGCGAAAGCCTGCGCGGCGTGCTGGCCAAGAGCTTCAAGAACCGCGCCGCGGCGCTGCTGGCCGGCTTGGGCGTGACCAGCCTCGTGCAGTCCAGTACCGCCACCTGCCTGATCGTGGCCAGCTTCGTCGGCAAGGGGCTGGTGGCCACCGGCGCCGCGCTGGCGGTGATGCTCGGCGCCGACGTGGGCACCGCGATGATGGCGGTGGTGTTCTCGTTCGACCTGTCGTGGCTGTCGCCGCTGCTGATCTTCGTCGGCGTGGTGATGTTCATCTCGCGCCAGAACAGCAAGGCCGGGCGCATCGGCCGGGTGCTGATCGGGCTGGGGCTGATCACGCTGGCCTTGTCGCTCATCGTCGAAGCCACCCGGCCGCTGACCGAGTCGCCGGCAGTGCGTGCGCTGCTGGTGGCGCTGCCCAACGAGATCCTGCTCGACATCGTGGTCGGCGCGGCGTTGACGGTGCTGTCGTATTCGAGCCTGGCGATCGTGCTGCTGACCGCTACCCTGGCCACCTCGGGCATGCTGCCGGCCAATGTGGCGCTGGGCCTGGTGCTGGGCGCCAACCTGGGCAGCGGCCTGCTGGCCATCATCGCCACCAGCGGCCAGGGGCCCAAGGTGCAGCGGCTGCCGCTGGGCAACCTGCTGTTCAAGATCGTCGGTGCGCTGATCGCGATTCCGCTGCTGCCGCAGGCGCATGCGCTGCTGCAGCAGTATGTGGACACGGTGCACGCGCAGGTCGTCGTCTTCCACCTCGGCTTCAACCTGGTGCTGGCGGTGCTGTTCATCGGCTTCACTGGCGTACTGGGCCGCGCGCTGGAGCGCTGGCTGCCCGACACCGCGCCCGGCGCCGACACCATGCGCCCGCGCCACCTCGATCCGGTCGCGCTGGCCACGCCGTCGCTCGCCATCAGCTGCGCCGCGCGCGAGGCCATGCACCAGGCCGACGTGGTGGAGACCATGCTGCGCGGCATGCTGACGGTGATCCGCACCAACGACCTGGCGCTGGCCGAAGCGCTGCGCAAGCTCGACGACACGGTCGACGAGCTGTATTCGGCGATCAAGTTCTACCTGACGCAGATCTCGCGCCAGGCCTTGTCGGAGCCCGAGAGCCGGCGCTGGTCGGACATCGTGTCGTTCACGATCAACATGGAGCAGATCGGCGACGTGATCGAGCGTGTGCTGCAAGACGTGGAGGACAAGAAGATCCGCAAGAACCGCAGCTTCTCGGAAGCCGGCATGGGCGAGATCTGCCACCTGCACGTCTTGCAGCACACGCTCGATCACGTCGCCGATCTGCTCCATGTTGATCGTGAACGACACGATGTCCGACCAGCGC
>JANMYQ010000089.1:0-15591 GCA_031382215.1 Methylibium sp.
TGTCGATCAAGACGGTCAACGCGCTCAGCCACTACACCGACTGGACCATCGGCCACGTGCACTCGGGTGCGCTCGGCTGGGTCGGGCTGATCTCGATGGGCACCCTGTACTACCTGATCCCGCGCATGTTCGGGCAGACCAAGATGTACAGCGTGCGCGCGATCGAGTTGCACTTCTGGGTTGCCACCATCGGCATCGTGCTCTACATCGCGGCGATGTGGATTGCCGGCGTGATGCAGGGCCTGATGTGGCGCGCGCTCAACCCCGACGGCACGCTGGTCTACAGCTTTGTCGAGAGCGTCAAGGCGACCTTCCCGTTCTACGTGGTGCGCTTCTGCGGCGGCCTGCTGTACCTGGGCGGCATGCTGATCATGGTGTGGAACGTGGTGAAGACCGCCACGCACGGCCGCTATGCGCCGCTGCGCATTCCGATGGTGGCGGCGCACGCCTGAGCATCGAAAGAGAACCTCATCATGGCGACCCAAGACCCCAAGCCGGCGCGCTTCTCGCACGAGAAGATCGAGACCAACAACTTCCTGATGATCGTGCTGATACTGCTGGTGGTGGCGGTCGGCGGCATCGTCGAGATCGTACCGCTGTACTTCCAGAAGTCCACCACCGAGCCGGCCGCCGGCCTCAAGCCCTACACCGCGCTGCAACTCGCCGGGCGCGACATCTACGTGCGCGAGGGTTGCTACAACTGCCACTCGCAGATGATCCGCCCGTTCGTGGCCGAGACCTTGCGTTACGGCCACTACTCCACCGCTGGCGAGTTCGTTTACGACCGCCCGTTCCAGTGGGGCAGCAAGCGCACCGGGCCCGACCTGCACCGAGTGGGTGGCAAGTACAGCGACGAGTGGCACCGCATCCACCTGGCCAACCCGCGCGACCTGGTGCCCGAGTCGAACATGCCGGCCTACCCCTGGCTGGTGGGCGCGGCCGTCGACCCGGCCGACATGGCGCCGAAGCTGCGTGCGCTGCAGCGCCTGGGCGTGCCGTACAGCGATGAAGAAATTGCGCAGGCCGGCGCCGCCGTCAAGGGCAAGAACGAGATCGACGCGCTGATCGCCTACCTGCAGGTGCTGGGCATCACGCTGAAATAGGAAACCCAAGATGGACATCAACGACCTCAGAAGCATCGTGACCGTGGTGTCGATGCTGACCTTTGCCGGCATCGTGGCCTGGGCCTGGCGGCGCAGCAACCGCGCGCGTTTCGACGAAGCGGCGCAGTTGCCGTTCGCCGACGAAGGCGCGCCGTTGCCCACCGAACGCGAGACCGGAACATGAGCGACTTCTTCAACAACGGCTGGTCGATCTTTATCGCCGCGAGTACCTTGCTCGGCCTGGCCGCTTGCCTGTGGCTGCTGATGATCGCGAGCAAGCGCAAGGTGATGGTCGGCCCGCACGGCGACGACGGCACCACCGGCCATGTGTGGGACGAAGACCTGAAGGAGATGAACAACCCGCTGCCGCGCTGGTGGATGGTGCTGTTCGTGCTGACGGTTCTGTTCTCGCTGGCCTACCTGGTGGTCTACCCCGGGCTGGGCAACGCGGCCGGCAGCTTCGGCTGGACCAGCACCGGCCAGTACCAGGCCGAGCAGAAGAAGGCGAACGCAGCGATGGAGCCGGTTTACGCCAGGTACGCGGCAATGCCGGCCGAAACGCTGGCGCGCGACCGCGGCGCGATGGGGATCGGCGAGCGCCTGTTCATCAACCAGTGCGCCACCTGCCACGGCTCGGACGCCAAGGGCAGCAAGGGTTTCCCGAACCTGACCGACACCGACTGGCTGCACGGCGGCACCCCCGAGAAGATCGAAGAGACCATCACGCTGGGCCGCCAAGGCATGATGCCGCCGATGGCCGCGGCGGTGGGCAGCCCGGAAGACGTGCGCAACCTCGCCAACCATGTGCTGAGCCTGTCGGGCAGCCCGCACAACTCGATTGCCGCACAACTCGGCAAGAGCAAGTTCGGCACCTGCGCCGCCTGCCACGGTGTGGGCGGCCAAGGCAACCAGGCGTTGGGCGCGCCGAACCTGGCCGACCGCATCTGGCTGCACGGCTGGGGTGAGGAGGTGATCGTGTCGATGGTCACCCACGGCAAGACCAACGTGATGCCGGCCCAGCAAGGCCGCCTGAGCCCGCAGCAGATCCACGTGCTGGCGGCCTACGTGTGGAGCCTTTCGCAGCCCTCGGTGGCCGCCGCAGCGTCCAAGTGACCCCAGAGTGACCCAACCCGCGCAGCGGATCATCCCCATCGCGGCGTCGGAAGACGCGGCGGTGGCGATGGTGTCGATGTACCAGGCCGAGAGCAAGATCCACGCGCGCTCGGTCAGCGGCTGGTTTTCCGGCTGGCGCTGGGCGCTGGTGTGGGCCACGCAACTGCTGTTCTACGGCCTGCCGTGGCTGGACTGGAACGGCCGCCAGGCGGTTCTGTTCGAGCTGGCCTCAAGGCGCTTCTACATCTTCGGGCTCGTGCTGTACCCGCAAGACTTCATCTACCTGACCGGGCTGCTGATCGTCAGCGCGTATTCGCTGTTCCTGTTCACTGCGGTGGCGGGGCGGCTGTGGTGCGGCTTTGCCTGCCCGCAGACGGTGTACACCGAGATCTTCATGTGGGTGGAACGCCGCTTCGAGGGTGACCGCCAGGCGCGCATCAAGCTCGATGCCTCGCCGTGGACGGCGCAGAAATGGCTGCGCAAGGGCGGCAAGCAGACAGTCTGGATCACCATCAGCCTGTGGACCGGGCTGACCTTCGTGGGCTACTTCACGCCCATCCGCAGCCTGGTCACAGAAGTCGCAAGCTTCGGCTTCGGGCCGTGGGAATGGTTCTGGGTCTTGTTCTACGGCCTGGCAACCTACGGCAACGCCGGCTACCTGCGCGAGCAGGTGTGCAAGTACATGTGCCCGTACGCGCGCTTCCAGAGTGCGATGTTCGACAAGGACACCCTGATCGTCGGCTACGACACCACCCGCGGCGAACCGCGCGGCTCGCGCCCGCGCTCGACCGAACACGTGGCGCTGGCGGCCCAGGGCAAGGGCGACTGCATCGATTGCACCTTGTGCGTGCAGGTCTGCCCCACGGGCATCGACATCCGCAAGGGCCTGCAGTACGAATGCATCGGCTGCGCCGCCTGCATCGACGTGTGCGACGGCGTGATGGACAAGATGAACTACCCGCGCGGGCTGATCCGCTTTGCCACCCAGACCGGCATGGCGCAACGCTGGACGCAGGCGCAGATGTTCAAGCGCGTGCTGCGCCCGCGGGTGCTGATCTACGGCGCGATCCTGCTGCTGATCAGCGCCGCCCTGGCCACCAGCCTGGCATTACGCAGCCCGTTCCGCGTCGACGTGGTGCGCGACCGCGGCGCGCTGGCGCGGCTGGTGCAGGACGGCAAGGTCGAGAACGTCTACCGCCTGCAGGTGATGAACGCCACCGAGTTGCCGCAGCGCTACCGCATCACGGTCACGGGCCTGGTGGGTGCGCAGGTGGCGTCTGCCGCCGAGGCCGAGGTGGCCGCGACGCAAGCGCGCTGGGTGCCGGTGAACGTGCAGTTGCCGCCCCAGGCCGCGCAGGCGTTGGGGCCTGGCGCTCACCCGCTGCGCTTCGAGATCACGCGGCTGGCCGATGACCAGTCTGCCGCGGCGGTGGTGACTGAAAAGTCGACCTTCGTGGTGCCACGCTGACCTGCCACGCTGACCTGCCGCGCTGACCTGCCACGCTGACCTGCCACGATGAAACTGGAGCTCGCCATGAACCCAACTACCGCCATGCGCTCGGCGCCCACCACCCCCTGGTGGCGCGTTCCGATGGTCTGGGTGGTCATCAGCGGGCCGCTGTCGGTCGTGATCGCCAGCTTGGCCACCGCGGTGATCGCGTGGCGCCACATCGACCCGGTGCTCGACGCGGCCCGCCCGCCCCACGCCCAGCCAGGCGCCGACGTGGCCGTGCCCGCCAACCCCAAAGACAGCCTGGCTCCGGCCATGAAGGCGCGCAACCACGCCGCCACGCCCGCCCGCTGAGGCCGGAGCCGCGCATGAAACACCGTTTGCTGACCGTTCTGTGGCCCGCCTTCGCGATGGCCGGCGTGCTGGAGATGCTGGTGTTCGCAAAAATCGACCCGGCCGAACTGCATGGCCTGGGCGCCGCCGGCGCAGGCTGGTCGCCGCAGGCGGTCTACAAGCTGGCGTTCTTTAGCTTCTGGGCCGTGATCTCCGTGGCATCTTCAGTGAGCTTGTGGCTGGCCCGGCCGGTTTCGAACGGAGACGACGGCCCGAGGCTCTAAACTGCCTGCGGCCGCCGCGGTTGGCGGGCACGGGAGTTGTCAATGAAGAACGAAGCTTGGCGGCGCCGCCTGTCGACACACCTGACGGCCGGCCTGACCGCTGGCCTGTTGGCCCTGCTGAGCCTGACCGTGACGATCGCGGCTTGCGGAGGAGGAGGTGGCGGCGGGGGCGGCGGGGGCGGCGGGGGCAGCGGCAGCACGAGCGCCGTGGCGTCGATCTCGATCAGCGCGACGAGCAGCTCGATCGCGCTGGGCCAGACCACCACGGTCACCGCCGTGCCGCTCGACGCGATTGGCAACCTGCTCGGCGTGTCGCTGACCTGGCAGTCGTCGAACAGCGCCGTCGCGACGGTGAACAACGGCGTGGTCACCGGCGTGACGCAAGGCACGACCCAGATCAGCGTCAGCGCCGGAGGCATCACCAGCAACCTGATCACCGTGACGATCACCGCGCCGATCGTCGGCGCACCCGGCGACCCGAGCCTGGGCGCGCACGCGCTCGTGTTCCACGTGAGCCGCGGGTCGGTGGGCGCCACGCTGCCGCTGCCGCCGCTGAGCACACAAAGTGGCAGCACGATGCTGGCCATCGTCGGCAAGGGTTCGCTCCAGGAGATCAACCCGCCGACCGACAGCCTGGGCAACGGCCCCTACGTGCTGCAGGGCAGCAAGCACACCTACACGAAGTGGCCCAACGAAGGCACCGCGGTGTACGCGTTCAACAACATCGTCGGCGGGGCCAACCACGTATTGCGCGTGAACGACCAGAACACCTTCGACGAAGTGACGTTTGCGGCCGTCGAGGTCCGCAACGGCGGGGTCGTGCGGGATATCCAGTGGCGCGAGGTCCTGAACACCGCCGCGCAGACCAGCGCCACGGTCACCACCACCGGGCCGGCCACGCTGGTGGCGGTCTGGTTCGGCGACGATGCCAGCCCGACGCCGTCGAACCCGATCCCGAACAACGGCTTCACGGTGATCGAGGGCAACGGCAACGCGGTCGAGTCGGTGCAGACGTACATCGCGACGAAGAACGTGGCCGCCGCCGGCAGCTACAACGTGACCTGGAACACCACACCGGTGCAGGGTGCGCAGCTGTACCTGATCGCGGTGCAGAAGGCGCCTTGACGACCACTCGCGGTCGGGCACTCAGAGGGCACCGACCGCGGCCGGCTTGACCCACGTCAACGCCGCCCGCCGCTGCGCGCGGCACAGTGACGGGCAATGAGCTCGCACCATGATTGAGGCCTGTTTGGCCGAGCCTCGTACCGCCGAGGCTCCCGCCCTCACGCAGGACCTGCTGCGTCGCTTCGACGTGCCGGGCCCGCGCTACACCTCCTACCCCACCGCCGATCGTTTTGTCGACAGCTTTGGCGCCGCTGACTATGTGCGTGCGCTGCAGGCGCGTGCCGGCGCGACGGTGTCGCCGCTGGCGCCCTTGTCCACGCCCTTGTCCACGCCCTTGTCCACGCCTTTGTCCACGCCTTTGTCCATCTACGTGCACGTGCCGTTCTGCGAATCGGTCTGCTACTACTGCGCCTGCAACAAGGTCGTGACGCGCCACCACGAGCGGGCCGCCGAGTACCTCGACGCGCTGGATCAGGACGTGGCGCTGCATGTGGAGCAACTCGGCCGCGGCCAGCCGGTCTCGCAACTGCACCTGGGCGGCGGCACCCCGACCTTCCTGAGCGACGCCGAACTGACCCGCCTGATGGCCAGCCTGCGCGCGGCCTTCCACTTGCTGCCCGACGCCGAGGTCGCGATCGAGGTCGACCCGCGCACCGTCGATGCGGCGCGCCTGGCGCACCTGGCTGGCATCGGCTTCAACCGCCTGAGCTTCGGCGTGCAGGACTTCGACCCCGACGTGCAGCAAGCCGTGCACCGCGTCCAGAGCCTGGAGATGGTGCGGGGCCTGATGGCGGCCGCCCGCTCGCTGGGCTTTCGGTCTACCAACGTGGACCTGATCTATGGCTTGCCGAAGCAGACCCCGTGGCCGCGCTGCGGCCGGAACGCATCGCGCTGTACCACTACGCGCACTTGCCGCAGCGCTTCAAGCCGCAGCGCCGCATCGACAGCGCGGCGCTGCCTTCGCCCGAAGACAAGCTGGTCATGCTGTCGCAAGCCATCGCCGGCTTCCTGGGCCACGGCTACCAGCACATCGGCATGGACCACTTTGCACTGCCCGACGACAGCTTGGCCCTGGCCAAGCGGCAGGGCCGGCTGCAGCGCAACTTCCAGGGTTACAGCACGCAGCCGCATGTTGAAGGCGATGGCGACGTGATCGGCCTGGGCGTGTCGGCCATCGGCCGGGTTGGCGCCACCTACAGCCAGAACGCCAAGACGCTGCCCGAGTATTACGCCGCGCTGCGCCAGCGCCATTTCCCTGTCGTGCGCGGGCTGGCGCTGACCGCCGACGACCGGCTGCGCCGCGACGTGATCATGGCGCTGATGTGCCAGGGCCGGGTCGAGTTCGACGCGACCCTGGCCGCCCACGGCGTTCACATGCCACGCCATTTCGCGGCCGAGTTCGAGGCCCTGGCGCCGCTCGCCGGGATGGGGCTGGTGGCGATCGATCAGCGTGCCATCACGGTCAGCGCGCTCGGCTGGTACTTCGTGCGGGCGGTGGCGATGGTGTTCGACCGCCATCTGCAGGCCGGTTCGGCGCGCGAGCACTTCTCTCGTGTCGTCTGACCTCGGCGTGTGGTCTGGCCTCAGTGTGACCCGGGTGTGATCGAGTGAGCGCCGTCACCCTGAGCCTGAGCGCCCTGCTGATGGGGCTGGCGAGCTCGCCGCATTGTGTGGCCATGTGCAGCAGCGCCTGCGGTGGTGTGGCCAAGGCCTGCGGCGGTGACCGGCCGCAACGCGCCATGCTGGCACTGCAGGCGGGCCGCTTGCTGAGTTACTCCGCGGTCGGCGCACTGGCCGCGGCGAGCGTGTCTGCACTCGGAGCCTGGAGCAGCACCACGCCGGCCCTGCGGCCGTTGTGGAGCGCTGTGCACCTGGTCGCGCTGTGGCTGGGCATCTGGCTGTTGTGGCGCGGTGAACCACCGCACTGGTTGCGCTTGTTTGGGCAGCGGGTGTCGAACCGGGTGCAACAGCGTGCGTTGCGGGCCGGCT
This sequence comes from Methylibium sp., assembly GCA_031382215.1. Lineage (GTDB taxonomy): Bacteria > Pseudomonadota > Gammaproteobacteria > Burkholderiales > Burkholderiaceae_C > LGRD01. Next base: position 7,398 of record JANMYQ010000089.1, read on the forward strand.
CCAGCTCCGGCTCTAACGGCGGCCGCTGGTGGCAGGCCGGGGTGCTGGGCAGCGCGTGGGTGGCGCTGCCTTGCGGGTTGCTGCAGTCGGCGCTGATCGTCGCCTCGCTGGCCGACGGCGCGGCGCAGGGCGGCGCGGTGATGGCGTCTTTTGCCGTGGGCTCAGGTCTGGGGCTGTGGGCCGGGCCTGCGCTGTGGTGGCGCTTCAGCGGCGGCCGGCTCGATGCGGCCACCGGGCCGCTGACGGCTGCGCGGCTGGGCGGTGCGGTGCTGGTCGGGCTGTCAGCCTGGGCCCTGGGGCATGGTGTGTGGGAGCGGCTCTACCCGGCGCTGTGCTGAGGAGCGCGCGGCGCGCCGCGCGGTTTTTCTTCCTCGCCCCTTTGGGGAGAGGGTTGGGTTGAGGGGCTGCGCACGAGCGCTTGAGGCCACGCATTGGCCCACACCCTGCCCTCTCCCAGAGGGAGAGGGAGCCCTCTCAGTCGAAACCGACCTCGAAGTCGTTCAGCCCGGTCCGGTCGCGCCCGCGCAGCAGCCACAGCGGGCGGGTTGCAAACGATACCGGCACGCCGCTTTTGCCGTCCACGGGTTTGAGGCTGCGGTCGAACAGCGACGTGCCCGGCATGTAGCGCAAGGCCACGCCCGCGCGCCTCTGCGTGGAGGTATTCACCTTCGCGCCGTGGATCATGTAGATGTCGTGCATCGACATCTGGCCCGGCTGCAGTTCCAGGTCCACGGCGGTACTTTCATCGAAGGCATCGTGTGCGGTGCGCTGCTGCAGCACCAGGTCCTCGCGATCTTCGTGCAGGTGCGGGTGCGTGATCTTCGCGGCATGGGATTTCGGGATCACGCGCAGGCAGCCGTTCTGCGTGGTCGACGGGTCCAGCGCGACCCACACGGTGCAGTTGGCCAGCGGCCGGATCGGCCAGTAGTGGCCGTCCTGGTGCCACGGCGTTTCGTGCCCGTCGCCAGCGGGTTTGCAGAACACGTGGCACCCCCACAGGATCACGTCGGGCCCGATGAGCTGCTCGACCAGGTCGAGGATCTCCGGCTCCATCGCCAGGTCGAGGAAGTCCCGGCTGCCCTTCACGCCTTCGGGGTTGGCCGCGCCGCTGCGGCCGACCACGTGCGCACTGACGAGCTTTTCGGGCCGCACGCCGGGGTTGTCGCGGATCAGCCGGTCGAGCGACTCGCGCAGGCGGTCCACCCGCGCTGCGTCCAGGCGAAATGACGGGATCAGGTAGCCGCGCTCGGCGTAGTGCGCGACCTCGCTGTCACTGAGCCTGACCACGGCCGCGGCCTTCAGTCGCGCACGAACAAGGTCACCAGCGGCTGGTCACCGACCTGGCGGCTCCAGTGGCCGTGCACCTGGGCGTCGAAGGTGGCGCCAGCCGGCACCACGTCGGAAGAATGGAAGTGCTCGCCGGCCTTGAAGATGCGCGAGCTGCCGTCTTGCAGGCCGATCTCCATCTGCCCGCCCAGTATGAACACCCACTGCGGCGTGACGGTGCAATGGAACTGGCTGCGAAAGCCGACCGGGCTGTGGCGAAGCTGGTAGCCGCTGGTGGCGCCCAGCGGCGACAGCATCGCCTGCGGCGTGCCTTCGCTGAGCGCAACGCTCTCGTCGCGGAAGCGGGCGCGGCCGTCGGTGTCGGTGAAGAGAACAACTTTGTTGAAGGTGGTCATGGCGATGGTTGCATGCGTGAAGGTCAATGGGCGGGGGCGGCCATCAAGGCCGCGACAATGGCCTCGGGCGCTTGCGCCACGTCGAAGGTTCTGACGTTCTCGTCGGCTCCCGGCGGCTCCAGGATGGCCAACTGACTGTCCAGCAGCGAGGCCGGCATGTAGTGGCCCGGGCGGTGGTTCATGCGCGCCGACAGCAATTCGCGGTTGCCGGTCAGGTGCACGAACTGCAGCCCCGGCGCGCCGCGGCGCAGCACGTCGCGGTAGCTGCGCTTGAGCGCCGAGCACGACAGCACCAGCCCTTTGCCCGCAGCGCGGGCCGCCGCCAACTGCTCGGCCAGCGTCGCGAGCCAGCCCTGGCGGTCGGCGTCGGTGAGCGGAATGCCGGCGGCCATGCGGGCGACGTTCTCGGGCGGGTGGAACTGGTCGCCCTCGGCAAACGCGACCCCGCGTTGTGTTGCCAGCAGTTGCCCGACGGTGCTCTTGCCGCAGCCGCACACGCCCATGACGACCGTCAGTTCACTCGATGCGCTGGCCATTCGACTGTTCGAACAGGTGCACGTTGTGCGCCGCGATCTGCAGGCCCACCACGTCGTCGGGGCGCGCCGCGGTGCGGCCGTGCAGCACCACGATCATCTGCGTGCCGCCCACATCGAGCAGCAATTCGGTCTCGGCGCCGGTGGGCTCGACGACGACGACCTTGGCCGCGATGCCCTGGCCGGCCGGCGCGATCTCGATGTCGCCGGGGCGGATGCCGTAGTGCACCGCCTGGCCGTCCTTCCCGCCGTCGTTGCCGTTCGCCAGGGCGCCCACCGGCCATTGGCCACCCGCGCCCTCGACCCAAGAACGCGCGCCATCGCGGCGCAGCGTGCCCTGGAACACGTTCATCGACGGCGAGCCGATGAACTGCGCGACGAACAGGTTGCCGGGCCGGTCGAACAGCTCCAGCGGCGTGCCGATCTGCTCGATGATGCCGTCGTGCATGACCACGATGCGGTCGGCCATCGTCATCGCTTCGATCTGGTCGTGCGTGACGTAGACCGTGGTCGTCTTCAGGCGTTGGTGCAGCGCCTTGATCTCGGCGCGCATCGCCACGCGCAGCTTGGCGTCCAGGTTGGACAGCGGTTCGTCGAACAGGAAGACCTTGGGGTCGCGCACGATCGCGCGACCCATCGCGACGCGCTGGCGCTGGCCGCCCGAGAGTTCACGCGGGAAGCGGTCGAGCAAAACGTCGAGGTTGAGGATGCGTGCGGCGTCGCCGACGCGCTTGTCGGTGAGCGCCTTGTCGGCATCGCGCAGCTTCAGGCTGAAGGCCATGTTGTCGCGCACCGTCATGTGCGGGTACAGGGCGTAACTCTGGAACACCATCGCGATGTCTCGGTCTTTCGAGTCGAGATCGTTGACGACCTTGCCGTCGATCGAGATCTCGCCGCCGGTGATCTCTTCCAGGCCGGCCAGCATGCGCAAGAGCGTGCTCTTGCCGCAACCCGACGGGCCGACCAGCACGACAAACTCACCGTCGGCAATGTCGAAACTGATGCCGTGGATGATCTTGGTCTTGCCGAAATTCTTCTCGATCTTGTTGAATGTTACGGTTGCCATGGTCGGCTTCTCTTGTGCTGTGCAGACGAAGGCTCAGCTCTTCACGGCGCCGGCCGTCAGGCCCGAGACCATGTAGCGCTTGAAGGTGTAGTAGATCGCTGCCGGCGGCATCGCGTAGATCAGGCCGGTCGTCATCAGCAGCTCCCACGGCGAGTCGTCGGCGGACAGGAAGTTGCCCAGTGCCACCGCCAAGGTCACGCTGGTGTCCTTTGACAGCAGCAGGAAGGCGTAGAGGTATTCGTTCCAGGCCAGCAGCAAGGCGTAGGTGCCCACCGCCACCAGCGACGGCACCATCAGCGGCAGGTAGACCAGACGGAACAATTGCATCGCGGTGGCGCCGTCCATCTTGGCCGCCTCGTCGAGCTCGAACGGCAATTTGTCGGACGCCTGCTTGAGCACCCAGATGCAGTACGGCGACGCGATCGTGACCATCGCCAGGATCAGCGACCACTGGTTGTTCAGCAGCCCGTAGTTGCCCATGGTCTTGTACATCGGCACGGCCAGGAAGGCGGCCGGGATGAAGTAGGTGAACAGCGCCATGTTCATCACAGTGCGGCCACCACGCACCTTGAGGCGGCTGATCGCAAACGCCGCCGCGGTCGAGATGCCCAGGGTCAGCACGCCGACCGTCAGCGCGATGAGCAGCGAGTTGCCCATCTGCGTCCAGAAATGGTCGAGGTAGAAGTGCTTCTGCTGGAACACGATGCGAAAGTTGTCGAGCGTCGGGTCCTGCGGCCAGAGCCGGCCCGAGGTGGCCTTGTCGCGCGGCGAGATCGCGAACAGCACCATGTGATAGATCGGGATCAGGGTCCACAGCAGCACCGGGATGCCGATCAGCAGCAGCTTGGCTTCGCGACTCACCGCCCGAAAACTGATGCCCTTGCTCACTTCGAAAGCCTCTTCATCATGAAGTACACCAGCGGCAGCACCAGCGGCAGCGCCACCACGATGGACGCCAACGACAGGTCCACCAGGTCGAGCCGCAGGTAGCGAATGCCCAGGGTGGCCAGCACGTGCGTCAGGTCGGCTGGGCCGCCGCCGGTGAGCAGGTAGACGCTGTTGAAGTCACCCAAGGTCCAGATCATCGACAGGATGGTCGAAGTCAGCACCAGCGAGCGCATTGCCGGCCAGGTGATGAACTTGAACTTTTGCCAGGTGGTCGCGCCGTCGACCGACGCGGCCTCGTACTGTTCGGCCGGAATGGCCATGCGGCCGGCGAGCAGGATCAGGGTCCAGAACGGCAGCGACTTCCAGACGTGCGCGAGCATCGAGAACGTGAGCGCCAGGGTCGGGTCGTTGAGCCAGTTGGGGCCATCCAGGCCGGTGAGCTTGAAGATCGCGGTGTTGATCACGCCCCACTCGGGGTTGAGCATGAAGCGCATCGACAGGATCGTCGGGATCGACGGCACCGCCCACGGCAGGATGAAGATCGCCGCGAGGATCTTGACCCACCAGCGCGTGTTCAGAAAAAAGCCCGACAGGAACAGCGCGATCGCCATCTTCACATTGACCGCGACGACGACGAACACGACCGTGTTGATCAGGGTGCGGAAGAAGATCGGGTCGGCGAAGAGCTTGACGTAGCTCTCGGGGTGGCGCGCCAGCCACAGGCCGTAACCGACCGGGTAGATCACGAAGATCAGGAAAATCAGGAGGTAGGGCACCACCAGCGCGGCGCCCCACTTCTCCCACGAGGTCAGGCCCTTGGCCGGCCGGCGAGCCGGCACGGGGGCTTGACTGGCGACGACGGCGCTCACCGCAATGCCTGGCGCAACATGGTGCACGACACCCGACAGGTCATCGTCGCCACTCGCATCAGTTCGCGACCGTCTTGATGCGCGCGATCATCTCGTCGACCGCCTTGTCGACTGGCACCTTCTCGTTCAGCACCCGGTTCGCGGCCTTGGCCCACACGTTCTCGTTGTTCAGGATCGTGAACTTGTAGTTCTTCGTGAATTCGAAGTTGACCGTGCCGGCAGTGAACTGGTTGTAGACCGACAGGCGGTGCGCGTCGGCCTTCCAGAACGGGCGTTCCTGCGCCGTCTTCATCACCGGGTACCAGCGGCCGAGCGAGCCTTCGACGTAAGGCGTGAGGTTCTCGTCCTGCATCAGGAAGCTGACGAACTCCTTGGCACGCGCCTTGTTCTTGGCCTGGTTGAAGACCACGCCGACCTTGATGGCGGCGCGGTACTGCATCTTGCTGCCGTCCGGCTTGGACGGGAAGCCTGCGGTGCGGATGCGCTCGGTGTAGTTCTTCTTCGCGACGTCGCGCTGCTCTTGCGTGAGCGTCGCGTTGTTCATGTCGTCGAGCCACTTGGCGGCGATCGAGATGGTGGCGTTGTGCGTCATCACCGTGGTCTTGTTGTGGAAGGCGACGTTGTTGTCCGGGTCCTTCCAGCTCGTGCTCGACGGGGGCGTGCAGCCTTTGGTGTAGATGTTGGTGTAGTCGGTCAGCGCGCCGATCAGCCCGGTGCGCACAGCCGGGTCATCGACCAGCAGCTTGCCGCTGTCGCTCACCATCTTGACGTTGTAGGCGTCTGCGAAGGTCAGGAACGAGAAGAACGAGTCGCTCGAATCGACCCCCAATGGCTGGCCGATGCCGAAGCTGCGCGCGCCGCTCTTGGCGCGGTGCGCGGGCTGCACCTTTTCGCACCAGAACGACCAGTAGTCGGCCCACTTGGTGGGGATGTCGCTTTCCTTGAAGCCGGCCTCGTTGAGCATGTCGACCCAGTACTCGATGTGCATGGTCTGCTGCTTCATCGGGAACGCGTAGTACGCGCGGCTCTTGGTCGCGTCGTTGTACAGGAACGCGGTTTCGGCGGTGTTGGGCGCAAAGCGCGAGCGGATCGGGTTAATCACGCTGCTGATGTCTTCGAGCTTGTTGTCGAAGGCCCATTTGCCTGCGACCTGGAAGTCGTACACGTCGGCATACGCCACGTCGGGCGGGTTGCCCGAGTCGAGCGCGGCCACGGTCTTGGGAATCATGTCCTGGATCGGGTACTGCGACAGTTCGATCTTGACGTTCTTGTTTTTGGCCTCGTACTTCTTGATGGCTTCGAACAGCGCGTCGTCTTCGGCCTTGTAGAAGCCCTTGACCCACCAGACGGTGAGTTTTTCCTGGGCAGCGGCCTGGCCGGCCACCATCAATGCAGCACCGGTCAGGGCGGCAGTGGCGAGCAGTTTGAATTTCATCGAAGGATCTCCTTGGCACCGGGATTGCAAAATCGCTAAGGCATGATAGGTCCCGTCATTTTGCGAATGACACAGTAAGTACCCTTGGCGCGAAAGCGGGGCCGGGGCCGTAACCACACGGTAACCACCCGCCAACCGCGCCGATCGGCGCCGAACGATGCACCAACCCGGCGCCCGCAGCCAATTGCCTCAGAGGATCAGCAGGGCCCGGAAGTCGTTCACGTTGGTGAACGTCGGCCCCGGCACCACCAGATCGCCGAGCGGCTGGAAGAAGCTGTAGGCGTCGTTGCGGTCGAGGAACTCCTGCGCCTTCAGCCCCGCCTGCCGGGCGCGCACCGGTGTGCTGGGCGTCACGATCGCGCCGGCGTTGTCTTCCACGCCGTCGATGCCGTCGGTGTCGGCCGCCAGCACGTACACACCGCGCTCGCCTTCGAGTGCGATCGCGCAGCCGAGCAGAAACTCGGTGGCACGCCCGCCGCGCCCGCCCTTGGTGTTGACGGTGACCGTGGTCTCGCCGCCCGAGAGCACCACGCACGGCCGCACGAAGGGCTGGTTGCGGGCGGCGATCTGGCGCGCCAGCGCGGCGTGCATCTTGCCGATCTCACGCGACTCGCCTTCGATGCGGTCGCTCAGGATGTAGGCCTCGACACCCGCCTCGCGCGCCGCGAGTGCCGCCGCTTCGAGCGACTCTTGCGGCGTGGCAATCATGTGCACCCCGTGGCCGGCAAAGCGCGGATCGCCCGGTTTGGGTGTCTCGAACGCGGCGCTCTCCAACCCGGCACGGGCTGCAGCCGGAATCTCGATGCCGTAGCGGGTGAGGATGCGCAATGCGTCGGCGCAGGTGGTGGTGTCGGGCACGGTCGGACCGCTGGCGATGATCTCGGGCGAATCGCCGGGCACGTCGCTGATCAACAGCGTCACCACCTTGGCCGGCGCGCACATCGCCGCCAGGCGCCCGCCCTTGATGGCCGACAGGTGCTTGCGCACGCAGTTCATCTCGTCGATGGCGGCGCCGCTGCGCAGCAGCGCCTTGTTGATGGCCTGCTTGTCTTCCAGGGTCAGGCCCTTGGCCGGCATCGACAGCAGCGACGAACCGCCACCGGAGATCAGGCACAGCACCAGGTCGTTCTCGGTCAGCCCCTGGGTCAGCTTGACGATGCGTTCGGTGGCCTTGCGGCCGGCTTCGTCGGGCACCGGGTGAGCAGCTTCAACCACCTCGATGCGCCCGGGCTTGAGCCGGTAAGCCGGCGGCACGTGGTCGTAGCGCGTGATCACCAGGCCTGACAGCGGCGATTCGCGCGGCCACAGCGCGTCCACCGCCGCGGCCATCGAGCCCCCGGCCTTGCCGGCACCGATGACGATGGTGCGCCCCTTGGGTGGCTGCGGCAGGCTGGGCCGGGTGTTGTCGGCGGGCAAGGCCCGCGCCACGGCCGCGTCGTACAGAGAGCGCAGAAAGCCGCGCGGATCGGTATGGGGGGAGGGCTTGCTCATCGGCCCATTGTCAGGGGATCGACGGGCCGTTTCAATGGTCAGGGGCCACCGGGTGGTCGGCCATCAGCTCCAGCGCCTTCACCAGGGCCGAGTGGTCCAGGTCCTGCATGCCGTTGGCGGCGCAGACCTGCATCAGCTGCGCGGCACCGGCCGTCTGCGGCAGCGCCACGCCGAGCGCGCGTGCGCCGGCCAGCGCCAGGCCCAGGTCTTTCTGGTGCAGGTTGATGCGA
>JANMYQ010000119.1:0-28469 GCA_031382215.1 Methylibium sp.
GGAACAGCGACTGACTCCCTGACCACAACCCAGCTACCAAGGAGCTGCATCATGGCTAAGTTGAATCCTATCTCCGAGCGGGAGACAGAAGCGCACGCACAAGCGCTGAACATCATCCTCGAAATCGTCGGCGCCGCCCACGCGGCCGATCGAATGTGCACGCTTCTCCCGGCCGAGGGTGAGCACGAGGCACACGAACTGCATTGCGACGCGCTGCGAGAGATCATCTGCAAGATGGGCTGGCTGGCCGAATCCGCGCTCGTTCGGTTCGGGGATACCGATCGACTGGCGCGCGACGGCAAAGCCGAGAACTGGCTGATGTCGCCTGTGTGCCGCACCGAGGAGGTCCAACCATGAATGAGATCACCTTTCTCGCCGGGCGGGACTCGGCGGTTGCGCTGTTGCGCGAAGGTCGGCGCATTGGCGCTCAGGCACCCGACGCAGCGGCAATAGAAATCGAGTTCCGAGAGGGCCAGCCGCAAAACAACTGGGTTCTTCCGATCATCCGGCAAATCGTCGAGCGGCCCGAACTGGCCCCGGGCTTCTGCGCGGTCCTGTCCGACTACCTGACTTCGTCAGGTGGCGCGGACCCGGAGTGCTTCGAAGACCTGAGCATCGCGGATATCGTCGGCGCAGGCAACGGCGCGGAAAGCGAGGCCAGTCATGCGTGACGTCAGTACCTCGCTGACGGCAACGCTCGAACTCTTCGACAGGGCCAAGTCCACGCGACGACTCGTCAGGAAGGCCCAGGTCTTCACGGTCCCAGTCAAGGTCCGTCCTGACGTGGTCCACTCCCTGGAGCAACTGCTGCAAGGCGCGAAGGCCGGGGACATCACTGGGCTTGCATTCGCCGCCACGTTGCGAGGCGGGCGCTACGTCACGGACGCGGCCGGCGAGTGCTACGACCGGCCGACCTACGCACGCGGCGCAATCGCCACGCTCAGCGACGAACTGTCGGAGCTAATCCACCAGACCGACATCAATGAGCGGCGGTAGCGCTGATCCACTTCCACCACGCCCTAGGCTGATCCCCGAAAACCTGCTTCCCTGGCAGGCTGGGCGTGGTTCCTTTCAGGGTGCGCGAGGGGGCGCATGGACTATTGCACGCTCGAAGAGGCTGCGGCCGAGCTCAACCGGCTGACCGGCACGGCCGACTACACCGCAAACCGCCTGCTGCGGGCGGGCGCCTTCGGTCAAGCGGTGATTTGCGTGCCACTGGATACGCGCGCCTACTCCCCGACTGCCGCTTTGCGGAGCGAAGGGAAGGTTCTTGATTTCGAACTTCTTGAATTCGATCCCGTCGTGGCACGCGACCGAGCCACTATGGACATGTACGGGCTATTTGTCGTGCCCGCGCGTCACCTGTTTGCGCTCGAATCTAGTGAGGAAACCCGTCTTCAGGTGGCGCACAGCCTAGACGGCCGAGAGGTCTACTTCCCGCATGTGACCGTGCGGCGCAACCAATTGAGGATGACCCTACAGCACCTACATGCCTTGGCGTTGGCGCACCAACAAGGACCTTCAGCCGCTGACACAATTCCGCCGCCAAGGCAGAGAGCGCATGTTCAGCGCGAAGCCATCTTGAAGGCGATTGGTGATTTGGGGCTCGACCCAAAGTGTTTGCCCAACCCCGGCCGGGGTTACGCAGGGGCGCGTAGTCGAGTCAAGAAATCGCTTGAGCGCCACTTCGGCTCAACCATCTTTGTCAGCGAGAACGCGTTCGACCTTGCTTGGGATCAGGCGATGGCGGAAGGAGTCATCACAAAAGGGCCGCTCGCTGCGAGATAGCCCGCTCCAACACTCATGGCTCCCGGACGAATGCGACGCGCTTGTAGGGCTCGCCTGGTCGTGGGACCAGTCGATACCGAACTACCCCTGGCATCCCCAGCAAGTCCGTATAGGTGATCGAAAGAAGAAACTCACCTTAAGCTTGCCCCCCCGTTGGGTACGTGAACTCAAACGCTCCAAGGCTTCCGCGACTGAACGTCCGCCACGGGTCGGGGGCTTCCTGCTTCATTGGTGGCTCAAACGAAAAAGTCACGTCCGTGGCCGAGGTGCCCACGTTCTCCACGCTCGCCGTATAGCGGATTTCTCCATCCTGCTCAGCGTGGGCGCGTGTTCCGCCGATGGCGAACTTCGGCTGCGTCGCCTCGTGCCGAATTGCGAGTTGCTCGCGGAACGCTTCACGCTCGCTGTCAACCTGTAGGCGGGTCACCTCCACCAACTGACGCTGCTGCTCAACGGAGTGGCGCAATTCATCAGCTTGCAGTCGAAGAGCCTCCGTGCTGAGCTTCAGCTCTTGTCCCTGCTGCAAGTACCCCAGTACGAGCCAAAGGAAAGCTATCGGCGCGCTGACACCCGCGAAGAAGTCGCCCCATTCGTTGAGCTTTGTTGGGGCCGCACTTGTTGGCGAACAAAGAAACAGAGCCAGCGCTCCGGCCACCCAAACGATGGTGAGTGCAACTCCAAGAGCGAAGCTCCGATTCTTGTTGGTGACTGACATCGTAGATGCCCCCATGTGGCTTTGTCGGTAGCGCAACGATACCTCCAGCGTTCGCTGTCTCCTGCCTGCCCGCCACCCTAGGACTCATGGTGGTTGGCTCGTTGCGAGGGTACCCACTCGATTCCTAGAGTTCGCTCCACCCCCTACTAAACGATGTCGTGGGATTCCAAGGAGCGAACGTGCAGTCGAACCAGTCACCCTCGAAGCGGCCCAAGGCGGCGGCCGAATACCTCGACATTGGCCTGAGCACGCTTTGGCGCTGGGCCAAGGAGCGCGAAGACTTCCCGAAGCCGATCCGGATCGGCCCGCGGACGACCGTCTTCGAAACCCGCCAGCTTGACGAGTTCCGCGCCGCCTGCGCCACGAAGGAAGTGGCATGAACGCGGCCCATCCCGCGACCCGCCGCCCGATGCCCAAAGAAGCCTTGACGCTGCAGGCCCTGGCGGCGATGAAGGGCTACCGCGTTGACCCGATCGAGGCTGACGACGGCAGCACCGCGTATTGCGTGACAAGGTGGGCTTTGACACGGCAGTGCAGCACGCTCGATCAACTGCGGGAAGTGCTGGATCGCATGGGGGTCAAGGAGTGACCACGGCGCCCGGCACCTTCGCGAGTGGCGAAATCGGCGCGCAGGCGGCCGAGCGTGTGATCCGAACGATCCTGAACGGGACGCAGGACCGCGAACCTCTGTATGACGCTCTGCAGGCCGTGCTGGTGACCGGCGAGGAGGAGCGGCTGCGGATGTTCTGCCGGCTCATTCAGCGCCGGCTGAAGTTGGGCAGCAGATGAGCGCGCTGGAAATCACCGCTGTCGAGCCCCAACGGCGCGCAGCCGTTGCAATCGATCGGATCACCAGCGGCAAGCGCGAATGGTCGCGTGCCAACAGGCGCCCCCGCGCTCTGACAGCTCGGGAGGCTTTGCTCGCCCTGCAGTTTGAATCACTGTTCGTCTACACGTTCGCCTGCAACCTGAACGGCGGGGTTCCCATGACGGTGGAAGACCGTGAGCGCCTGGCATTGGCGTGCCGGCGTATCGACACCATCGCCAACGAGGCCGCAGGATGACAAGCGTGCTGGAGAAGGCGCAGGCTAGGGTCGATGCGACCCAGGACGCGCGCGACTCATCGCGGCCCAGGTCCATTCGCGGCAGTGCGTTCGTGCGGGCTTTCGAGCCGCAAGAATCGATCGTTGACGGCCTTCCAGCAGCGCAGGGGCGCGTCATCGCCATTACAGGGCCGACAGGACATGGCAAGACTGCGATTGCCACAGCCTTGCAGGTGCACATCCTGACCGGCATGAAGTTCGGCGGCCGCGACGTTGAACGCGGTCGTGTGCTTGCGCTGTGCGGCGAAAACCCCGACGACTACTCCATGCGGCTGATTGCCACGATGCAAGAGGCTGGCCTGGAGCCGGTGGACCTGGACGATCTCATCGTCGTCCCATCGACGTTCTCCATTGCCGGCGAGATGGGCTGGCTCGAAAAGATCGTCAGCGAGATCGACGGCGTGTCCGCCGTATTCGTTGACACGTCCGCGGCCTTCTACATCGGCGACAACGAGAACGACAACGTCGCGATGCGCCTGCATGCATCGGCGATGCGAATGCTGACTGAACTGCCCGGCAAGCCCGCCGTGTTCGTGCTGTGCCACCCCACCAAGAACGCAAGCAAGGATGCGCTGCTGCCCCGCGGCGGCGGCGCCTTCCTGGCCGAGGTCGATGCGAACCTGACCGTGTGGCTGGACGAGGCGGGCATTGCCACGCTGCACTGGGCCGGCAAGATGCGCGGCCCCAACTTTGACCCCATCAAGTTTCACCTGAAGCCTCGCGCACTCGAAGGCCACACCGATGCCAAGGGCCGCCCGGTCAATAGCGTGGTCGCGATCTTCATTCCGGACGAAGCTGCGGAGCAACTTGAGCAGCGTGAACTCGACGACGAGAACCGCTTGCTGCTGACCATGGTCAGGAAGCCCGGGGCGAGTGTTTCGGCGCTTGCGCTGGCCTGCGGCTGGGCGTCTGGTGCCGGCGTGCCCAGCAAGTCACGCGTCTCAAGAACCCTTCGAAAGCTGCACCAGCAGGACCTTGCGGAGAAGTCGCGCCTTGGGGTGTGGCAGTTGACCGGCAAGGGCAAGAAGGAGGCGGGAAGCCTGTGATGAACATGACCCAAAACCTGGAACGATCCCCCGGAACGCTGGGGGTGCCGTTCCGCGGAACGATGAGTGGAACGGGAACGGCTGAAACCCGCGCCAGTATTGGGCTAGCGCTGGAACGACATACGGAACGATGCCCGATGTCTCCACTGGAACGTTCCACAACCCCCCTAGGGTTGGAACGGTGGAACGGGGAAGCGATTTCTCCGCTCGCCCCTCTTTGCCTGATTCATAAAAAGAGAGGCTCGAAATGAGCGCCGATGCAGCCGTGTTGGTGCGCTCATGGCCCGTGGGTGCATACGTGGTCACGATGAGCGTTCCAAGGCCCGTTGGTGGCCTTCAGAAGGCAGTTGCGATCGAGTGGTCGCCGTCAGAACCGACTCGCTTGAGCGGCAAGGAACTCGACCAGTACCGCCGCGGCCGTGATGAGGCCATCGGCGACCTGGCCCGCGAGCTGGGCATTCGTGTGGCGGTGCTTGAGATATGAAAGCCGGCTTCGTCTATGCGATGGGTAGAGACGTGGGTAGAAAACCCGAGCACACCGCAAACCCGCATGGATGCTTGTTGTTGAGCGGAACTCTGCTCCGCGACGCATCAATCCATGAGTCGAAAACCGACTCAACAACCCGCCCATCAACGGGCACTTCATGAAAGGCCACAACCATGGCAACCCCAACTCAGCTCTTCTCCGACCGTGACACTGCCGGCGCCGCATATGTGACCGCAGTTGCTGCGCTGCGCACCGCCTGGATCAATCTCCGAGCGCTTGACATCGCCTGTTCGAGCAAGAGGGTAGTTGGCTCATTAGCCGACGGCGCAACCCGATTGCCTGTGCAGACCTTCCCGAACGTATCGGAGTACGCAGGGCGACCGCTCTTGCACCCGGCCTACAGCGCCCTCCCCGACGTGACCTCCTGGCACCAGACGGCAGAAGGGAACGCGCTGACGCTCCTGAACGCCCTTTCCTGAGGAACTGAGCATGGCAATCGAACGAATCGCAAAAGAAGATGGCGGAATGACCTACGTGTTCGGGCCGAACAACGTGATCGACCGTCCCGCCTGGCCCGCTGCGATGGACGCATCAGAGCCCGCGAACTTCTTTGAGTTCGCCGCAGACGCGGTGGGCTCCTACATGGATGCCGCAGCCGAGATCAGCGCCGACAAGCGCACAAGCGACTTCGGCAAGACTGAGCGCTTGACGCCCAAGAGCGCCGAAGTGCTCGAAGTGATCGCCCGCACGAGCGGTGCCATCGACAAGTACGAAGCTGACCGCGACGCCGAGGAGGCCGCAATGCTCGCGGTTCCCTCCCTCGGTGCCGGAGAGTCAGCAGAGGTCGCGATCGACATCGAGATACGGCAGTGGTGGCGCGGCATGGATCAAAGCGAGCGCTCCCAGTACGTCGGAAAGTTGGCTGCGGGAGATCTGGCGCACCAGCGGGTCGCGCTCGCTTTGCTGCGGTCTCCCGTCGCGCTGCTTGACCGAGAACTGCTGGGCATCCGGGATGGATGGAACGAAGCGAGACGCAATGCCAACCCGCAACTTGCTGAGTCGTTGACGGTTGCGCGCGAGGCAATCGAGGTTGCGCGACGCAGCCTTGCCCACCTTGCCGGGAGGACGGCAGTCCTCGTTCGATGGGATCGACAGCGAATGCTCGAAGCGCTGTTGAGCGTGAACAACGAGTTCACGCACCGCGGCGTCAAGGTCTATGGCTTCACAGATGCCGATGTCGCCATGACGCGCCGCCGGATGGAAGCCATGCAACGTAAGGCGACCTTCGGTCACTAGCACCATGCCGATCGCCGGTCGAAAGATCAAGGGCTTGCTCACCGCCAATGGCAAGCCCCTTGGACGCCCGCTGAAGGTCGCCCCTGCCGACGCGGACATGCGCGCGGAGAAGGCGGCCGCGGACGGGTCTTCAATCGCCGGCATCGCCTCGACTTTCGGCGTGAGCAAGGAAGTGTTCACGCGGTGGCTGGAAGAGCGGCCCGCGTTGAAGGAGGCCATCGACCGAGGCCGCGAGCGAGAACGGCACGTGCTGCACAGCGGGCTCGTGAAGGCCGCGAAGAAGGGAAACATCGTCGCGATGATGTTCCTGCTGAAGGCCCGCCACGGCTACCGCGAGGGCGATCAAGGCGAGCAGGCCAATCGCGTGTCGATCACGTTCTCACTGCCCGGCGCCATGAAACCCGAACAGTTCACCATCGAAAATGACCCAAACCCTACAGCTCAGCGACTTCCAAAAGCGGGTCCTGCTCGTTCCTGAGGAGTTCGACCTCTTCTTGGGCGGTGGCCGCGGTGGCGCCAAGTCGTACACCGACGCTCTCTTGGCGCTGCGCCACGCCGAGCAGTACACCGACCGCGCGCGCGTGCTGTACCTGCGCAAGACCTACAAGGGTCTGGCGGACTTCGAGCTGGTCACGCGTGACGTGTTCGGCATGGTCTACGGGACTGCAGCGCGCTACAACGCCGCCGAGCACGTCTGGCGCCTGCCGAACGGTGCGTACGTCGAGCTAGGGCAGCTTGAAAGCGCCGCGGACTATGCGAAGTACCAGGGGCGTTCTTTCACGCTGCTGCTGCCCGATGAGGCCGGCCAATGGGCCATGCCTGACCTGTTGGACATCATGCGATCGAACCTGCGCGGCGCGCCGGACATTCCCATTCGCGTGGTGAAGTCGGCGAACCCGGGCGGACCTGGGCATCACTGGCTTGCCAAGCGATACGTGTTCCAGGCAGGCCCATGGCAGCCGTTCTACGAGCCCAAATCGAAGCGCCAATGGGTGTACTGCCCTTCGACCTATCTCGACAACCCGTTCATCGACCGCGACCAGTATCGCGACCAGTTGGAGAGCGCCTGTCCTGACGATCCCGAATTGCTGCGGGCATGGCTTGAAGGCGACTGGGCGGTGAACCGCGGCGCCTACTTTGCGGCTGTCCTGGACGAAACCCGCAACGCTTTCAGTCCATGGAAGAAGCTTCCCAGCTATCACGGCAGGCCCTGGGAGACGTGGCTCGCTCACGACTTCGGATCAGCGGCACCGAGCGTTACCTACTTGATCGCCAAGAGCCCGGGCGCAGAACATGAAGGGCGCTTCTATCCGCGGGACAGCCTACTGCTGGTCGATGAGTTGGCAGCGCATCGCCGAGACAACCTGAGCATGGGCCTGGGGTGGACAGCCGCCACCACGGCGGAGGCCATCACTGAGATGTGCAAGCGCTGGGGCGTGCGCGCGCGTGGCGTTGCTGACGATGCGTGTTTCGCCAAGTCCGGCCACAGCAGCGGCAGCATCGCCGACGAATTCAGCCGCAAGGGCGTGTACTTCCTGCCGGCGAAGAAGGCGGACCGCATCACCGGTTGGAACCTCATGCGCCGCCTGCTGGCCGATGCGGGCAAGCCTGACGTTCCGGGACTCTACGTGAGCAGGGCGTGCGAATACTTCTGGGCGACCGTTCCCTACCTGGCGCGCGATCAGAAGAGAGTCGAAGACGTCGATTCTTCCGGCCCGGACCACGGAGCCGATGCGGGGCGCTACGGCATCTTGCGTCAGGGCTCAGCCATGACGACGGCGCAGACCACCGGTTACTGAGCGGCGCCCACAACCTTCACTGAGAGGACCCTCCTATCCATGGAACAGACACTGGCCGAAAGGCCGATGCACATTCTGAACTCGGCCAGCGCCCCGAAGTCGCCCGCACGCTACGCCGTGATCCGCGACCCGATGCACGAACTGTGCGCCGCGGACATGCGCGAGGTGCCAGAGGGCGCCACCTTCGCTGACCTTGTTGAGCCCGGCAGCACGTGGCTCTGCCAAGTGGCAGGCCAGGACATGGGTGAAGGCGATTACCTGCCGCGGTCCTACTGGGATACCTTGCCCATGCCGGGCGATGTGATCGTGTTCCATCGCCGCGCGATGGGCGGCGACAACGGTCGTTCAGTCCTTCAGATCGCCGTCGCGCTGGCAGCCGCTTGGGTCACTGGCGGCGCAGGTGGCGCGCTCACTGCGGGATCGTTCGGCGCGAATGCTGCCGGGCTCGCGGTTGCGATTGGCGGCAATGCCTTGATCAACGCGGTTGTTCCGCTGGATCAGACCAACATGACCGGAGTCGAGCAACCCGCAAGCCCCACCTACAGCGTCAACGTCCAGGGCAACCAATCCCGCATTGGCCAGCCGATCCCGGTGCTGTACGGCCACAACCTGACCTACCCGGACTATCCACCCGACTGCGATCCGTACCAACTCTTCGAGGACAACGAGCAATTTCTGTACGTGACCCTGTGCGTCGGCATGGGGGCAATGGACATCCTGCGCATCAGCATTGAGGACACGCCTGTAGACGACTTGCAGGACGTTGACTACGTGATCGTCGGCCCGGGCCAGGCTGACGGCGAAACCCTAGCAGATCAGTCGCTGGTGAAGCAGACCATCGTCAACAACATCGAAGCGGCGAATCAGGAACTTCTGCCGCTCAAGATCGTTCGGTTCGTGGTCGTGCCGCGTGGCCGGCAGGCGATTGCGCTTGGCGTTGACATTGCGCTGCCCCGCGGCCTGACAGCAAGCCTTTCGGTCACATGGAGAGTTCAGGCGCTGCTGATCAACGAGTACGAGCAGCCGCTGGGCGCTTGGGAAACCCTGGCCGACGAAACCTACAGCACGGCGAGCGCGATCCCTGTCCGCCTGAGCTACAGCTACTCAGTGGCCGCGGGCCGGTACAAGCTGCGCATCTACCGCACCGATATCCGCAGCACCGACCCGAACACCGCGCACGACATGGCCCTGATCGGCCTGACCTGTGAGACAGAAACGGCGGGCTTCGACACCACGATTCCGGCGACGTTCATCTGCTTGAAGATCAAGGCCAGCCAGCAACTGAACGCCATCAGCCAGCGCCGCATTCGGGTGCTGAGCAATCGCATGCTGCCGGTGTGGGACGGGTTCGCCTGGAGCGCGCCAGTCGTCACGCGCTCGATTGCATGGGCTGCTGCCGACATCCTGCGCAACACGGTCTATGGACGTGGGCTCGATGATGACCAGATCGACGTGGCGACCCTGCTGGCGATAGACGCCATTTGGACGGCGAACTTTGACTACTACGATGGGGTGTTCGACACCCTGAGCGACACATGGTCAGCTATCGCTCAGGTGCTGCGAGTCGGCCGCGCCGTGCCCCTGATCCGCGGCAGCCGCTACACCGCAGTGCGCGACGGGGAGGACTTGGAGCCGGTGGCGCTGTACGGCATGCGCAACATCCGCAAGGGCAGCTTCAGCCTTGAACTCGGCGTGCCGGAGCGCGACCGGATCACCGCTATGGACATCGAATACTGGGATCAAACCCGGTGGGAGTGGGTCACGCGGACGGTGCAGTACGAGGCCGGTGAAGACCCCCCATTCATCAGCTTTGAGGGCGACCCGCCATCGCCTTACGCGAAGTCGGAGAACGTCGCAAACCTGCGCCTGCCTGGCGTGATCGGCCCATATCACTGCTCGCGATGGGGCGCCTACACGCTGGCCAATCTGTTGTTCCGTCGCAGCCACGCCACCTACCGAACGCACCTTGACGGCCTGCTGCCTGCCTATTGCGCGCCGGTCGCGGTTGCGCACGATGTGCCGAGCTGGGGCCAGTCGGGTGACGTGGTTGATTGGGACGGCAGCACGGTAACCACCAGCGAGCCTCTGGACTGGAGCGTGGGCGGCACCTACTACATGCGGCTGCACACCGCTGACGGGGTGGAGGATCACGTCGTTACCGCTGGCGCTGAACCGAACGAGGCCCTCGTCACAACGCCGGCCGGATTCGACCCGAGTTTCGACAGCGCCAACAAAACGCGCACGAAGTACGCATTCGGCCCGAGCACTAACATGGGCGCGCTGTGCCGCGTCCGAAGCATCACGCCAAGGGGCGAGAGGGACATTGAGCACCGCGTGGTTCTTGAGGATGCCCGCGTCCACACGGCAGACGAACCCTTCCGAATCGCCGACGACCCGATCAGCGACGGCAGCAGCGCACCGGCTGAGGACTCGGATGTGTTGGTTGTGCGCCTGCTCGATCGCGCAATCACTGGGTCAACGCTCTCAGGCATCGGAGACACCGTCGCCGACATCGTTGCAACGCACACGCTACAAGACAACGGCACAGCGGACTACTCGTTTATCGGCAGCACCCTGAGCGGTGGCGCCACGCTGCCGAACGAATGGCTGCAAGGCGGCATGGTGCCGAACGCGACGGCGGCTCTGTACGAAGTGCGCGACACGATCATCAGCAGCACCGACCCGGCATTCGGTACCGCCACGCTGACCGGAGCCATTGGCTCCTGGCAGTCGCTGGGCTCGCCGAGAACGCTTGAACTGCGCTGGGTCGGACCCGGTGGAGCGAACTTTGCGCAGCGCGAGATTCTGCGCGAGATCAGAGACGCAGCAACCGACACCGTGCAGGACACGGCAGTCATTACGTTGCGGTGCGAGTACCCGGAAACGCCGGGCGGCGAGTAGCACCAAGTCCGATGTGCAACGGTCAGATGATCCGCCGGAAAGCGAGCAGCGGCGCGGCTTTGCTGCTCTGCTGCTGGCTAAGTTGCCTCGTTCCCTTCGCTGCACGAAGTGAACTTTCCGCCGTCGGCTCCGACCCCGTGTTGCGGCATGAACAGGCGGAACGAGGTCTTCCTCTCGACCTCGAAGGCGTCGAGGTATGTGATCTCCCCCCAAACATAGAGCTCCTCCTCACCTCGCGCCCAGATGGACATTTCGCCTTCTCCAAGCAACGCCTTGCGATCAATCGTGAAGTGGTTCTTTTGCCCCGCGCCCTGCACGCCAAGGCTGCCTGGCGTGACGAACTCCGGGCGCGCGAAGTGGTCTGGAGGGGAGGCGAAGCAATCTGCGGTCACCCAGCTTCTGACATTGTGGGCTGGCGTCTGACCGGAGTTCCTGGTCCCAATGGTGATCTGCACCGGCCGAGCCGCCAAGTTTTCATCAGCGTCCCACTTAGCGCTGACTTCGAAGAGGTTTACATAGGCGCGGAGCTGCTTCTTCGCCGCGTCCTCCGCGATGACGACACTCCTCATTGCGGCCTTGGCGGACCTCCTCGACTCGCGGACAGTCCAGACCAGGAGGCAGGTGCTGAGAAAAGAAAAGAAGGCCGCCGCAAAGCCAAGGAGAGCTTGTTTCTCGGCGGCCTCCGCAGTCCTTACCTGGGCGTCCAAGTCTTCGGCATCATGCTTGTCGGCCTTGGCTTCGCGTGCCTTGCTGTGCGCGGCATCACCTGGGGACTCGATCACCCGGACAGGAAGCGGAAACGCATCGGTTGGGCGTTGCTGATGCTTGGGTTGGCCGGTGGCTTGACCTTCTATGGGTGGGGCGTTGCCGGCAGCCCCTTTGTCCTTTGGTTCTGGCTGTGACTGCGCGTAGCCGCATATAAGAACCGAGGCAGCGATGGCAATGCTGCGTTTGGCAGTCATGCTCGCGAGCATCTCACGGCGCCATTGGTGAAGGCGGCGAAGCCAGGTAAGGGTGGGGGTCGGTCTCGGCGCGCGGCGGCACCGCTGCGATGTGTCTCTTTCAGATCGGTAGGCTGCATCGTCATTCCTTCTTTCGCAGCCACGGCACCAGACGGGCCGCCGCGAAGATCAGCAATCCGAGCGCAACCCACGCACCGCCGCGCGCTTCGGGTTCAGCGAAGAGGAGGCCTACGCCGATGCCGGCCATGATGACGCCGACGACCTGACCAAGGCGGAATAGATTCATGATTCGAAGAACGTTGGAACAGTATCTTCACTCTTGCCGGCGAGGACGCCCTCACCACGAAGGACGCCGCGATTCGCGGTGCAGACCTTGTACAGGCGACCGCAGTCAACGATAGCGACGACGGGATCACGCCCGGTGCCGAAATAGTCGGGTAGGGGCGCGCCAACTGCGCAAGTCATGATCTGCCCGTTGTGCTTCCACTGAAGCGCGCAGACTCGGGGCCCTTCGGAGGAGGCGTCGTGAAACTTGACTATCGACTGGTAGACGCTCTCGGCCTCGGCTTCGTCTCGCGCTGCAGGTACAAAGAATTTCATGGTGGACCCCTCCAAAGCAAATGGCCGATTGGCACCGCCAGGGTGGCTCGGCGGTTCACCGTTTGACGCCCGAAAGGGCCCCTTAGACCTCCGCATGGGTAAGAGTGTGGGTAGCACCAAAGATCAGCCCACAGCCCTCATGAAATAAGGCATCCCGGCGGAAGCGGTGAGATTCGAACTCACGGTGGAGTTACCCCCACGGCAGTTTTCAAGACTGCAGCCTTAAACCGCTCGGCCACGCTTCCTTGTTCTGGAAGTTGGCAATTCTATCGGCAGGGTAGCGGCTGCGGCCGCTGCCCGGCCTTCAGAACCGCGCCACCAGCGTTACCCGGAACGAGCGGCTCTCGATCGGGTGAAAGTGGATGTCGGCGACACCCGCAGCGGCCTCGCCGGGCAGGCGCGAGGTGTAGAAATAGTCGATCGCCGAGACCTTGCGGTTGGTGAGGTTGAAGCCTTCGAGTTCGATCTGCAGGCTCGGGCTCAGCTTGTAGCCGATGCGCCCGTTCAGCGTGGCGCTGCTGCTCGAACGCACCGAGTTGTCCTCGATCAGCGGGCGCGGGCCGAACCAGCGCGCCTGGACGGCGCCGAACCAGGGGCCGAGGTTGTCGACGGCCACCGCCACCGAGGCCACGCCCTCCACGGCGCCGGGGATGCGGTTGCCGTCGGGTGCCACATCCTTGAAGCGCGCTTTCGCGAAGGCCAGATCGGCGTCGATCGTCAGCCAGTCGTCTAGCCGGTAGTAGTTGGCGAGTTCGAAGCCGGTGCGCTTGCTGGGCCGGCCGGCCTCGGTGGTGCCGGCGTCGCCGACGAACAACAGCTCGGACGCGAAGTCGAGCCGGTACAGCGCCAGCGAGGTCTGCAGCCCGGCGATCGGCGACGTGCGCGCGCCGACTTCGAATCCCTTGGATCGCACCAGCGGCGTCACGCGCTCGGCCGGGTCGCCGGTCTTCGGGTCGGCGGTGATCACCGTGCCGCGCGCATCGTTGCTGTGGAAGCCGGTGCCCAGGTTGGCGTACAGCTCGGTCAGGTTCCACGGGCCGAAGACCAGGTTCAACTTGGGGCTGAACTTGGTCGCGCTGGTCACGCCGGAGTTGGCGGCCAGGTCGCTGGACACGTCGAAGCGGTAGCGGTCGGCCCGCACGCCGGCCACGGTGCGAAAGCTATTGCTCCACTCGGTCGCGTTCTGGAACCACGCGCCGACGCTGGTCTGAACGACGTGGTCGCGCCGCGTGGTCGAGATCGTCTCGCGCGAGCGCGTGTTGAGCAAGCCGTTGTAGATGTTGTCGTTCTGGAACTGCACGCCGACCTGGTGTTCGCTTTCGCGCCCGAAGAGCTGCGTCTGCCAGTTGTGGCGCGCGTTCACGCCGGTCATCGTGCGCCGGTCGGGCTGCGCGAACTGGTCGCCGTTCACCGGGTTGTCGAGGAAGTAGGTGAAGTTGGAGAACAGGTCCAGCCGAAGGCTGGCAACGTAGGCGTTGACCTGGGTCGAGGCCCTCTCGCTCGTCTGCCGCCACGCGCCGGACAAGCTGTAGCGCTGCGCGCGGCCGCCGTCGGTCGGGTCGATCAGGTCGAAGCGGCCCAGGGTGCCAGCGTCCACCCCACGCTTGGGGATCTGGTCGGTCGAGTTCCATTGGCCGTCGTAGACCATGCCGGTCAGGTTCCAGCCGTTGGTCGCGTCGCCCTGCGAATAGCGCAGCACGCCGTTGAATTTGCGAAAGTCGTCCGGCCGCGTGAACGGCCCGTCGTTGCGCTGGCCCACCAGCGCGTAGAGCAAGCGGCCGTCGCCCAGCGCGGGCGAGTCGGCCAGCAGCACACGCCGGAAGCCGTTCTGCCCCATGCCGACACTCGCGATGCCGCGCTCCAGCGTGTCGGCGTAGCGGATCTCGACTGCGCCGGCTGAAGCGAAGTCGCCTTCGCCCGCGTCGTACGGCCCCTTCTTGTAGCGCAGCCCGGTCGCCAGTTCGGGGATCAGGAAGTTCAGGTCGGTCCAGCCCTGGCCGTGCGCATGGCTGCGCTGGTTCACGAGCATGCCGTCGACGCTGGTGCGCAGGTCGGTGCCGTGGTCGAGGTTGAAGCCGCGCAGGTAGAACTGGTTCGCCTTGCCCTCGCCGCTGTGCTGGCTGACGACCAGACCGGGCGTGGCTTCGAGCAACTCGCCGGGCCGGTAGACGGTGCGCGCTTCGAGCTGCTTTTGCGTCACGGTGCCGACGCTGGCGGAGTCGGCCACGCCGACCTGTAGGGTGGCGCTGCCGATGATCACGACCTTTTCGAGAATCTGTTCGCCGCCGGCATGGGCCGGGCCGGTGAAGGGGGTGGCGAGAGCGGTGGCAAATGCGGCGGCAAGTGCGGCGGCGGGTGTGGCGATGCGCGCCGTGCCGATGCGTTTTCTGGAATGCATGGGAATCCCCTCGTACAAGACGAGCAAGTGCGGGCCCACAGGCGCGCGGCGGTGGCCGGGCAGGTGGGGGCGGCTGGCAGTGAGCCGTCAGCGGGGAGGGCGTTCGAGCCGGGCGCCGACGTGCGACGTGTAGTCGCAGCGCAGCGCCACGCAGCCTGCGCCGGGCGGCAGTGCAGCCGGCGGCACCGAGAAGCTTGCAGTGGGGGTGTCCAGGTCGGCAGCGAAACGTTTGGCGCTGCCGTTTTTCACGGCGTCGGTGCTGGCCGAACCGTTGTCGTTGTAATGCACGTCGGCATCTGCCAGATCGTGCGCGTGGTGTTTCACTTCGCTGTGATGGTGGCGCGCCGATGCATGGTGGTTCTGAACCACGCGCACGCCGTCCAGCATCGGGTCGCGGTCAACTTCGGTTGCGGTTGCGGTTGCAGCGTGAACGTGCGCTGGCTCGGCCGCCCGCGTCGTCGCAATCACCGTCCCCTGCAGCGCGATACCCAGCGCGAGCAGCCACACCCACGCGCGGGCACGGCGCGAGGCTCGCGGTCGGATCGGAGGCGTGGGCTGGGAGTGCATGCGAGTTCCGTGGGGAAGGTTGCTCGTCTTCAGTACGCGGATCCGAGCCCTTCGGATGCACGGCCGTATGCTCGTGCCGGCTCAGCCCGGCATCTGCGCTTGCTCGCACTGCACCTGGATCACTTCGCGATGTTCGCCGTCAATGCGCACCGCCGTCAGTTGCCCGCCCCACACACAGCCGGTGTCCAGCGCCAGCAGGTCCGGGCGATTGACCAGGCCCAGGGTTGACCAGTGCCCGAAGGCCACCGGCGTGCCGGCGGTCAAGCGCCCCGGCGCGTCGAACCAGGCAAAGTGGCCCGGCGGCGTGGCACCAGCGCCTTCTTTGCTGGCCAGGTCGAGCGTGCCGTCGACGCTGCAGAAGCGGATGCGCGTCAGCACATTGATGATCAGGCGCAGGCGAGCATTGCCGGTGATCTGCGGTGTCCACCGCAAGGGCTCGTTGCCGTACATCACTTGCAGGAAGTCTCCCACGTCGGGCCCGCGCAGCACGGCTTCCACTTCCTGCGCCAGTTGCAGGGTCGTCGCCACGTCCCATTGCGGCGCCACGCCAGCGTGCACCATCAGCCAGCCGTGGGCTTGCAGCGCCATCGGCCGGTGGCGCAGCCAGCTGATCCATTCATCGCGGTCGGGCGCGTCCAGCACATCGCTCAAGGTGTCGTCCTGCCGCGCCGCGCGGCCGCCGTAGGCAACCGCCAGCAGGTGCAGGTCGTGGTTGCCGAGCAGGCACACGGCTGCGTCGCCAAAGCCCCGCAGGCGGCGCAGGGTGGCGAGCGACTGCGGCCCGCGGTTGACCAGATCGCCGAGCACGTGAATGCGGTCGCGCGACGGCGAAAAGCCGATCTCGGCAAGCAGCCGGTCCAGTGCATCGCAGCAGCCCTGCACGTCGCCGATGAGGTAGTTCATGCGTCGATTCTGCTACGCTGCCCCTCTTGCCGGTTCTGCGCGCCCCGAATGGACGTTGTCCTTCTGATCTTCCTGATTCTGCTCAACGCCATGTTCGCCATGTCTGAAATGGCGCTCACTGCCAGCCGCAAGGCACGCCTGCAAGTGATGGTGGAGACCGGTGACGCCGGCGCCCAGGCAGCGATGGAGCTGCACGACAACCCGACCAAGTTCCTGTCGACGGTGCAGATCGGCATCACCTCGATCGGAGTGCTCAACGGCATCGTCGGCGACGCGGCGTTCTCGGCTCCGTTCGCCAAGTGGCTGACCGCCACGTTCGCCATTCACAACCGTGCGGCCGAGATCACCGCCACCGCGATGGTGGTGGTGATCATCACCTTCCTGACCATCATCTTCGGCGAGCTCGTGCCCAAGCGCGTCGGCCAGATGTACCCCGAAGTCGTGGCCCGGCTGGTGTCGCGCCCGATGGACTGGCTCTCGATGATCGCGCGGCCGTTCGTGCGCCTGCTCACCGTGTGTACTGAGGCCACCCTGCGGCTGCTGGGCATTCGCGGCGAGCCCGACCGCAGCGTGACCGAAGAAGAAATCAACGCCAGCCTGGAAGAGGGCCTGGACGCCGGCGTGATCGAAGCGCACGAGCACCAGATGGTGCGCAACGTGTTCCGGCTCGACGACCGCCAGGTCGGTTCGATGATGATCCCGCGCGCCGAGATCGTCTGGCTCGACGCGAACGCAACGCACGAAGACGTGCTGCGCGCCATTGGCGACGAGGAACATTCGCGCTACCCGGTGTGCCGTGGCGGGCTGGACGACGTGCTCGGCGTCATCTCGGCGCAGAACCTGCTGCAGCAGTCGATGAAGGGCGAGCCGCTGGTGCTGAACCAGGGCCTGCTGCCGCCGGTGTTCGTGCCCGAGACCTTGTCGGGCATGGAGCTGCTGGAGCACTTTCGGGGTGGCGACGCGCAGTTCGTGTTCGTCGTCGACGAGTACGGCGAGGTGCAGGGCATGATCACCGTGCGTGACGTGCTGGAGGCCATCACCGGCGAGTTCACCCACCCGTCGGCCGAAGACGGCTGGGCCGTGCAGCGCAACGACGGCAGCTGGCTGTTCGACGGCCTGATCCCGGTGCCTGAGCTGAAAGACCGCCTGGCGCTGAAAGAGCTGCCCGAAGAAGACCGCGGCCGCTACAACACGCTGGCCGGCATGATCATGCTGCTGCTCGGGCGCCTGCCCAACACGGCCGACTCGGTGGAGTGGGGCGGCTGGCGCTTCGAGGTGGTCGACCTGGACGGCAAACGCGACGACAAGGTGCTGGCCACCGTATTGCCGCCGGACACCGAGCCGATGCAGCTCTGATGCGGCCCGCTACGCTGGCGGCAATTTGTGCGCTGGCGCTGGCGGCCACCCTCGCCGGCTGTGCCCAAACCCGCCCTGCCACGAACCCCATGCAGCAATTGAGTGATTTGTCCGGCTGTCCAGCCCCCACGGCGGCGCTGGTGGTGATGCTGCCGGGCGCGTACAGCAAGCCGGGCGAATTCATCGAAGAAGGCTTCGTCGCCGCGCTGCGCCAGCGCGGCCTGGCGGCCGACGTGACGATTGCCGACGCGCACCTGGGCTACTTCACCGACCGCACAGTGCTGCAGCGCCTGCGGCAAGACGTGGTGCTGCCGGCGCGCGCGGCCGGCTACCGGCAGGTCTGGCTGGTCGGCATCTCGCTCGGTGGCCTGGCTGCACTGGGTTATGCAGCGCGCCACGCTGACGAGATCGACGGTGTGTTCGCGATTGCGCCGTACCCGGGCACGCAGGCCTTGCAGCGCGAGATCGTCGCGGCCGGTGGCCCGCGCGCCTGGCGGCTTGCCGTTGCCGCGCCGAGTGCCGACCTGGAGCGCGAGGTCTGGTGGTGGCTGGCCGGCGGCGACGCGGCACGCCAGCCACCGGTCTACCTGGGCCACGGCCGGAGCGACCGTTTTGCCACCGGGCTGGACTTGATGGCCAGCACGCTGCCGCCCGAGCGTGCTACCACCGTGCCCGGCGGGCACGACTGGGCCCCGTGGCGGGCACTGTGGAACGGCTGGCTGGAACGCGGATTGCTTCCGTCGGGCTGCGCCAAGGCGGTCGGCGGCTGACGCAGGGAAGGGGCGTAGAAGGGGCTTTGCGCCGCCCGCGCCGATTCCGACCCGGATTTCTATAATCCGCCGCTGCTTCGCGCGCCCGCTCCCCGCGCTGGTTCGCGCCCGGGTTTGCCTCGGGTTCGGGCCCTGGCCATTCCGCCGCCACCCCTGTCTTCCGGACGTTCGCTGTGCCCTCGCCCCCCTCCCCGATCTCCCCGATCACGGTCAGCGCGTACACCGCCACCTCGGCCGTCGGCGTGGGCAAAGCCGCGCTGTTCGACGCGCTCGAGCAGCAGCGCAGCGCGCTGCGGCCGAACCACTTCAGCCACGAACCGCTGACCACCTGGATCGGGCGGGTCGCGCCCCTTGAGGCCTCGCCGCTGCCGGCGCCGCTGGCCCACTGGGAATGCCGCAACCACCGGCTCGCCTGGCTGGGGCTGACGGCCGATGGTTTTCTGGGCGCCGCGTTGGCGGCGCGCGAACGGTACGGCCCGGCGCGCGTGGCGCTGGTGCTGGGCACGTCCACGTCGAGCATCGGCGCCACCGAAGAGGCCTACCGGCATCTGGACGAGGACGGCCGCTTCCCCGAGTCCATGCGTTGCCCACGGGTCAACACGCCGCACTCGCTCGGCCTGTTCGTGCACGAAGCGCTGCGGCTGGAGGGGCCGTGCGTGACGGTATCGACCGCGTGCTCGTCAAGCGCCAAGGTGTTTGCGCAGGCCGAACGCATGATGCGGCTGGGCTTGGTCGATGCGGCCATCGTCGGCGGCGTGGACAGCCTGTGCGGCAGCGTGCTGTTCGGCTTCAATGCGCTGTCTCTGCTGGCGCCGCGCCCCTGCCGGCCGTTCGACGCACAGCGCGACGGCATCAGCATCGGCGAGGCGGCCGGCTTCGCGTTGCTGGAGCGCGGCCCCGGCGCGCTGCAGTTGCTCGGCTACGGCGAATCGAGCGACGCGCACCACATGTCGGCCCCGCACCCGCAGGGCGAGGGTGCTGAAGCCGCGCTCGACGACGCGCTGCGGCGCGCCGGGCTCGACGCCGATGCGATCGACTACATCAACCTGCACGGCACCGCCAGCACCAAGAACGACGAGGTCGAGGCTGCGCTGGTGGCACGCCGCTTCGGCGCGCACACCCACGCCAGTTCGACCAAGGGCCTGGCCGGCCACACGCTGGGGGCCGCCGGCATGCTGGAGGCGGCGATCAGCCTGTTGACCATTGAAACCGGGCTGATGCCGGGCACCGCCAACACCGAGGTGCTCGACCCGGTGTGCGGCCCGCAGATCCGCCTGCACAACGCGCGCGGCAAGGTGAGCACGGTGCTGAGCCATTCGTTCGGCTTCGGCGGCAACAACTGCGCGCTGGTGTTCGGGCGCGGCCCGGCCCGCCATTGAAGCGCCCATGAAGACGCCGAACTTGTTCATCGACGGGGTGGCCTTCTGGGCGCCGGACCTGCCGGGCTGGCCGGTGGCGCGCGCGGCCTTTCGTTCCGAAGCCGCGCTGGTGCAACCGCCAGCGCCGCGCCCGGCGCCCGATCTGCTGGCGCCGGTGCAGCGCCGACGCGCGCCGGACACGGTGACCCTGGCGCTTGAAGTGGCTTCCAGCGCGGTCGTGCAAGCCGGCCGCCGGGCTGCCGACCTGCCCAGCGTGTTCGTCTCGGCGCATGGCGACCTGGCCATCACCGACTGCATGTGCAAGACCCTGGCCGAAGCGCCGACCCTGGTCTCGCCGACCCGCTTTCACAACTCGGTGCACAACGCCGCGTCGGGTTACTGGACCCTGGCCACCGGCTGCACCCAGGCCAGCACTGCGCTGACGGCCTTCGAACACAGTTTTGCCGCTGGCCTGCTGGAGGCCGCCACCCAGTGCGTTGCCGACGAACGCGCCGTGCTGCTGGTGGGTTACGACGTGGAGGCCAGCGGTGCGCTGAGCTCCGTCACGCGCAGCCGCGGCATGGTGGCCGGCGCGCTGGTGCTGGCGCCGCAGCGCAGCGCGCGCAGCGTGGCCTCGCTGGCCTGGTCGTTGAGGCCCGGGCCGGCCACGGCCTGCGTGCTGCGTTCAGAGGCCGCGCTGTCCTTGGCCCACAATGCGATGGCCGATGCCGTGCCTGTGTTCGAGGCGCTGGCGTTGCAAACACCGGAGACCTTGTCGATGCCACTGTCTGCCCTGCTGTCGTTGAACGTCCGGATCGAGCCGCTGTGAGCCCGCTGAATACGCAGCATGACGTGATCGTCATGGGCGGCGGCCTGGCCGGCCTGACGCTGGCGCTGCAGCTCAAGAAGCGCTTTGCCGGCATCGACGTGCTGGTGGTCGAGCGCCGCCCGCACCCGGTGCCGATCGCGGCGCACAAGGTCGGCGAATCGAGCGTCGAGATCGGCGCGCATTACTTCGACACCGTGCTGGGGCTGAAGCCGCACATGCAAGAGGCGCAGCTGCGCAAGTTCGGCTTCCGCTTCTTCTTTTCAGAAGGGCGGCGCGACATCGACCAGGTCACCGAACTCGGCGCCAGCCACGTGCTGCCGGTGCAGAGTTACCAGATCGACCGCGGCATCTTCGAGAACTACCTCGCCGAAGAAGCGCAACGCCAGGGTGTGCGCTTCATCGACCACGCAATCGTCAAGGAGATGCACCTGGCCGAAGGCGCCGAGCCGCACCGCATTTCGTGGCTGCGCAACGGTGCCACCGAGGGCGCCACGGCGCGCTGGCTGGTCGATGCCTGCGGCCGCGCCGGCATGATCAAGCGCCGCCTCGGGCTGGCGGAAAACAATGCGCATCACTGCGACGCGGTGTGGTTCCGCATCAAGGACCGCATCGTCATCGACGACTGGACCGACAACGCCGAATGGCGCGCCCGCTGCACGCCACCCGAACGCTGGCGCTCGACCAACCACCTGGTGGGCGCGGGTTACTGGGTCTGGCTGATCCCGCTCGCGTCGGGCTCGCATTCGGTGGGCATCGTGGCCGACCCGAGCATTCACCCGCTCGACACCTACAACAGCTTCGACAAGGCGATGGCCTGGTTCGAGAAGTACCAGCCGCGCCTGTTCGACGAGCTCGACGGCAAGCGCCACCTGCTGCAGGACTTTGCCTTCTTCAAGCATTTTTCCTACGGCTGCAAGCAGGTCTTCTCGGCCGACCGCTGGGCGCTGACCGGCGAGGCGGGCTTGTTCCTCGACCCGTTCTACTCACCGGGCAGCGACTTCATCGCCATCGGCAACACCTACATCTGCGAGCTGATCGCACGCGACCGCGCCGGCAAGCCACTCGGCGCGCATGCGCAGATCTACGACCAGGTGTTCCATTCGTTTTACGAAAGCACGCTGGCGCTGTACACCGGCCAGTACCCGATGTTCGCCGACCCCGAGGTGCTGCCGGTCAAGGTGATCTGGGACTACACCTACTACTGGGGTGTGCTGTCGCAGATGTTCTTCCAGAACCGGCTGGCCGATTTGTCGTCGATGGCCAAGCTGAAGGACGAACTGGCGCACTGCCAGAAGCTCAATATCGCGGTGCAGGACTTCTTGCGCGCTTGGTCGCTCGTCAGCCAGAAGCGCAACCCGGCGGTGATGCTCGACCAGGCGGCGCTGCCGTGGTTTGCGGA
Organism: Methylibium sp.; assembly: GCA_031382215.1. Lineage (GTDB taxonomy): Bacteria > Pseudomonadota > Gammaproteobacteria > Burkholderiales > Burkholderiaceae_C > LGRD01. The sequence goes on from JANMYQ010000119.1 coordinate 22,278, forward strand.
GTTGAACCGGAGCTTGACCGATACCTTGGACGAGGCGGGGTATCAGGCGCGGCTGAAGCAGTCGACGCAGCAATTGCGCGCTCTTGCGGGGGAACTGATGGCGCGTGCGTGCAATGAGCACCCGGGCCTTGACAGCGGTGCGCTCAGGACCTTGTTGGAGGACCGGCGCGGTGACGATTCGACGGTGCCAGGCGGCGGTCGATCCGAGCCGATGCTTTTCAGTGCGGTGGTGTGACGGGCTCGCGGAATCCTCGGCTCAATTCCGTCGACTGCGTGAGTAGCGCGGGATCAGGCCGGTGGGGCACTCTGCTCCGAAAATGTCCCCCGCCTCAGCCTTCGGCCTCGGCTCCTCCTTTACTTTTCTGCGCAAAGCGCCCCACCGGCCTGATCCTGCAGCGGCGTGGCCGGTGCGCCTCATGTCAGCGAATGGGATTCGCAGCGAGCGACGGCGATCCAGCATGGCGCCGTAATCAGGAGCTTCTGGCGATGGCACAACTCGATATCGAGACCGAGGTCTAATGACCGTGCCAGATCAGGCCGGCGCGGCGCTTTGCGGAGCGAAGTAAAGGAGGAGCCGAAGGCGGGGGACATTCGCGGAGTAGAGTGCCGCGGCGGCCTGATCCCGCGCAAAACGTGCGCCAGTCCGCGTGTTGCCGCTGAGGGCGTCACGCCAGGGACTTCGATCTTCACGTCTCACGCGCGCCCAACTGCCGCGACAGCATCGAAGCCGCCGCGCGCAGGGCCTCCGCCACCGGCCCCTTGACCCGCGTATCGAAGATCGCGCTCGGCCCGATCGCCGTCAGGCTCAGCACCATGCTGCCGCGCTCATCGAACACCGGTGCGGCCATGGCGCTGACACCCGGCACGGCGCCATCGACCGCACGGCTGATGCCGTGTTGGCGCGCCTCGGCCAACTGGCTCTTCAGGGCAGCATCCAGGCGTTGCGGCTTCGCGCCTGCCGGGCCCGGCTCGTCAACGAGCAGCGCCGCCACCCGCGCCTCGCTCAGATGCGCGGCGAACAACAAGCCCGACGCCGTGCCGCGCAGGCTCATCACCGTGCCGTGACGCATGTTCACGTGCACGGCGGACGGCGCTTCTTCGATGCGCACGATGGTCGGCCCGCGGTTGCCCCACACGGCGATCGCCACCGTGAGGTTCAGCGCCTGCGCGAGTTCGGCGATCACCGGCGTGGCCAGGCGCACCGGGTCGAACTGTTGCAGGCTGATCAGGCCCAACTGCATCGCCAGTGGCCCCAGGCCGTAGCGGCCCGACGCGGCGTCTTGTTCGATCAGCCCGAGCTTGCCGAAGCTCACGAGGTAGGGGTGCGCCTTGGCAGCGCTCATGCCGGCTTCACGCGCCAGGTCTTTCAGCGCCATCGTGCGGCCCACGTGCGCCAGCGCACGCAGCAGCTGGCCACCGACCTCGACGCTCTGGATGCCGCGCTGGTTGCGCTGCGGCGCGGCGGCAGCGGGTGCCGGGGCGTCGGAGGCGGCTGCTTTTCGGGGGGAGGGCATGGGTGCGGGTTTCTACTCAGACGAACGAGTTAGACAATAACGAACGAACTGATTAAGATCAAGCCCTGGTTTCCACCAAAGCTAACTCATTCGTCTAAAACGAATTCTGGAGTTCCTCCTCATGACCCAACCCAGCAAAGCCTTCGCCTCGCAAGCCGACCTTCAGGAAAAGAAGGTCACGTTCACCAAGCTGTCCGACAACGCTTACGCCTACACGGCCGAGGGCGACCCGAACACCGGCGTGATCATCGGCGACGACGCGGTGATGGTGGTCGACACGCAGGCCACGCCAGTGATGGCGCAAGACGTGATCCGCCGTATCCGCGAGGTGACCGACAAGCCGATCAAGTACGTGCTGATGAGCCACTACCACGCGGTGCGCGTGCTCGGCGCCAGCGCCTACCAGCCGCAGCAGATCATCGCCAGCCAGGACACGTATGACCTGATCGTCGAGCGCGGCGCGCAGGATATGAAGAGCGAGATCGAGCGCTTCCCGCGCCTGTTCCGCGCGGTCGAAACCATCCCTGGCCTGACCTGGCCGACGATCACCTTCAAGGGCGAGATGACGGTCTGGCTCGGCAAGCTCGAAGTCAGGCTGATCCAGCTCGGCCGCGGCCACACCAAGGGCGACACGGTGGCCTGGCTGCCGCAGCAGAAGATCCTGTTCAGCGGCGACCTGGTCGAGTTCGACGCCACGCCTTACGCCGGCGATGCCTACTTCCAGGAGTGGCCGGCCACGCTGGACCGCATTGCCGCGCTCAAGCCGAACGCGCTCGTGCCCGGCCGCGGCGCCGCGCTGACCACGCCGGACGACGTGCAGTCGGGCCTTGCCGGCACACGCAACTTCATCAGCGACCTGTACGCCAGCGTGAAGGCCGGCGCCGCCGCTGGTAAGGACCTGCGCAACATCTACAAAGACACGCACGCCGCGCTGAAGCCCAAGTACGGCCACTGGGTGATTTTCGACCACTGCATGCCGTTCGACGTGACTCGCGCGCTCGACGAAGCAACGCAGCACCCCGACCCGCGCATCTGGACGGCCGAGCGCGACAAGGCGATGTGGGAATCGCTCGAGGGTTGAGCGGTGGCAGTGGGCATGCAGTCTGCTGACACGACGGCAGCGCCGAAGGTCGACTTCCAGGCCCTCGAGTTCGAGTACCGACCCTCGCCGGACCAGCGCGCGGCCACGCCTGCGCGCCACTCGGTGGTGGTGGTGGGCGCCGGCCCGGTCGGCCTGAGCCTGGCCATCGACCTGGCGCAGCGCGGCGTGAAGGTGCTGCTGCTGGACAACGACCACCGCCTGTCGAGCGGCTCGCGCGCGATCTGCTTTGCCAAGCGCACGCTCGAGATCTTCGACCGGCTCGGCTGCGGCAGCGCGATGACGGACAAGGGCGTGTCGTGGAACGTCGGCAAGGTGTTCTTCAAGGACGCGCCGATCTACCGCTTCGACCTGCTGCCCGAGCCCGGCCACGAGCGGCCGGCGTTCATCAACCTGCAGCAGTATTACGTCGAGGGTTACTTGGCTCAGCGTGCCGCCGAACTGCCGCTGATCGAGATCCGCTGGAAGAACAAGGTCAGTGGTGTCGAACAGAGCGTCGAGCAGAGCGTCGACCAGAGCGTCGAACAAGGTGACGACGGCGTGACCCTGACCATCGACACACCCGACGGCCCGTATCGCCTGGCCGCCGAACACGTGGTGGCCTGCGACGGTTCGCGCTCGGCCGTGCGTGCGCTGATGGGGCTGGAAAGCAAGGGCCGCGTGTTCAAGGACCGCTTCCTGATCGCCGACATCCGCATCGAAGCCGACCTGCTGCCCGGCGGAGCGACCGAACGCTGGTTCTGGTTCGACCCGCCGTTCCACCCGAACCAGAGCGTCTTGCTGCACCGCCAGCCCGACAACGTGTGGCGCATCGACTTCCAGCTCGGCTGGGACGCCGACCCCGACGAAGAGAAGAAGCCACAGAACATCGTGCCGCGCGTCAAGGCGCTGCTGGCCAGCTCGCCGGTCAAGGACGTCGAATTCACGCTGGAATGGGCCAGCGTCTACACCTTTGCCTGCATGCGCATGGACAGCTTCTGCCACGGCCGCGTGCTGTTCGCCGGCGACTCGGCGCACGGCGTGTCGCCGTTCGGCGCACGCGGCGCCAACTCGGGCGTGCAAGACGCCGAGAACCTGGCCTGGAAGCTCGCGCGCGTGGTGCAGGGCACGTCACCCGCATCGCTGCTGGCCAGTTACGGCAGCGAGCGCGAGTTCGCGGCCGACGAGAACATCCTCAACAGCAGCCGGGCCACCGACTTCATCACGCCCAAGAGCGAGGTCAGCCGCTTGTTCCGCAACGCGGTGCTCGACCTGGCGCGCGAGCACGCGTTCGCGCGTCGGCTCGTCAACAGCGGGCGGCTGTCGGTGCCGGCGGTGCTGCATGCCTCGACTCTGAACACGCCCGACCGCGACGATTTCACGGGTTCGATGGTTCCTGGTGCCGTGGCGCTCGATGCGCCGCTGCTGCGCGACGGTCGCGCCACCTGGCTGCTGCGCGAACTGGGCCCCGACTTCACGCTGCTGGTGTTCGGCCCGCCGCCACGCTGGGCGGCCGAGCTGCCGCTGAAGCTCGTGTGCATCGGCGACGCCGGCCTTCGTTGTGCGGAGGGCGGCGATGGCGGCAGCCAGCCCCTGGCCGACACCGAAGCCTGGGCCGCCCAGCGCTACGACGCGCAGCCCGGCACCGCCTACCTGATCCGCCCCGACCACCATGTGTGCGCACGCTGGCGCCAACCCGACCCCGCGCACGTGCGCGCGGCGCTGGCGCGCGCCTGCGGCACCGCCCCCTGAAGAGGCACCGATGCTGATCACCGAACCGCACCTCGAATCGCCCGACGACTTTTATGAAGCGCTGATCGACGCCCACCGCGAGCTCAGTAACCCGCAGAGCCACGAGCTGAACGCCAAACTGGTGCTGCTGCTGGCCAACCACGTCGGCCAGCTCGGCGTGCTGAAGCAGGCGCTGAACGCGGCGCGTGCCAGCACGCTGGCCGCGGCAGGCGGAGCCACCAGCCGTACCGCCGCCCCCGACCCCACTTTGCCAGCGAGCCGCGCATGAACGCACCGTTGAACTACCTCGCCGGTTTCGGCAACCAGCACCAGTCCGAAGCCGTGCCTGGCTCCCTGCCGGCCGGCCGCAACAGCCCGCAGCGGGTGGCGCACGGGCTGTATGCCGAGCTGGTGAGCGGCAGCGCCTTCACCGCGCCGCGCCACGCCAACCTGCGCACCTGGCTGTACCGGCGCCGTCCGTCGGTGCAGGTGGGCGGCTACACACCGCTGGCGCATGCCTGGCTCAAGACAGGCGCGGCCGGTGGCGTAACGGCACCGCCCGACCCGATGCGCTGGCACCCGGTGCCCGTCCCTGACGCCGCGACCCAGCCGCTCGACTTCATCGACGGGCTGCGCACGATCGTCGTCAACGGCGACGCCGAAGCGCAGACCGGCGTGGCCGCGCACCTGGCGCTGATCAATCGCTCGATGGGCCGGCGCGCGTTCATCAACGCCGACGGCGAGATGCTGCTCGTGCCGCAGCAGGGCCGGCTGCGCATCACCACCGAACTGGGTGTGCTGGCCGTCGCCCCTGGCGAGGTGGCGCTGTTGCCGCGCGGCATGCCGTTCAAGGTGGACCTGATCGACGCGGTCGCGCGCGCCTACGTGTGCGAGAACTACGGCGCACCGTTCCGCCTGCCCGAGCTGGGGCCGATCGGCTCGAACGGGTTGGCGAATCCGCGCGACTTCCTCGCCCCGGCGGCCGCTTTTGACGACAGCGCTGGTGGTTACGAGCTGGTGAAGAAGTACGGCGGCGAGCTGTGGCGCGCCGATGCCGCATCCACCCCCTTCAACGTGGTCGCCTGGCACGGCAACCTGGTGCCGTTCAAGTACGACACCGCCACCTTCATGACGATCGGCTCGATCAGCTTCGACCACCCCGATCCGTCGATCTTCACCGTGCTCACCTCGCCGAGCGACACGCCGGGCACGGCGAATTGCGACTTCGTGATCTTCCCGCCGCGCTGGCTGGTGGCCGAAGACACCTTCCGCCCGCCCTGGTACCACCGCAACCTGATGAGCGAGTTCATGGGCCTGGTGCACGGCCAGTACGACGCCAAGCCCGAGGGCTTCAAACCCGGCGGCGCGAGCCTTCACAACTGCATGGTGCCGCACGGGCCCGACACCGAGGCCTTCGACAAGGCCAGCGGCGCCGCGCTCGCGCCGCACAAGCTCGACAACACGCTGGCCTTCATGTTCGAGAGCCGCTGGCGCTTTCGCCCGACCGAGTTTGCGATGAGCGGCGGCGCGCTCGACACCGGCTATGCTGGCTGCTGGGCCGGGCTGCAAGACCGGTTCAAGGCATGACGCACAAGACGACTGGTTGAAAGGCCGCCGACGATGCTGGACGACACCCACAACCCCGCACTGCGCAGCTGGGTCGATTCCGCCAACGACGGCGTCACCGACTTCCCGGTCCAGAACCTGCCGTTCGGGCGCTTCCGTCGGGCCGGCAGCGAAGAGCCGTTCCGCATCGGCGTGGCCATCGGCGACCAGGTGCTGGACCTGAAGATGGCGCTGGAGCAATGCCCCTGGGACAACTTTCACTACCGCATGATGGAGCCGCTGGCGGCCGGCAACCTGTACCAC
>JANMYQ010000171.1:0-18697 GCA_031382215.1 Methylibium sp.
CAGCTGGTACATGATCATGTGGTCGGTGCGCGATTCCCACAGCGGCTCGATCACTTTCTCGCGCCACTGGATCGAGCGGTTCGACGCCGTCACCGAACCCGAGGTCTCGAACTGCGTGCACGCCGGCAGCAGGTAGGTGGCACGGTTCGGGTTCAGCTCGTCGGCCTTGCTCGGCATCGCCGCCATCGCGGCCGTGGCCGAGGGGTGCGGGTCGATCACGACCAGCAGGTCGAGCTTGTCCATCGCGGTCTTCATCTCGAGACCGCGCGACTGCGAGTTCGGCGCGTGGCCCCAGAAGAACATGCCGCGCAGGTTGCTGTCCTGGTCGATCAGTTCGTTCTTCTCCATCACGCCGTCGATCCAGCGCGACACGGTCATGCCCGGCTTGGTCATCATGCCGGGCGCGAACTGCTTCTTGATCCACTCGTAATCCACGCCCCAGGCGTTGGCGAAGTGCTTCCACGAGCCATCGGCCAGGCCGTAATAGCCAGGCAGCGAGTCGGGGTTCGGGCCGACGTCGGTGGCGCCCTGCACGTTGTCGTGGCCCCGGAAGATGTTGGTGCCGCCGCCGCTCTTGCCCACGTTGCCAAGCGCCAACTGCAGCAGGCACGAGGCGCGCACGATCGCGTTGCCGATGGTGTGCTGCGTCTGCCCCATGCACCAGACGATCGTGCTGGGACGGTTCTCGGCCATGGTCTTGGCAACTTTCAGGCAGGTGGCTTCATCGACGCCGCAGGCCTCAAGCACCTTGTCGGGCGTCCACTGCGTCATCACCTCTTCGCGCACCTTCTCCATGCCGTAGACGCGGTCGTTGATGTACTGCTTGTCTTCCCAGCCGTTCTTGAAAATGTGGTGCATCACGCCGAACAGGAACGGAATGTCGCTGCCGGAGCGGATGCGCACGTAGTCGTCGGCCTTGGCCGCCGTGCGCGTGAAGCGCGGGTCGACGACGATCATCTTGCAGCCGGTTTCCTTGGCGTGCAGCATGTGCAGCATCGACACCGGGTGCGCTTCGGCGGCGTTCGAACCGATGTACAGCGCCGCCTTGGCGTTCTGCATGTCGTTGTACGAATTGGTCATTGCACCGTAACCCCAGGTGTTCGCCACACCCGCGACCGTGGTGCTGTGGCAGATGCGTGCCTGGTGGTCGCAGTTGTTGGTGCCCCAAAGGCTGACCCATTTGCGGAACAGGTAAGCCTGCTCGTTGTTGTGCTTGCTGGAGCCGACAAAGAACAGCGAATCGGGCCCGCTCTGCTTCTTCAGCTCGAGCATCTTGGCGCTGATCTCGTCGAGTGCCTGGTCCCAGGTGATGCGCTGGTACTTGCCGGCCACCAGCTTCATCGGGTACTTGAGCCGGTACTCGCCGTGCGCGTTCTCGCGCAGCGCGGCACCTTTGGCGCAATGCGCGCCCAGGTTGATGGGCGAATCGAACACCGGCTCCTGGCGCACCCAGATGCCGTTCTCGACCACTGCATCAACCGCGCAGCCGACCGAACAATGGCCGCAGACGGTGCGCTTGACCTCGATCTTGCCCTTGGCCGCGGCGGCCGGCGTGTCGGCCGCCTGCGCCTTGCGCACCAGGGTCAGTTGCGACGTGGCGAGACCCGCCCCCACGCCCAACCCCGAGCGGCGCAGGAAGGCGCGCCGGTCCATCGTGGGGATGGCGCGGGCGAACCCGCGCGACAGGCTGGAAACCAGCGGCGACGACGACGCGGCAATACCGGTGCCAGATGACTTGCGTGTGAGCAACATTTTTTCTCCTGCGGACTGCGGGAAGCCTGTGATCAGACCTTGGCGGTCTCGTAGTAGCGCAGCACGTGCGGCGTGACCTGGTAACCGTCGCCGGCTTCTGCGGGTGCCTTGACCACATTCAACGGCGCCACAGCAACGGCCTCCGGCTGGAACGCCTGAGCCGCGACGACTGCAGCACCAGCGACGCCAGCGCCAAGCACAAGCTTGCGGCGGTCGATCGGAGTGGAAGCTTCAGCGGCAGGGGACGTTGGGCGGGTGCGGAAGAATTTCATGAGCGTCTCTCCATCGGCGTTGGTCGGCAGGCTGTGAGCATGGCCCTATGAAACGCAGGCCTATGCAACATCTTGCTTATCGGGGCAATGTAGCAGGCTTGCCCGAGGCGTCAACTCGGTGAATACGACGACCCCACAGGCTGAACCGACACTCAGGCGGTGAGCTCGCGCGCCGCGATCGTGTAGCGGAAGTTGTCGGGCGCCAGTTCGTCGAAGCGCCCACCATCGTTCTCGCCTTGCGGGTACATCAGGAACGGCAGGCTGCCTTTGGCCGCGGTGCCCGGAAGCATGACGTCGTGCGCGGTATTCCAGGCCACCCAGTTGCCTTCCCAGTTGCCGAACAGGCCCTTGGCCACCGGCGCGACAAGCGCGTGGTTCCGGTCCTTGATCCATTCCGGCGCTTCCTGGCGCATGACCTTCAGCACGTCGGCCGGGTCCATCGCAACCCAGCCATATTGGCGCAAAAAGACCTCGGCACGACAATGCTGCGCGCCTTTCAGGTTGGCCGAGTTGGCACCGAGCTCGCGGTAACCGAAGGCCGACGGCGCGACGCGCACGCCGTAGACGTCGCGCGCCGGAATGCCGACCGAGCGGCACATGCCGACGAACAGCGCGTTCAGGTCGGCGCACTTGCCGCTCAGGTCGCCAGTCTCGAGCATGGTCTTGATGTCGCCGACGCCGCAGCCGCGCGTCTTCGGCTCGCGGTGCGCGTTGGCGATCAGCCAGTCGTAGATCGCGCGGGTCTTGTCCACGTCGGTGAGCTTGCCGCGCGTGGCTTCGAGCGCGGTCTGGCGCACCAGCCCATCGACGGGCAGCAACTCCGACGGCGCCAGCTGGGCGCGCAGCAGCGCCGGATCTTCGCTGGCAGGGGCAGGACGGCTCCAGTCAACCGCGCGGCCGCGTGTTTCCAGGCGGCTGGTCAGCGTCAGCGTGGGTGATGCAACCGACGCCGGGAACTCGGCATACAGCATGCGCACGCTGCGCGCCGGGTCGGAAACGATGCGCGAAGCCGCGGCATTGCCGGTCCAGACGTTGTCGATCGACCGCTGGTAGTCGGTCGCGACATCGGGCAAGGGCAGCCAGATACGCGTAGAACCTTTTGCTTCGGGCACGCTGACGCTGGTCGTCAGCTCAAAGCCGCGCCACGGCCCCGGCTGAGGCTCGAAACGACGCTCCTGGGCGGCAGCGTTCAGCGGCAGCAAGGCGGGCGCAGCAGCAGCCAGTCCGCTCTTGAGCAGGGTCCGGCGAGTCAGGTGTCGGTTCATGCGGTTCTCTTTCTTGGATGTTGAAAACATGGGTGTTGAAAGTTGGGGGCGCGTCATGTGCGCGTCATGTGAGCGTCATGTGCGCGCCACGCGCGCCAGCAAGGGCGCCAGCCACTGGCGCGCCTGCAGTCCCGTCCAGTCGAGCTCGCCGATGACGGAAAAAGCCGGCAGCCCGTCGCGGCCGACCAGCACGGTGGTGGGGAACACGCGCACGCCCCAGTCGCGCGCAGCGCTGCCGTCGGCGTCGCGCAGGATGGGCAGGGTGATCGGCGTGCGCTCCAGAAAGCGCTGGATGGTAGCTTCACCTTCGCGATAGTTCACCGCCATCACCAGCAAGCCGTCGGCGCTGTGGCGCTCGGCCAGAAGTTCGAGCGACGGCATCTCGGCGCGGCAAGGCTCGCACCAGCCGGCCCAGAAGTTCAGCATCACAACCTGCCCTTTGGCCGAAGCCAGGTTCCACGGCCGGCCCTCCAGCGCCGGCAGCACCAGTGGCGGCGCAGCGCGGTTGCGTGGCCAGGGGCGAAGCAGCGGCGCCGGTTCGGCATTCGCGACGCCAGCCCGGCCGAGCGCCGCCAGCCCCATGACAGCCAGCAAGTGGCGGCGCTGCAGGCGCGGGTGCGTTCGCCGATTCATTTGCGGGCCTCGATCGCCGCCGCGTGCTTGATCTGCACCCGAAAGCATGTCTTGTCCTCGAGCGGGCTGGCTGTGAAAAGGGATTTCATGGGTTGTGATTGTCGCGGCGCCCTGGGCAAACCGGTCGATATACTGTTCCGGAGGCAACGCGCCATAGGGATGACGCATTGACTCCAATCGCCGTAACGGACCCTCATGCTCTCGCTTCGTCTTCTGTTCGTCACCCTCGCCACCGCCACGTCGCTGGCCTCGGGACAGGGCGTTGCGCAGGCTCAGGCGCATCCGACCGTCGCGGCCGCATCCGACCTGAAGTTTGCCATCGAGGAGGTCGCAGCGCGCTTCGAGCGCGAGACCGGCAACAAACTCAAGCTGGTGTTCGGGTCGTCGGGAAATTTCACCTCACAGATTCTGCAGGATGCTCCGTTCCATCTCTTCATGTCAGCGGACGAGAACTTCGTCTACAGGCTCGCTGCCGCCGGCAAGACCATTAACCGGGGCCGCGCGTACGCGGTCGGTCGCATCGGCGTCATGGTACCCAAGGGTTCGCCGCTGAAAGCCGACGGCGAATTGAAGGACCTCGCCGCGGCGCTCAAGGACGGCCGACTGCAGAAGTTCGCCATCGCTAATCCCGAGCACGCGCCGTACGGGGCACGCGCCAAGGAGGCGCTGCAGCACGCGGCGCTGTGGGACGGTATCCAGCACAAGCTGGTGCTGGGCGAGAACGTCTCACAGGCCGCGCAGTTCGCCACCTCGGGCTCGGCCCAGGGCGGCATCATCGCGCAGTCGCTGGCGCTGTCGCCCGCGGTCGGCAGGCTGGGCGACTTCGCGCTGATCCCCGAGAGCTGGCATCAGCCACTCGAGCAGCGGATGGTGCTGATCAAGGACGCACCGCCCGCCGCCCGCGCCTTCTACGACTACCTGTCGACCCCGGCCGCGCAGGAGATCATGGTCCGCTACGGCTTCGCCATGCCGAAGGAATGACTCCGACGACGATGGCTGGTCAACGGCGCCTGCGATGGAATGGCAGTCGCTGATCCTTTCACTCAAGCTTGCTGCAGCGACGCTTCTGGTGCTGCTGCCGGCGGGCCTGTGGCTGGGCAGGCAGCTCGCGTACAGCAAGTTCGCCGGCAAGGCCTGGGTCGAGGCGCTCGTCGTGCTGCCGCTGGTGCTCCCGCCGACTGTGCTGGGCTACTACTTGCTGGTTTCGCTGGGCGGCGCATCACCCATCGGCCGCTGGATCCACGAGACGTTGGGCGTGAGGCTCACTTTCAACTTCACCGGCCTGTTGCTGGCCTCGGTGGTGTTCAACATCCCCTTCCTCGTGCAGCCGGTGCAGCGGGCCTTCGAGGCGATCCCGCGCCAGTTGGGAGAAGCTGCGGCGGTCAGCGGGCTGTCCGCCTGGCAGACCTTCTGGCGCATCGAGTTGCCGCTGGCCTGGCCCGGCGTGCTGTCGGCCATCGTGCTGACCTTCGTGCACACCCTGGGCGAGTTCGGCGTGGTGTTGATGATCGGCGGCAGCATCCCCGGCGAGACGAAGACGATCGCCATCGCCATCTACGACCGGGTGCAAGCCTTCGACCTCGAGGGCGCCGATCGCATGGCGCTGCTGCTGTTGCTGCTGTCGCTCGGCGCAGTCGGTGCGTCATTCTTTGCGTCGGCACGGCTGGCCTTGCGGCGATGAATCAGCCCGACGCCGCACTGACCGTCGAGGTCGAGCAGTTGCAGCCCATGCCGCTGGTGGGCGCATTCCGCTGCGAGCCCGGCGAGGTGCTGGCCCTCGTCGGGCCGTCGGGCGCCGGCAAGACCTCGATGCTGCGCGTGCTTGCGGGGCTGATGCGGCCCACCCGTGGTCGCATCACCGTGGGCGGCGAGATCTGGTGCGACACCGCACACGGCCTGTTCCTGCCACCGCAGAAGCGCCACGTCGGCCTGGTGTTCCAGGACTACGCCTTGATGCCGCACCTGAGCGCCAGAGACAACGTCGCGCTGTCACTGTTGCACCTGCCGCGAGCTGAGCGCATGGCTGCCGCAACCCGTGGCCTGGAGCATGTCGGCTTGGGCTCTGACCTTCAAGCACGTCGGCCGGCCCATCTCTCGGGCGGCCAGCAGCAGCGCGTGGCGGTCGCCCGTGCGCTGGCGCGCCAGCCCAGGCTGCTGCTGCTGGACGAGCCGTTTTCGGCGGTCGACCAGATGAGTCGCCAGGGCCTCTACCGGCTGCTGGCCGACCTGCGCCGCGAGCTGGCCATCCCGATGTTGCTGGTCACACACGACCTCAACGAGGCCCGCCTGCTCGCCGACCGCCTGGTCGTGATGGATGCCGGCCAGGTGCTGCAGCAAGGCTCGCCTTCGGACATTCACAACGCACCGCGCAACGCCCGCGTGGCCGACCTGGTGGGCATCCACAACCGCTTTCATGGGCAGTGGCTCGGACCGTCCGACGAAGCCGGCTGGGGGCGCCTGCGGTGGACGCCTGAAGGCACCATGGCCGACGGCGGACCGGTGCTGACGGTGCGCGACAAAGGCAGGCTCCCAGCGGGCCATGCGGTGAACTGGGTCATCCCCGGCGATGGCATCACGGTGCTCGCTCGCACGGCGCAGGGTGATGACGAGTTCGACGTCGAGGTCACCGAAGCGCGGCATCTCGGCGAAATCACGCTGGGCACGATGGCGCTTCCGGCGGTACCTGGCGTGCGCCTGACGCTGACGCTGTCCGGACCACAACGTCAGCACCTCGCCAGCGGTGCCCGGTTGGCCGTGCACCTGGACCGGCATCGAGTCCACGTGATGCCGCTGCGATCGGGTTGAGATCAGGCGGCCCGCCGCGTCACCCCAGCATGTCGAAACCCTGCGCCTCGACGGCGAAAAAGTCGCGCGCGAAGCCGGCGAGCGCACGGTAGAAGTCTGCGCGCGGGTGGGCGGCGAGCGTGTCCCACAACTTGTCGGGCCAGCCGCGCAGGTGGGCGTCGAAGAACTTCTGCTGGCTCGCGAGGTTGCTCACCCCCAGGTCGTCGCCGGCAATCAGGTAGCGCATCACTTCGCTGAGGCTGGCGATGTGGTCTTCGGTTTCGAGCACGCCTTCCGGTCGCTCGAGCCCGAGCGCGCGCAGATCGTGGCGCAGCGCGACCAGCGGCTTTTCGTTCAGCGCGCCGGCAATGAAATAGGAGCCGTACAGAAAGATCTCGGGCTTGCCGACGCCCATGAACAAGGCCACGTGTTCGTCGCGCACTGCCGCTGCCGACAGGCGGCGCGACGCGGCCACCAGCTCGGACCATGAGGTTTCGAGAAACGCACCCGGCGCCGGCGCTTCGGTCGGCGCCACCTGCAACTGGGCATAGAGCGCGTCGGCCGGCGGCGCATAGAACAGTTGCGCAAGCAGGCCGTAGACCTCGGCACGCGCCAGTTCCTCGCGGTCGTCGGGGGTGCTGAAGTTCAGAGTGGCCATGGGCGGTTGACGGATTTTTGGCTCACAGGTCGGTGATCCGGACTTCGCCGGGGTTCGAGTGGATGTCGATCACGCGGCAGTCGCTGCACATCTTGAGCCGCTCTGCGGCCTCGCCCTGGAACATCGAGTGGCCTGCCAGCTTGGTGACCATCGCCTCGATCGCCTGCAAGGTGCCGAAGGCCTTGCCGCAGCGGATGCAGGCGTAGGGCTGAGCTTCGTTGAGCACGCGCAACTGCTTGCGCGCCTTGCCGCCGTCGGCCAGCCACAGGCGCGGCTGCAAGGTGATGGCGTTTTCGGGGCAGGTGGTGGCACACAGGCCGCACTGCACGCAGTTCTTCTCGATGAAGCGCAGTTGCGGCAGGTCGGGGTTGTCGGCCAGCGCAGATTCGGGGCAGGCGCCCACGCAGCTGAGGCACATCGTGCACTTCTGCGTGTCGATCAACAGGCTGCCGAACGGGCTGGCCGGCGCGGGTAGTGCGATGGCCTCCGGCGCATGAAGTGTCGAAAGAGAGGCGTTCAGCATCAGGTGTTCGATCGCCAAGTCCAGCGTGGCGCGCTTGTCGGCCTGCACGGTGAAGGTGGCAGCGGTCTTGACGGTGGCCGCAGGTGCCGCCTTCAAGGCCGCGTCCAGCGCGCGCGCATCGCTCGCCGACACGATGCGGAAGTGTTCGCCCATCAGGCCCAGGCCGGTCAGGATCGCCTGCGCCACGCTCATCTGCGCGGTCACCGCAGCGCGGTAGTCGGGCGCCTCCTCGTCCGTCATCAGCACCCAGACCTGCGACGCGCCAAAGGCCACCGCCGACAGCCACAGCTCGATGCCAGTGGACGCGGTGTGCCACACGTCCAGCGGCAGCACGCGCGCCGGCACGCCGTGCAGCGCCTGCGCGCCCTTGCTCGTCCGCGCCAGGCGGCCGAGTTCACCGATCAGCTTCGTGCCCGCCGCCTGGCTGTGGATCAGCAGCGCCGCGTCCCTGCCACCGGCGCGCTGGTACGCGGCCAGCAGCGTGCGGATGCGCTTGCCCTGCTCGTCGGCACGCGGCGTGGCGTAGGTGATGGCACCGCTCGGGCACACCGTGGTGCAAGCACCGCAGCCCACGCACAGGTGCGGCTCGACGACGATGCCGCTGCCACTGAACGAGCCGACCGCGGTGAACTTGCCGGTCTTGCCTTTCATCGACGCATCGCTGCGGATCGCCTGGGCCGAACACACGTCGATGCAGGCGGTGCAGCCGATGCGCTCGTTGCGGCTGTGCGCGCACAGCTTCTGCTTGTAGTTGAAGAACTTCGGCTTCTCGAACTCGCCGACGCTGTCGCGCAGTTGCAGCACGGCGGCCACCAGCGCGGCGTCGTCGGCGGCGTGGAAGTAGCCCTGCGGCGGCTGGTGCAAGCCGAGGAAAGGCGTGGCGTTCAGGTCGAGCACCAGGTCAAAGGTCTCTTCGACCTGCTCGGGCGCGCGCTGGAAGTCGATCGCGCCGGCCGCGTCGCACACGCGCACGCAGTCGCGGTGGCTCTTGCACTTGCTCAGGTCGATCTGGTAGCTGAAGTCGATCGCGCCTTCGGGGCAGGCTTCGACGCAGGCATTGCAGCGTGTGCACAGGTCCAGGTCGATCGGGTTGCTGGCGGTCCAGGCCACGTTGAACGCACCGAGCCAGCCGTGGATGCGCGTCAGCCGGCCGGCGTGCACCGCCACCGTGTGTTCCTGCGCCAGCGTGCCGCCGCCCTGCAGCAGCAAGCTGACTTCCAGTTTGTCGGCCAGCATCTTCGCGGCACGTTCAGCACGATCGGCAGCGCCGATCACCAGCACCCGCCCGCCCGATTGATAGCTGACCGTGGACACCGGTTCGGGCTCGGGCAATTGCGCCGCCTTGATCAGCGCGGCGATCTTGGCCGTGGCGCTTTTCGCATCCTTCGACCAGCCGCCGGTTTCGCGGATGTTGACGAAACGGATCGGCCGCTCGGCCACCCCCGGCGCGCCTTCGGTCTGCGCGTTCAGCTCGAGGAACAGGCTGCTCTCCTGAGTACAGGCCACCAGCAGGTCGTCGCCGGTCTTGGCCGCGCGCTGGAAGGCGCCGGCCTCGCGCCGGCACAACAAGGTGTGGACCGTCTGCAGGCCGTCGGCGGCGTCAGGCCCCAGGGCCTTGATCAGGCTCGCGCCGTCCAGCGGCATCGTCTTGTTGCAGTCGCAGATCAGTGTCTTCATGGGCCAGGTCTTCAGGTTCTGCGAGCGGTGCAGGGTCGGCGGCGACAGTGCCGGGCTCTTCCTTCTCGTCGTCGAAGAGTCCGAGGAACTTCGACTGCCGCATCATGCGCAGCATCGATTCGGGAATGGGGTCGGGCTTGCCATAGTCGTCGATGTACGTGTCCAGCCCGTCCATCACGTTGAAGTGCGGGTCGGTGAAGAGCTTCTTCATCGCCGCGTTGCGAACACTGCCATCGACGCCGGGGGCGACGAAGCGCGAGTAGTCGGACTCGCGGGTGAGCAGCGCCACGTCTTCCAGCGTCGGCAGTGGCGGTGCTGTCGGCACCGGCTCGGCAAGCGGGGCGGGCGGCGGCGCAGCCACTTCGGCCTTCGGTGCTTCAGCCACCGGCACCGCCTCGGGCGGGGCCACGCCGGTCTCGGTTGGCACCCGCGCCTGCGCCTTGCGCCTCGCCCAGCGCGACAGAAAACCGTCCGCCTGATCGCTCACGACTGCCTCTGCTCCGGCGGCAGGAACGACTGCGGCCGCTTGCGCTTCTTCGGCTCGGGTTTGTAATGTTCGTCGGTATACGCCTGCAGCCAGGGCACCAGGTCAGCCCCCAGCGGCACGTTGTCGACATGCTCCTGCGCGTCGAGCCAGCGCCCGGCTTCGTTGTACGACAGGCTCACCGTTTCCGGCCGCGCGAGCGACGCGTCTTCATCGTCAACCCGCCAGACCACAAACCACACCGGCGCGCCCGACGTGAGGTTGAGGTGGTAACCCTCGCACTCGTCGCGAAACAGGCTCAAGGTGAAGCCGGGGAACAGCGTGCGGCACAGCTTGCCGTCGTCGCGCAGCACACGCGGCTGCTCGCCGAAGGCCGCTTCACCGGCCACCACCTCGGCCACCTTGAAGCGCCAGTCTTCCCAGCGGTTGGGCTGCGCCTCGCGCTCCATCACCACGGCGACGTTGACCGACGGCCTGTCCACGGCTGTGCTGCGCCCCGGCTCAAGTGGTCTTGGAAATCGAGATGCTCGGGAACTTGGACGAAAAGTCCTTGGCCCGCTGCGCGATCTTCACCGCCACCTGGCGCGCCACGCTCTTGTACAGCGTCGACACCTCACTGTCGGGGTCGCTCACCACGCTGGGCCGGCCGGAGTCGGCCTGCACGCGGATCGACAGGTTCAGCGGCAGCGCGCCAAGGTAGTCCATGCCGTACTCGGCGGCCATCTTCTTGCCACCGTCCTGGCCGAAGATGTGTTCGACGTGGCCGCAGTTCTCGCACACATGCACCGCCATGTTCTCGACGATGCCCAGGATTGGCACGCCGACCTTCTCAAACATCTTGATGCCCTTCTTCGCGTCGAGCAGCGCAATGTCTTGCGGGGTGGTCACGATCACCGCGCCGGTCAGCGGCACGCGCTGGCTCAGCGTGAGCTGGATGTCGCCGGTGCCGGGCGGCATGTCGACGATCAGGTAGTCGAGCTCGGCCCAGTTGGTCTGGCGCAGCAGTTGCTCCAGCGCCTGGGTGGCCATCGGGCCGCGCCAGATCATCGGGTTGTCGGCGTCGACCAGGAAGCCGATCGACATGACCTGCACGCCGAAGTTCTCCATCGGCTCCATGGTCTTGCCGTCGGCGCTCTCGGGGCGGCCTTCAATGCCCATCATCATCGGCTGGCTCGGGCCGTAGATGTCGGCGTCGAGAATGCCCACCGCCGCGCCTTCGGCGGCCAGCGCCAGCGCCAGGTTGACCGCAGTGGTGCTCTTGCCCACGCCCCCCTTGCCGGAGGCCACCGCGACGATGTTCTTCACCTTGGGCAGCAATTGCACACCGCGCTGCACCGCGTGCGGAATGATCTTGCTGGCCAGGTTGGCGCTGACGTTTTCGACCCCCGCCACGGTGCGCGCCGCCGCGATCAACGCCTTGCGCAACCCGGCGATCTGGCTCTTGGCGGGGTAGCCCAGTTCGACGTCGAAGGCCACGTCGCCACCGTCGATGCGCAGGTTCTTGACTTGCTTCGTGCTGACGAAGTCTTTGCCCGTGTTCGGGTCGATGACGGTTTTCAGCGCATCCAGTAGCAAGGGTTCGGTGACGGCCATGAGATCTCGGAAAGAGTTGGAGACAGTTGTATTCCGAGTCTAGCCCCTGGCACGCAAACGCAAAGCCTCAAGGTTGAAGGGCCATCCCCGGGGAAACGCGCGATCGCACCGCCTGTCGGGGCCAGCCATTCCGAGGGGTCCCGAACGACAATGGCAGCTGCTCCGATGCGCCGCCCCCCACATCGCCCCGACATGAAACCGAAGCCCGTTCCTGCCATGCCCGCTGCACCTCGCCCGCGCCCGGTCGAGCTGCGCCCGCCCGACGCCGGCTGGCTGCTGTGGATTGCCGAGAACCGGCTGCGCCAGTGCACCCCTGAATCGATGCTGGTGACGATGACGCAGGCCGGGCTCGACCCGGTTGCATGCGAACGCGCGATCCGCGAGATGGAGCACAACCCGGGTTTCCTGGCGGCTCGCAAGATGCAGCAGATCCAGAGCAAGCTCGAATCGGTGGTCGCCAACCAGCACAAGGTGCGCGCGCTCGACCCGCTGTACGGCCATGTGGAAAAGCGCAGCCGCGTGCCGATCGGCGAATTCCTGGAGCGCTACGTGTTCGGCAGCCGCCCGCTGGTGTTGACCGACGTGGCGCGCGACTGGCCGGCCCTCAAGCGCTGGTCGCCGCAAGACCTGAGCGAGCGCTTTGGCCACCTGCAGATCGACATCCAGGCCGAACGCAGCGCCGACCCGAACTACGAAGTCAACAAGATGAACCACCGGCGCAGCGTGCGCCTGGGCGACTTCGTGACCCAGGTGCTGGCCGGCGGCGCCACCAACGACTACTACCTGACCGCCAACAACGAGGTGCTGCGCCGCCCCGAATTTGCGCCCATCCTGGCCGACATCGGCACCCTGCCCGACTTCTGCGACCCCGCGCAACTGGCCGCGCGCGCCTCTTTCTGGTTCGGCCCGGCCGGCACGGTCACGCCGCTGCACCACGACACCTTGATGCTGTGCCACACCCAGATCGTCGGCCGCAAGCGCTGGCGCTTCATCTCGCCGCTGCAGACGCCGCTTCTCTACAACAGCTTCGAGGTCTACAGCCCGATCGACATCGACAAGCCCGACCTCAACCGCTACCCGCTGTTCGCCCAGGCCAATGTGCTGGAGGTGATCGTCGAACCCGGCGAAACCGTGTTCCTGCCGCTCGGCTGGTGGCACCAGGTGACGGCGCTCGACGTGAGCCTGTCGTTCTCGTTCTCGAACCTGGCGGTGCCGAACCAGTACAGCTTCACCAACCCGACGATCACCAATTGGTGAGGCCGGAGTGTGGCATCATGATGCCATCCGAACTGATGGTTTGATGCCATGCGAACCACCGTCACACTTGACCAGGACGTACAACATCTGCTGAAAGAGGCCGCCCACCGCAGCGGCCGACCGTTCAAACAGGTGCTGAATGACGCCGTGCGTGTCGGCCTCAAAAGCCCTGCCCAAGCAAGCACGCCCTTCAAGCAGCCGGTCTTTTCCATGGGCCGCGCCAAGGTCGACCTGACGAAGGCGGGCGCGCTCGCCGCTGACCTGGAAGACAGCGATACCCTGGCCAAGGCAGCGCGCGTTGCGGGCCGCGGCCGCAAATGAGAACGCCCGATGTCAACGTGCTGCTCTACGCGGTCAACCAGGACAGTGCTCATCACGCCATTGCGCGCAAGTGGATGGAGTCCTCTTTCGGCCGGCCCGAGGGCATCGGCTTTTCATGGGCGGCGCTGCTCGGCTTCTTGCGGCTGTCCACACGAACCGGCATCTTTGCCGAGCCGCTCGGCATCGAGTCGGCGCTGGGCGTTGTCGATGCGTGGCTGCACCACCCGTCGGCTCGGCTGCTGAATCCGACCGAGCGGCATGCCGGCGTGCTGTCTCGACTGTTGATCGGCGCTGGAACCGGCGGCAACCTTGTATCGGATGCCCACCTGGCAGCGCTCGCGATCGAGAACAGCGCCGAACTCGCCACGTTCGATCGCGACTTCGATCGGTTCGCCGGGCTGCGCTGGACGCTGCTGAAGTAACCCCTGGCGGGAGCCGGGGAAATCACGAACTGGTAACCCGGATGACCGACTTGGGAGGGCGCCCGTTGGCGAAATCCACCATGCAGCCCAAGCCCTCGCGCGCGATCGCGTCGAAGCACTCGTCGGTCCAGCACAGCGCGTGCGGCGTGAGCAGCACGTTGTCCATGACCAGCAACGGGTTGTCGGGTGCGACGGGCTCCTGTTCGAACACGTCGAGCGCGGCGCCGGCGATTGCACCGCTCTTCAACGCGGCGATCAGCGCCTTCTCGTCGGCCACCGGCCCGCGCGCCAGGTTGATGAAGAACGCCGTGCGCTTCATCTGCGCAAAGCGCTCGGCGTTCATCAGGTGGTGCGTGGCGTCGTTCAGCAGCACGGTCGTCACGACGAAGTCAGACTCGTTCAGCAACTGATCGAGCGGCACCACCGTGGCGCCGAGCGCCTTGACCACATCGGTGTTCACGAACGGGTCGGCCGCCAGCATCTTCCAGCCGAACGGTCGGGCCAGCGCCAGGAACTCCTGGCCGATGCCGCCTGCGCCGATCACGCCGAGCGTTCGGGTCGTCAAACCCTGGCCCATGTGGCTGGTGCGCTCGTTCCACTTGCCGCTGCGGGTCAACCGGTCTTTCACCACCAGCCGCCCGGCGAGCGCGAAGATGAAGGTCAGCGCCGCCACCGCCACCGGGCGGCGCACCGCCACCGGCGTGTTGGTGGCAATCACGCCGCGCGCAGCCAGCGCCGGCACGTCGACCGAGTCGTAGCCGACGCCGTGGCGCGAAACGATCTTCACGCGCCGGTCGGCGCGCGCCACGCTCGCCGCCGTCACGCGGGGCGAGTTGACGTACAGGCCGTCGTAGCGCGCCGCGATGTCGGGGGTGATTTCGTCGACCGCCTCCGGGATGAACTCCCACGCGATCTTCGGCTCGGCGTTCAGCAATTCGATCGGGCCGTTGCCGAACGAAGGCGTGCCGTCGGCCTTGAGGATGTCGCGCGACAGGCCGAGGCGGAATTTTTCCGAGCTCATTTCGCAAGCCCGTCGATGTGGCCGACCAGGTTCTTCATGCCGGCTTCCATGATGCCGGTATCGGTGCCGGCGGCGATCATCGTGTAGCCCATCTCCTTCACGCGCGCCACCCAGGCCGGGTCGGTGGCCATGAAGCCGGCCACCTTGCCGTGCGCCTTGGCGACCTTGGCCACGTGGCGCATCGCCGCATCGAAGCGCGGGTCGCCGAACTGGGCCGGGATGCCCATGAAGTTGGACAGGTCGAAGTGGCCGACCCAAAGCACGTCGATGCCGTCGACCGCAGCGATCTGCTCGACCTGATCGAGCCCGCGCTCGGTCTCGATCTGCGCAATCACCATCGTGCGCGCGTGGTAGGCCTGGATCTTGGCGCCCACGTCGCCGCCCTGGTAGTCGCACTGGGCAAAGCCGAAGGCCGCGCCGCGCCGGCCCAGCGGCGGGTAGCGGCAGGCCTCGACGATCGCGCGCGCCTGCTCGGCCGACTCGACCATCGGGATCATCACGCCGGTGGCGCCGAGGTCGAGCGCGCGTGCGAGCCAGGTGTATTCACCACGCGGCACGCGCACCATCGGCTCGATCGGCAACCCGCGGGTGCTGGCGAACAGCCATTTCAGCGTTTCGTAGCCGAGGCCGGTGTGCTCCATGTCGTAGATCACGTAGCGGCACCCGGCATTGGCGAGGATCGCCGACATGCCCGGCGAGAAGAACTCGAACACGAAGGCCCCGGCCACCGGGCGGCCGGCCATCACATCCTGCTTAATCGCGTTGGCATGCATGCGTGTCTCCAGTCGTTGTAGGTGCGCCTATTGTTCACACGGCGGCGCGCCGTCGGCTCCCCGGCACAGAATTCCTGTAAAGTCCTGGCAAGATACTTCGGGAGCCAGCATGTCGGATGTTCTGTTGCAGCCCGCGCCGGCCACAGTGCGCAAGCTCTTCCGCAGCGCTGCCGATGCGCTGCTGGCGAACCGGCCTTTGCGTGAAGCGGTCGAGGCTTCCTCACCGTCTGCCGGCAGCCTCTCCGAGGGCGAACTCGCGGCCCTGCGCAAGGTCAGCCTGGTGACACGGCCCTGGTCCGGCGGCGACGCCGACGACCCGCTGACGCGCACCATCGTCGACTACATGGCACTGATCGAGACCAGCCTCACCGCTGCGCAAGCCGCAGCGATGATCGGCGTCGACGTGAGCCGCGTTCGCCAGCGCCTGCGCGAACGCACGCTCTTCGGCATCGAGTACGAAGGCGAGTGGCGCCTGCCGCGCTTCCAATTCGAGCGCAAGAAGGTGTTGCCCGGCCTGAACGAGGTGTTGCCGGCGTTGCCACTGCAGATCAACCCGCTCGACGTGGCCGTGTGGTTTCTTGAACCGAACGCCGACCTCGAAGCCACCCCCCTGCCGCTGAGCCCGCGCGCGTGGCTGCTGCGCGGTGGTGCGCCTGCGGCGGTCGCGGCGCTTGCGCGGCACCTGTAGCAAGCTCTGCGGCACGCTCTGCAGAAAAGCGTCGGCGACCACAGAATGGTCAAGCTTCCGCGGCCGAAGGGCAGCATCGCCCTGCCGCCGCTCGCGCCAGGGGACCTGCGTACCCTCGAGCCGGGCACCGTTCTGGCGCGGGTCTACTTCACCGGCGGGGCCTTTCCGACCCGCTGGGACGTGTTCCGTGGCTTCGGCCCCACGAACGCACGCTACGACCATCATCTGCCCGATGCGGGCGGAGCCGCCACTGAACAGGATCGATCGGTCCTGTATGCGGCCACCGACGCCCGCACCTGCCTGGCCGAGGTGTACCAGCACACGCGCCGCATCGACCGCGTGCGCGACGCGCCCTGGCTCGTGATCTTCGCGCTGCGCAAGCCCCTGCGACTGCTCGACCTGACCGGCAGCTACCCCACGCGCTGCGGCGCGTCGATGGCCATCAACACCGGCCCGCGAGCCCGCGAGCGCGCCTGGGCGCAGCAGTTCCACGACCAGCACGACAAGCTTCACGGCCTGTTCTACGCCTCGTCGATGCACGCGAACCGGCCGGCCATCGTGCTCACGGATCGGGCTGCCAAAAGGGGCGCGCCGCCGCAGCATCCGCAGTTCAACCGCGCACTGGCCGACGACCTGCTGCTCGACGTGCTGAAGCACGCGGCGGCCGACCTGGGCTATGGATTGCGCTGATGCGGCGATTTGGTTCAGGCAGAGCGCGAAATCACCCGGGTTGAATGGGCGGCAGGACCGTCGGATCGCATCGGCTGGCTGACGGCAATCGACCCTCAGATGTTCCTCGCCGCAATAGCAGGGGCATCAACAGTGCAGCGGGTGCTGCCGGTTGATCTGTGGCACTGGTAGGAGGGCCACGGCACAAGAATGGTGTTCGAAGCGCCTATCCTTCGCTCATTCCTGGCCGGAGGCAACATGGCGTCAACTGAACCCAGCGATGAACGGCTCACGAGCATTTCCGATGAGCAAGCGAGAGACAGCCTCGCGGCGTTGATCAAGTACGTCTTCGAACATCGAGACGGGCTGATTTCAGGTCTGACCTACGAGGCCCTCGCCGAAAGGATCGGGCGCAAGAACAAGCACGACGTGCCCTTCGCGCGCGGCATGGGTCAGGTACTCGGGCGCATGGGGCACATGCTGCAAGGATTGGAAGGCGAGTGGGGAGAACGGATTCCTCATCTGCAGAGTCTGGTGGTGTTGAAGTCCGGCCCGGACAGGGGCCTACCCGATGTGGGGATCAAGGAATTCTGGTCGGGCTATGAGCAGATGTCGCGTTTCGAGAAAGAGAACAAGCTTCACGCCGAGTATCAGCGCATCTTGGGTTTCGGTAGCCGGTGGAACGACGTACTTGCACTGGTGGGATTGCCGCCGGTTGACGCTCCGTCGCAGACAAAGGACCACGCAATTGGGGGTGCAGGCGGTGAATCGCCACAGCATCGAGCACTAAAGAAGTACGTGCAGCAGAACCCTGGATTGGTCGGCGCAGGCAGCGACTCGTCCTGTTTCCTTGAATATGCACTTCCGTCGCTCGACGTAATCGATGTGGTCTTCAAGTCCAAGACGACGTGCATCGCAGTCGAAGTCAAGTCGGTGGTGTCCGACAAGTGGCCTGACGACTATGAACGCGGAATTTATCAAACGATCAAGTACCGCGCGATTCTGAAAGCCATGGCGATGGCCGGCCACCAAGAGATTCCAGGCACTCTGCGTGCGGTGCTGGTTCTTCAGTCCACGTTGCCGGAGAAATTTCGTCAACTAGCGACGGATCTGAAGGTCGAAGTATTAGAGCGCATCGGCGTTGAATTGGGCACGGGCTGAGCCCTGCGCGAGAGTCGAACGCCAACGACTCCGATTCGGAGCCCCGCTCCCTCCCTCCGCCGCAGACCGCCACCGTGCCAGCCGAGTGCGTCGGGTGACCGGTGGAGTGAAGTAGAGGCGGAGGGCCGAGTCCTTTCCGGCCCGGGGGACATGAACGGAGCCGGTCACCCGATGCCCTCGGCCCGCGTCAACGTGAGAGAGGAGCTGTGTTGAACCTGGCTGAAGCGACACTTTCGAGCAGCTCCGGCACGAAGCCTAGAATTTGCGGCTCAACCCCGCCCCCACCATGACCCGCAAGCTCTTCGTCACCACCGCCCTGCCCTACGCCAACGCGCCGTTCCACATCGGGCACATGATGGAGTACATCCAGGCGGACATCTGGGTGCGCTTCCAGCGCATGGTGGGCAGCGAAGTGAACTTCGTCTGCGCCGACGACGCGCATGGTGCGCCGATCATGATCGCGGCCGAAAAGGCCGGCAAGACGCCGCAGCAATTCGTCGCCGAGATCGCCGCGGGGCGCAAGCCTTACCTCGATGGCTTCTCGATCGCCTTCGACAATTGGCACTCCACCGACGCGCCCGAGAACCACGCGCTGGCCAAGGACATCTACCTGGCGCTGCGCAAGAACGAACTCATCGCCAGCAAGACGATCGAGCAGTTCTTCGACCCGGTGAAGGGCATGTTCCTGCCCGACCGCTACATCAAGGGCGAGTGCCCCAAGTGCGGCGCCAAAGACCAGTACGG
>JANMYQ010000181.1:0-2820 GCA_031382215.1 Methylibium sp.
GTTCGGTGGGCATACGCATACGGTGGACGTCACGCTCGAAGGCATCACGCATGGTGTTGATACCGGCTTCCTGGTGTTCAACCAGCGCACTTACCCGAAGCTGATCGCCCTCTTGGCTGAACTCGGTGTCGCCACGGCAACGTCGGAAATGTCGTTTTCGGTGCAGGTGCGCGAGCAAGGGCTGGAGTGGAGCGGTCGCAGTCTCAATTCCGTTTTCGCCCAGCGGCGCAATTTGCTGCGCCCGAGCTTCCTGGGCATGCTGGCAGATCTCACTCGTTTCAACCGATTGGCGACGGCGTTGGTCGAAGGCGGCGCCGATCGGCAATGGAGCGAGCCTGTGGGCGACTTCATCACCCGCCACGGTTTCGGCGCGGCTTTTCGCGACAGCTACTTTCTGCCGATGATCGGCTGCATCTGGTCTTGCCCCACCGAGCAGATGCTGCGCTTTCCGGTGGCCACGCTGCTGCGCTTTTGCCACAACCACGGCTTGATTCAGCTCAGCAACCGGCCGCAGTGGCACACGGTGGCAGGCGGCGCGCGGCGCTATGTCGACAAGCTGCTGGCGCGGATTCCCGATGCCCGCCTCGCGACCCCGGTGCGCCGCATCCGGCAGTTGCCCGCGGGCGCTGGATCGACCGGCGTTTTGCTATCCACCGACGCTGGCAGCGAGCGCTTCGATGAAGTCATACTCGCCTGCCATGCCGACCAAAGCCTGGCGCTGCTCGACGCAGCCACTGCGGCGCAGCGCCGCGTGCTCGGCGCGATCCGCTGCCACGCCAACCGCGCCGTGCTGCACACCGACACCACGGTGCTGCCGCGCCGCCGGCTGGCCTGGGCGGCGTGGAACTATTCGCGCGCCGCGAGCCGCGGGCGCGAACAGGCCGCCGTGTGCCTGCACTACCTGATCAACCGGCTGCAGCCGCTGCCCTGGGTGACGCCGGTGATCGTTTCGCTCAACCCCGAGCACGCGCCCGAACACGTCATCGGCAGCTGGAACTACCGCCACCCGGTCTTCGATGCCGCGGCGCTGCAAGCGCAGCGCGAGCTGCCTGGAATCCAGGGCCACGCCGGGGTGTGGTTTGCCGGCGCGTGGACGCGCCACGGTTTCCACGAAGACGGCCTCGTATCGGCGCAGGCCGTGGTGCGAGCGCTGCGCGAACGCTGGGGCGCGGCGCCTGGGACCGTGCCGTACAGCATTCGATCGAGTGATCGAGCCGGCGCGGCGGCGTGACGATGACACCCACCACCCCCGTTGCTCCTGCCAGCCCGGTTGCCATGCTCGGCCGCGGCGTGGTGCGCCACCGCAGGCTCAAGCCCACCGAGCACGCCTTCGCCTACTCGACCTATTTCCTGCTGTTGCCGCTGCGCCAATTGCGTACCCGGTCTTTGCCGGCGCTCAACCGCAACGGCTGGGGCCTGCTCGCTTTCCACGACCGCGATCATGGCGACGGCCGCGCCGATGCGCTGGCGTGGATCGAAGAGCTGCTGCACGCCGAGGGCGTGAACGATGCCGGCGGCGAGGTCTGGCTGCACACCTACCCGCGCGTGCTCGGCTATGTCTTCAAGCCGGTGAGCTTCTGGTACTGCCACCGCAGCGATGGTTCGCTCGCCGCCATCGTCGTCGAAGTCAACAATACATTCGGCGAGCGCCACTGTTATCTGCTCGCCGGGCCAGGCCTGGCCTGGGGCCGCGAACTGAGCGCGCGCAAGGTCTTCCACGTCTCGCCGTTTTGTGACGTGCAGGGCCAGTATCGATTTCGCTTCATGCGCAGCGCGGCTCGCATCGTGGCGCGCGTGGACCATGACGACGATACCGGCCCGCTGCTGCAAACCAGCGTCAGCGGCCGGCTGCAGCCGCTCACCACCGGCACTGCGCGCCGGACGTTCTGCGCCACGCCGCTGATGACGTGGGGCGTGATCGCGCGCATCCATTGGCAGGCGGTCAAGCTGTGGTTCAAGGGCGTGCCGATGCTCAGCAAGCCCGACCTCCCGCGGGCCTTCACCACGCGTTGATGCGTACCTTGCCGATGAGCACCAGCAACACGACCACGGCCACCACCTTCGCCCTGCCGCCATCGGCGCCGGCATCGGCACGCGCCATCTTTTCGCTGCTGAAAAGGCTGCAGTTCGGCACCCTGGACGTGCAGTTGCCCGACGGCGAACAGCTGCATTTCGGCAATGCGCAAAGCGGCCAGCCGCGGGCTTCGATCCGCCTGCTCGACTGGGGCGTGTGCGCCGGCGTTCTGAAGAGCGGCGATATCGGATTCGCCGAAGCCTGGATCGAAGGGCGCTGGACGACTCCCGACCTGGTGGCGCTGCTGCAGCTGTTCAGCGCCAACCGCGATGCGCTGCAAGCGGTCTTTTACGGCTCCTGGTGGGGCTCGTTGTGGTACCGCGCCAAACACCTGCTGCAGCGCAATTCGCGCCGCGGCAGCCGCAGGAATATCCACGCGCATTACGACATCGGCAATCCGTTTTATCGCCTCTGGCTCGACGAGACGATGAACTATTCCAGCGCGCTTTTCGAAGGCGACCTGGCACGCCCGACCGCGCTGGCGCAAGGCGCCAAGGTGCGCCGCGCCTTGCGCGAATGCGCCGTCCAGCCCAGCGACCGCATACTCGAGATCGGTTGCGGCTGGGGTGCGCTGGCCGAGATGGCCGCGGGCGAGTTCGGTGCCCATGTCACCGGGTTGACGCTGTCCGGCGAGCAACTGGCATTCGCCGTCGAGCGGCTGCGGCGCCAGGGGCTGGCGCACAGGAGCGAACTAAGGCTGCAGGACTACCGCGATATCGACGACGCGCCTTTCGACGCCATCGTCT
>JANMYQ010000193.1:0-114426 GCA_031382215.1 Methylibium sp.
TGTGGCGCTGACGCGCGGCGGCCAGTACCGCAACACGCCGTCCGACACCCAGGTGCCGTACCTGCAGACCGTGTTCGCCTTCCTCGGCATGACCGACGTGCAGTTCGTCTACGCCGAAGGGCTGGCGATGGGGCCGGAGGCGGAGCAGCAGGCGCTGGCATCAGCCCAATCGCAGATCGAGGAAGCGCTGCCCGCCTGAAAGATCGGGGCCCGCGCAGAGTTTCAACATTGACCATCAGGAGTTCGCCATGACCACCACCACCCATTCGACACGGCAAGCCGAGAACGCCGAAGTCGCCGAAGTCGTCCTTCGCCCGCGCGGCGTCGAGCGGCTGGTGGCGGGCATGCCGACCTCCGACGGCGCTGGCGTGAAGCTCACGCGGGTGTTGACGCAGCCGCTGCAGCGCCGGCTCGACCCGTTTCTGATGCTCGACGCTTTCGGCACCGACAACCCGCAGGACTACATCGGCGGTTTTCCCGACCACCCGCACCGCGGCTTCGAGACCGTGACCTACATGATCGCCGGCCGCATGCGCCACCGCGACAGCGCCGGCCACGAAGGCCTGCTGCAGAACGGCGGCGTGCAGTGGATGACGGCCGGCCGCGGCGTCGTGCATTCGGAACTGCCCGAGCAGGAAGACGGCCGCATGGAAGGCTTTCAGCTCTGGCTCAACCTCGCCGCCAAGGACAAGATGAACCGGCCCTGGTACCGCGATATCCAGAGTGAAGACATCCCCGAGTTCACGACACAAGAGGGCGTGACGGTGCGCGCCATCGCCGGCAGCAGCCACGGCGTGGTCGGCGCGATGCAGCGCGACACCACCTTGCCGCTGTACCTGGACCTGACGTTCGCGCCGGGTGCGACCTTCTCGCAGGCGCTGCCGGCCGCGCACAACGGCTTCGTGTACGTCTACCGCGGCGCGCTGGACATTGAAGGAACGGCGGTGCCGACGCAGCGCATGGCGATCTTGAAGAACACGCCCGACAGCGACGGTGTGCGGCTGCGCGCCAGCGGCAGCGTGCCGACGCGCGCCCTGCTGATCGCCGGCAAACCGCTGAACGAGCCAATCTCGCAATACGGCCCGTTCGTGATGAACACGAAGGAAGAGATCTTCCAGGCGGTGCAGGACTTCCAGGCCGGCAATTTCGCGGCGGCTTGAGCCCGCGCCGGTCGGGCGCCGGCCGGCTGGCGCGATGGGCAGGGCAGCCGGGGCGGTATCCTCGGGCCCCCCTCTCCGAACGCCCCATGGCCGCGCTGCACATCACCGACATCGAATCGGCCATCAACTGGTGGCGCGACTTGAACCCTTCGCCCGACGGCATCACCGCCTGCGCCGAGGTGCGCGCGCTGGCCGAGGTGTACGGCCTGATGGTGTACTACCGCGAGCACGAATGCGACGAGAACACGATGCCGCACAAGGCGCGCAACGCCTGGCTGGCCTGGTACGCCAGCACGCCCGACGCGCCTTGCATCGCGATCTGCTCCACCAGCCAGGGTGACGACGTGTGCAAGGGCTGCGGCCGCACGTTCAGCGAGGTCCAGCACTGGACCCGGATGACACCGGGCGAAAAGCGCAGCACCTGGCGCCGCATCACGATGGACAACACCGCCTGGCGCTTCAACAAGTACGCCGAGCGGGCGCGCGAGAAGGCCCGGGGCGCGGGGGCTGCGGTGGCTGCGAAAGGAAACGTCGCCCCCGAGGCGGCTGCGTGAGCCGACGGGCCGTCCCCAAGGCGAACACCGGAGTGCGCAGCACGGAGGTTTCCTGTTGAGCCGCGCCGCGTCGCTGCTGCACAGCGCCCGCCGCATATCCAGGCTGGCCTGGCCGGTCTTCATCGGCCAGGTGGCGGTGCTGGCCTTCAGCACGGTGGACACCGTGATGACAGCGCGCCACTCGTCGCAGGACCTCGCGGCGCTGGCGATCGGCGGCTCGGTCTACATCTCGGTGTTCATCGGGCTGATGGGCGTGGTGCTGGCGGTCGGGCCGATCGCCGGGCAGTTGTTCGGTGCGCGCAAGTTGGCTCAGGCCGGGCAGCAACTGCACCAGGCCCTGTGGTTGGCGCTCGGCCTGTCGGTGCTGGGCTGCACGGTGCTGCTGTTCCCGCAACCGTTCCTGAGCCTGGCGCGCGCGCAGCCAGAGGTGGCCGACAAGGTGCGCAGCTACCTGGCCGCTCTGGCGTTCGCGTTGCCCTCGGCGTTGTTGTTCACGGCCTTCCGCGGCTTCAACACCGCCGTGTCGCGGCCCAAGATCGTGATGGTGCTGCAGCTCGGCGCGCTGGCGCTGAAGGTGCCGCTGACCGCGTTGCTGGTGTTCGGCCTGCGCCTGGACACACCACTGGGCACGCTGCAAGTTCCGTCGCTCGGCGCGCCGGGCTGCGGCATCGCCACCGCGGTGGTGATGGCCTGCCAGATGCTGGCGGCCTGGGCGGTGCTGCGGCGCGATCCGTTCTACCGTCCGTTCGAGCTGGGCCGCGGCCTGGTCGCACCGCACCGCGCCAGCCTGGTGGGGCTGTTGCGGCTGGGCATTCCGATGGGCCTGTCGATCGCGATCGAGGTCACCGGCTTCACCTTCATGGCCTTCTTCATCGCGCGCTTCGGCACCACGCCGGTGGCGGCGCACCAGATCGCGCTGAACCTGGTGTCGCTGATCTTCATGCTGCAGATGGCCATCGGCAACGCCACCGGCACCTTGGTGGCCCAGCGCATCGGCGCGGGCGATGCGGCCGACGCGCGCCGGCTCGGCTGGCATGGCGTGGAGGCCGGGGTGCTGATCGCCGGGGGAGTAGGTAGCGCGGTCTACCTGCTGCGCGAACCGATCCTGCAAATCTACACACGCGACCCCGCCGTGATCGCCATCGCCGCGCCGCTGCTGGCCTGGGTGGTGCTGTTTCACATTGCCGACGCTGGCCAGACCTTGGCTGCCTTCGTGCTGCGCGCCTACCGCGTGGCCACCGTGCCGCTGCTGGTGTATGCGTTTGCCATCTGGGGCGTCGGCCTGGGCGGCGGTTATGCGGTGGCCTTCAACACCACCGGCTGGAGCCCGGTGGCGCTGCAGAGCGCACAAGGTTACTGGGCCGCAGCGACGGCGGGGCTGGTGGTGGCGGCGGCAGGGTTGTGCGGGTTTCTGGCGTGGATGCTGAAGCAGCAGCACTCGGACTCCCTCGCCCCTTTGGGGAGAGGGTTGGGGTGAGGGGCCGTGCAGGCACTCTTCCGTACTGGCCGCCCTCACTTGCAGTGCGCGCAGCGGCTTGCAGGCCGCTGCCGCTCGCCGGGCTCGGCGCATGCGCCTCGAAAGCCCCGCCTCGCCCCCAACCCTCTTCCAACGGGAGAGGGACTCAAGCCGGCACGCTCAGCACAAAACAACTCCCCCCGCCCTCACGCGCTTCGCAGCGCACGCTGCCGCCGTGGCGTTCGGCGATCTGGCGCACCAGGCTCAGGCCCAGGCCCACGCCGCCCGCCTGTTCGGCATGGCCCGGCAGGCGGTAGAAGGCTTCGAAGATGCGCTCGCGCAAAGGCTCCGGCACGCCCGGGCCGCGGTCGCACACGCGCACCACGCAACGGCCGGCGGCACGCTCGGTGTGCACGACCACCTCGCCGCCGCCATACCGGCGCGCGTTCTCCAGCAGGTTGCGCAACGCGCGGCGCAGCAGCCGCTCGTCGCCGGTGACGGTGAGCGACACACCGTCCACCGCGGCATCGACGCGCGCCGCTTCTTCGGCCGCCAGCGCCAGCAGGTCGACCTTCTCGGACGGGTCCAGACTGGTGGCCGCGGCGTCGAGCCGGCTCGCCAGCAGCACTTCTTCGACCAGCGCATCGAGCTCGGCCACATTGGTGTCGATCTCGCGCTTGAGCTTGTCGCGCTGCCCGGGTGGGGCGTCGTCGAGCATGGACACGGCCATCTTCATGCGCGCCAGCGGCGAACGAAGTTCGTGGCTGGCGTTGGCCAGCAGCGACTGGTGCGAGCGCACCAGCGCCTCCACCTTCGTCGCAGCCTGGTTGAAGCTGCTCGCCACCGCGGCCACTTCGTCGCGGCCCGACACTTCCACGCGCTGGCGCAAGTCGCCGGCACCGAAACGTTCGACCCCCTGCTTCAGCGCTTCGAGCCGGCGCGTGAGGCGCCGCACCACCGGGTAGGCGCCGGCCGAAACGGCCAGGAACAGGATCACCAGCAACACCACCAGGCCGGCGCCGCGCTGCCAGTCGGGCGGCAGAAAGGGCAGCGGGGGCGGGTCGGGCCGGCCCATGCGTGAGCCGGCGCGTGGGTCACCCAGGCCCACGCCGGGCGGGCCACCATCGGCAGGGCCGGCGCGCGGGCCGCCCGGACGCTGGCGCAGGCCGGGGCGCATGACCCACAAGGTGCGGCCGTCTTCAAGCAAGACCGGAAAGCCGCGCGCACCAGCCTCGGCCTCGCGGCGTGCGAACGATTCGGACACGCCGATCCGCGTGCCGTTGGTGTCGTCCAGCGCGAGCGGAATGCGCAGCCGCTGCGACCAGTCCTTCAGCGCCGCCGCCTGATCGGTCGCCGGTGCTTCGATGCCCGGCAAGGAGCGCTGGATCAAGTCGCCCCAGGCCTCCATGCGCTCGCTCAGGAGTGATTCGGAGCGCACCCGCTCCTGGTCGATCTGGCGCTGGAACAACAGGCCAGAGGCGAACGCGAACAGCAGCAGCACCACCACCACGGTGAGGTAGATGCGCAGATACAGGCTCTTCATTCCAGGGTCCGGACTTCGGCGGATACGATCAACTTGACGATCAGGTTCACGATCACGATCACGATCAATTCGATTCGTCGTCCGAGTCCTGCTTCTTCGCGAACACATACCCGGCGCCGCGCACCGTGAGCACCCGCCGCGGCAGCTTGGGGTCGTCTTCGATGACCGCGCGAATGCGCGAGATGTGCACGTCGATCGAACGGTCGAAGGCCTCAAGCGGGTGTCCCTTGAGCATGTCCATGATCTGGTCGCGCGACAGCACGCGCCCGGGGCTTTGCGCCAGCACCACCAGCAGATCGAACTGGTGGCTGGTCAGGTCGCAGGGCTGGCTGCCCAGGCGTGCCACGCGGGCGCCCAGGTCGATCTCCAGGCGCCCGAAACGCAGCACCTCGTCACCCACCGTCTGTGGCGCGGCACGGCGCAACAGGGCCTTCACGCGCGCCAGCAACTCGCGCGGCTCGAAGGGTTTGCCGAGGTAGTCGTCGGCGCCCAGCTCCAGGCCGACGATGCGGTCGGTCGGCTCGCCGCGTGCCGTGAGCATCAACAGTGGCAGGCCGCGCGTGCGCGGATTCGCGCGGAGTTCGCGGCACAGGTCCAGCCCGTCGCCGTCGGGCAGCATCAGGTCGAGCACCAGCGCGTCGAAGGGCTCACCGGCGGCGAGTTGTTCGCGGCCGGCGGCCAGCGTTGCGGCGCTGGTGATGTCGAAGCCGGCGTTGCGCAGGTAGTCACCCACCATCGCCGAGAGGCGGGCGTCGTCGTCGATCAGCAGCAGGCGAGAGCTCATGGGGTGGCGGTTGGTCGGTCAGGGTTCCATCGGCAAGAACCCGCCAGGCAGCCGCAAGGCTGCAAGGCGGGTGAGGGTCAGCTTGGCTGGCACAGCATAGCGCCCCGCTGATCGTTACTTGAAGGCCGCTTCAGCCACTTCACTTGGGCGCTTGTTGGCGCTCCAGCATGCGGCCGCGTTCGTGCATGTGTTCACTGCGCGTCTTCATGCGTTCGGCCAGCTTGGCGCGCTGCTCGGGAGTGAGCACGCGGCTCACGTCGAGCATGGCCTGCAGGGTGCGGCGGCTGGCGTCGTCATACTTCACGCCCAGTTGCTGGCGCACCGATTCGGCCGCCGCGGCGTCCACCGTGGGCGCCGCGAAGATCTGCAGGCTCTTTTCGCGCAAGGCACGTGTGCCTTCACGCTGGGCTTTCAGATCGACCGCAGCCGCCTGGGCGATCTGCTTGATCTGGGTGCGCTGAGCGTCGGTGGCGTTCAGGCCATCGAGCATGCGGTCCACGCCGCGCGCCACACGTTCGGGCGAACCGCCGAACATCATGCCGCCGCCACCGTGCCCGCCCGCTCCATGCCCCATCGGCTGGGCCCAGGCCGACATCGCCACCGTGGCAGAAACCGCCACCAGAACGCTCAACAACATCCAGCGCATGCCGCGCTGCGAGGGTTGGCTGATTGCCGTCGTCACTTGTGTCCGTTCCATCATCCACTCCTTCATGTGGGCCGATTGCCCATGAACGAATGGTCTGCGCCGGGGGTGAACAGCGCTTGAATGGGGGGTAAAGATCTGTGAAGGCTCGCGCCCGTTTTGGCCCGGTCAGGGCATCGGCTTGGTCCGGCACTCGATGGTGTTGTCGATGAAGGCGTTGCACATCACGACGAGCTTCTTGTCGGTGTCCACGTACCAGGCCACCTGGCCGGCCGCGCCCAGCGGTACGAGCCGGGAGGCGTTGACCGCTTGCGCCTGCGCGCCGGGGATGTTGGACAAAAGTGCGACCGCAACTGCGGCTACACCGAGGGCCAGCGCAGAGGGAATGAGGGCTTTGTGCATCGGGGACTCCAGGTTCGAGGGTGGGGAATGACGAGCCCGGATTGTGTCGGAGCCCCCGACGAAGGACGCCCCCCTTACTTGCCCCAGATCGCCCGGTACTTCTCGCGGTAGCCGTTGTCCGGGTCGAACACGTTCTTCGGCCCGCCGTCCTTGCCCACGTTATCGGCCGTCACCAGGTGCACCTTGGGCACGTAGCCCGACCACGGTTGTTTGGCGAACGCGCGGTTCAGTTCGTCGACGATCTGCCAGCCCTGCATGTTGAGCGGCTCGGGCACGGTGCCGGCCTGGAAGCGCTTGCTGCGGATGCGTTGGTAGGCGGCTTCGGAACCGTCACCGGCCGACACCGCTTTCGGGTTGCATCGCCCTTCTTGCCGGCCGACGTGAGCGAGGGGCCCATGAAGTCGAAATACAGGTCGTTGATGGCCAGCGAGTGGGTCCACTTGTCGCCGAAGCGCTGCAGCAGCGAGGTGGTGAGCTGCGGCATGCGGGTGGAGCTTTCGCTGATCGGGCTGTCCTCGAAGCTCAGCACCGTGCAACCGCCGCACTTCTTGATGACCGCTTCCATCGCACGCGCCTTGTACAGCGCGATGGCGTATTGCGAGTCGGTGAAGATCACCACGCCGGCCTTGCCGCCGGAGTCGACCACGGCCCACGAGGCGGCCACGTCGGCCACGTCGTCGGTCACGGTGGTGACGTTGGCGAACAGGCCCGCGGTCGCGTTCGGCCCGGGTTTCTCGCCCGAGTGCCAACCGACCAGCGGCACGCCCGACTTGGCCGCGCCTTCGAAGGCCGCCTTCTGCTCGGTGGTGTCGAAGCCGCCGACCACGATGCCCGCCGGCTTGACCGCCAGCGCCTGGTTCAGCGCGGCGGTGCGGCCGCTGACTGTGCCTTGGCCGTCGATCACGCGCACCGTCCAGCCGATCGCCTTGCCGGCTTCTTCGACGCCCTTGGAGACGCCGACGATGCCGCCGTTCTTCATGTCCCCGGCGACGAAGACGATGGTCTTGGCGGCCTCGGCCTTGGGGCCGGAGGTCGGGCCGTCCCACTTCTCCTTGGTCATGGTCGAGACGGCGATCTTCTTCTTCGCAGCGTCCAGAAAGTCGTCGGCCAACGCGTGGCCTGCCAGGCCCGCCAAGGGCATGGCCAGCGCGAGTGCGCTGAGTCGTGAGCGGATGGGTTTCATCGGTGTCTCCTCTTTGAGGGTGGTTGCGGTTTCAGTGATGCGCCGCGGGGTTCGCGGCGGCGGGCGGGGATGGGGGAGTGGTGGCGGATGCGGATGCAGGTGCAGCATCGGCCAATTGCCGCTCTGCGATGCGCCGCTTGATGGACAGGTTGCGGCGCTGCTGGGCCCAGCCGGCAATGCCGATCGAGACAAGCAGCGTGAGCCCGTTGAACAGCGGCTCGACATAGAACGCACCGCCGAATTGCTGGATGCCGGAGATGCCGATGGCCAGGATCGCCACCCCCACCAAGGTGCCCCACACGTTCACGCGGCCGGGCCGGATGGTCGTGGAGCCGAGGAAGGCCCCGACCAGCGCCGGCAGCAAGAACTCGAGCCCCACGCTGGCCTGCCCGATCTGCAGCCGCGAGGCCAGCAGCACGCCGGCAAAACCCGACAGCGCGCCCGACGCGACGAACGCGCCCATCACATGCTTGCGCACCGAAATACCGTTGAGCTGCGCCGCTTTCGGGTTCGCGCCGATCACGTACAGCGCGCGCCCCAGCGGCGTGAATTCAGTCACCAGCAACAGCGCCACGCTGACCGCGAGCACGTAGAACGCGCCGATCGGCAGGCCCAGCAGGTTGGCGCCGGCAATGCCGACAAAACCGTCGGGCAACTCGCCCACCACCTGGCGCCCGCCGCTGTGCCACATGGCCACAGCGTAGATCACCGTGCCGGTGCCCAGCGTGGCGATGAACGAGTCGATCTGCGCCAGCTCGACCAGCAAACCGTTGAGCACGCCGAACAGCGCCGCGCAAGCGATCACGATCAGCACCGCCAGCGGCCACGGCACGCCGAACTTCGTCTGCAAACTGATCGCCAGGATGTGCCACAGCACGATGCCGTAACCCACCGTCAGGTCGATCTTGCCGGTGATCATCGGGATCGTTGCGGCCAGCGCCAGCAAGGCGATCACCGACTTGTCGGACAAGATGGCGCGCAGGTTGAAGAGGGTCGGAAAGGTGTCCGGCAGCAGCACCGAGAACAGCAGGCCCAGGCCGACCGTCAGCACCACCAGGCCGTAGACCGGCATGGCGCGCACGATCCGTTGTGCGAGCGTGGGCGCGGCGCCGTCGAGCGACGCGTCGGGCTCGAGCGCGGTGGATTTGATGGACGACGTCATGCGGCGATCTCCAAGGTCGTGCTCCCCCCGCTGCCGGGCAAGGGCTCGGGTGGGGGCGCACCGGGCGCGTGTGCCGCACCTCCCGCCGCCAACGCCAGCAATCTTTCCACCGTGATGTCGCCCCCCACCAGCTCCGCCGCGATGAGCCCGTTGCGAAACACCAGCACCCGCGTACACACCGTGGCCACCTCCTCGAAGTCGGTCGAGACCACGATCAGCGCCGTGCCCGCCTCGGCCCGCTCGCGCAGCACGCCGTAGATCTGCCGCTTGGCGCCGACGTCGACTCCGGCGGTCGGTTCTTCCAGCACCACCAGCGGCTTGTCGAGGTGAAACCAGCGAGCCAGCACCACCTTCTGCTGGTTGCCGCCCGACAGTTGCTGCACCTCGGCAGCCGGTGCCGGCGGGTTCACGTCGAAGCGGCGAATCAGCGTCATCGCGTTGCCATGCTCCTGGCGGCGGCGCTTCAACGAGAAGCCGCCGTCGCCA
Source organism: Methylibium sp. (assembly GCA_031382215.1). GTDB lineage: Bacteria > Pseudomonadota > Gammaproteobacteria > Burkholderiales > Burkholderiaceae_C > LGRD01. The sequence continues at coordinate 9,374 of JANMYQ010000193.1, forward strand.
TGCAGGGCGGGGTGCGGGAACAGGTTTTCCAGCACGCTCATTGATGCGGCCAGGTTTTCATCGAGCCGCTCGCCGGCCACGTAGGCCACACCGGCGCGGATGGCGTCGGCCGGGCTTTCGAAGCGCGCCTCGCGCCCCAGCACCGTCATGCGCCCTGCAGACAGCGGCTCGCGCCCGAACAGCGCGCGGCTGATGGCCTCGTGCCCCGCGCCGCGCAGCCCAACCAGACCCACCACCTCGCCACGCCGCACATGGAAGCTGACCGGGCCGGCGTTGCCGCTGGCGGCGTCGTCGAGTTGCAGCACGGCTTGCGTGCTGGTGGGCGGCGCGGCCTTGGTGACCGAAGCCGCCAAGGCCTTGCCGACGATCAGGCTCACCAGTTCGGCCTCGTCGGTCTGTGCCGTCGGGCGCACTGCCACCAGCTTGCCGTCCCGCATCACCGCGCAGCGGTCAGAGATGGCCATCACCTCGTCGAGCCGGTGCGACACGTAGATCATTGCCATGCCCTGGCGGCGCAGCTCGCGCAGCACGCCGAACAGGCGCTCCACGTCGCTCATCGGCAGGCTGGCGGAGGGTTCGTCGAGCACCAGCAGGCGGGCCTGAACTTCGAGCGCGCGGCCGATCGCGAGCAGCGATTTTTCGGCCCGCGTGAGCGAGAACACGCGCCGCTCGGGGTCGATGTTGCAGCCCACGCGCGCCATCACTCGTTGGGCCGCGACGTTGGCGGCGCGCCAATCCACCAAGCCGAAGCGGCGTGGGTAGCCCATGCCCAGCGCCACGTTCTCGGCGACCGTCATCCAGTCGACGAGGCCCAGGTCCTGGTGGATGAAGGCGACCGGCTGGTGCGTGCGGTCGCTGCTGCGCCACTGCGATTCGGGCTGGCCGTCGAACAACATTTCGCCGCGGTCGGCCGGGTAAATGCCGGCCAGCAGCTTGATCAGGGTGGACTTGCCGGCGCCGTTTTCGCCCAGCAGCGCGACGATCTCGCCCGCGCCCACGTCAAAGCTCACGTCGTCGACGGCCTGGGTGCCGCCGAAGCGTTTGCTGACGGCCTGAAAGCTCAGGATCGGTGCATTCATGGGGAGCCGATCTTGCACCGAGAAACGTTACCGGTAACTAGGCTTTTCCCCGAGAGAATTCTTGCCGAGCCCGGCTCTATCATCCGCCCCACCACGCGCCGAGCGCCCGGCCGCGCGGATTTTGTTATCGGTATCCCGTCGCTCTGGATCGGGAGTTTGTTTGCCCCAGCCCAAGAAACCCCTCGCCAGCTCCGCCCTGCCCGCCAGCCGCGCCCTGCGCCAGGTGACGATGGCCGACGTGGCGGCGCGTGTGGGCGTGTCGAAGATGACGGTGTCGCGCGCGCTGAACCGCAGCGGCAGCAGCGAGCGCAGCACCTCCGAGGCGCTGCGCCAGCGCGTGCTGCAAGCCTGCGAAGAGATGGGCTATGTGATCGACCACACGGCGCGCACCTTCTCTTCCAAGCGCTCGGGGTTTGTTGCCGCGGTGATCCCGTCGCTGAACAACTCCAACTTCTCGGAAACGGCGCAAGGCATCACCGCCGCCGTCGAAGCGAGCGGCCTGCAATTGCTGCTGGGTTACTCCGACTACCGCGTCGAGACCGAAGAACAACTGGTGCGCGCGATGCTGATGCGGCGCCCGGAAGGCGTGATCCTGACCGGCGGCAGCCACACGCCGCAGACCCGCGCGATGCTGCGCGGTGCCGGCGTGCCGGTGGTCGAAACCTGGGACCTGCCGCAGGAGCCGATCGAACACACGGTGGGCTTTTCGAACGCGCAGGCCGCGGCCACGATGGTGCGCCACCTGCACGCGCGCCACTACCGCCGCATCGCCTTCATCGGCGGCACTTCGAACCGCGACACGCGCGGTGCCGACCGCCGGCGCGGCTACAGCGAGGCGATCCAGGCGCTCGGCCTGCCGGCCGGTCGCGTGATCTCGTTCGGCCAGCCGCCGATCTCGATGGCGCAAGGTGCCGAGGCGATGGCGCAACTGGTAAAGCAGTGGCCCGACGTGGACGCGGTGGTGTGCGTGTCCGACCTGTCTGCCTTCGGCGCCTTGACCGAATGCCAGCGGCGCGGCTGGCGCGTGCCAGACCAGATCGCGATTGCCGGCTTCGGTGACTTCGAGGTCGCGAAGAACTGCCACCCGCGGCTCACGACCGTGGCCTTGGATTGCATCGGCATCGGCCGCGCCGCCGGCGAGTTGTTGCTGCGTGCGATCGACGCAGCGCGCATCGGCCAGCGGCTGCCGCCGGAGACGGTGCTGATACCGTTCCGGATCGAGCAGCGTGAAAGTACTTGAAGCAACCCTCCAGAAAGGCCACGCCATGAAAATCTTCGACCTGACCGGCCGCACGGCCCTCATCACCGGCGCCAGCAAAGGCATCGGCTACGCGCTCGCGCAGGCGCTGGCCACGGCCGGCGCGCGCGTGGTGCTCAATGCGCGCGACGCCGCCAAGCTGCAAGAGGCACGGCTGGCCCTGCAAGGCCAGGGTTTCCAGGCCGAGGCCGTGGCCTTCGACGTGACCGATGCCGATGCCGTCGAAGCCGGCGTGGCGAAGGTCGAGGCCGAGGTCGGCGCGATCGACATCCTGATCAACAACGCAGGCATGCAGCACCGCAGCCCGTTCGCCGAGTTCCCCACCGACGCCTGGCACAAGATCACCAGCACCAACATCGACAGCGTGTTCTTCGTCGGCCGCGCGGTGGCGCAGCGCATGATCCCGCGCAAGCAGGGCAAGATCATCAACGTGTGCTCGGTGCAAAGCGAACTCGGCCGCCCCGGCATCGCGCCCTACGCCGCCACCAAGGGCGCCGTGAAGATGTTGACCAAGGGCATGGCCATCGACCTGGGCAAACACGGCATCCAGGTCAACGGCCTCGGGCCGGGCTACTTCAAGACCGAACTGAACCAGGCCTTGGTGGCCGACCCTGCGTTCAGTAGCTGGCTCGCCGGGCGCACGCCGGCGGGGCGCTGGGGGAATGTCGAGGAGCTGGGCGGCGCGGCGGTGTTTCTGGCGTCGGATGCGTCGAGCTTTGTCAGTGGGCACATCCTGTACGTGGATGGGGGGATCACGGCGAGTTTGTAGTGACCCTGGCGGGCGACTGCCATGCTTCGGATCACTACCTCTTCATGGCCGTGGCGTCGTCATCCCCCGCAGCTCGAGCAGTCAGGTACTTGAGCCAGGGCGCATTGGTGACGGTAGACGCACGTTGAGCCACGCCCAACGGAAGAAAGGCTTGAAACACCCGCTCTCGGAATTCGGCGGCACGCTTGGTGACTGAAAACCTGAAGTCATCATTGATCTGGCTGAAGAGCAACCGTTGCGTTGACGAGGTGGCCCGCTGCGCGATACCACTCAAGTGCGCGTGGTACCCGGCGATGAGAGCATCAACGGTACCTGCGACCTCCACCCCAGCCATGTAGGCCTTGGCCAACTGCGACTCTGTGATCACCCCGGATCGAATCAACTCCTGCATTACCGGGAGCACGTCCTTGTAGCCGCCTGTGCCCCAGACCCCCGTCGCATTGCATTTGAGCCACTCGGTCGTGCCTTCGCGAACCAGCGCTTGATCGTTTCCCTCGATCTTGCGGGTGTAGGCGTCGTACTCAGGAGACGTGCACCAATGGATCATCTCGTGGACCAGCGTATCGAGCTTGGGCTTCGGAAACTCGATGCTCCGGTTCAACGGCGCGAAGTTGCCCGCCAGTCTCGCGGGCAGGGCCCGATCAAGGTTGTCCCAAAAGGGCGTCATTCCAGATACTTCGCCCGTTGGCTTGGTCAGCCCCAGATCCGCGAATCTGTGCCCCCAGGATTCGGGGCGTTTGTGCCACAGGAAACAGGTGCAGGGCGCGTTCGTCTCAAGCGACTGGTTCACGAATTGGGCGCGCACGGCGTTGGCAAACTCGGCCGGAAGCACGTCGTCGTACTTGGCGAGGACGATCCGGCCCGCCTCGGCGAGGCGCTCGATGGCCTTGCGGTTTTCTGCCCGCTCCAGCCAGACCTTCAGACGCTCCTTCGAGAAGCGGTCTCGGTATTGCTTGAGGAGCGCCCCAAACTCATCGTTCTCGTCATCATCGAGATCCTCGTCGGCAAGTCTCTTGGCCTTGAACTTGGCCAGAAGTTCATCGAATCGACCTGGGGAACCTGGCATTCGAGGGACGACCCGCTTGCCGGGACAGAAGTGCAGCGCGCTGGGCCGCCTCGCGTTGAATGGCACATACACGCCGCAGACCTCGCACAGGCCCGGAGGATTACGCAGAGAAGTGGCCATGGCTCCCTCGTTTCTCGTCTTTGTCCATCGGCAGTGAGCACTTGGTGAGATGGTACGTCCAACCCGGTGGGGGAGAAAGCGCAACGACTCGCTCCTGACCTGACGCTTTCCGTAGGGCCGGGGCTGCAGAGCCGGTAGGCGGCCCTGAAATGAAAAGAGCCGCTCGCGGCGGCTCTGTTTCATTGGCGGAGAGGGTGGGATTCGAACCCACGGTACCTTGCGGTACGCCTGATTTCGAGTCAGGTACATTCGACCACTCTGCCACCTCTCCGGTGTTCGTTCAGATCAGCAGGTCGATGCCGAGCCGGCAATTCTAGCCGAGGCTTTTCAGGCGATCGTGTTCAGTGTCAGGCCGCTCAGGCGCGGGTCGCTCAGGCGGGTTTGCCAGCGTTGGCCGGGCAGCAGCGGCCAGGCGTCGGTGATGGTGCCGGTGGTGACCACGTCGCCAGGCAGGATGGGCCAGCGCTGCGTTTGCGCGGCCATCGCATCAACCCACAGGCGCAGCGCGTTCAGCGGGCCGTCGAGCACGACGGTGGCGGCGCCACGGTCCACCGGCTCACCGCCGCGCAGCAGTTCGACCTGCAGTGCCGCGAGCTCGGGGCCGAGGTGGTCGAATCGGCCGACCGGCACTTGCGGGCCGATCAGCAGGCGGCCGTGCAGCGCGAAGTCGGCCACGGTGTCGGGCGCCTTGAAACGCCACGAGTCGTAGTGCGTGTGCACGATCTCGAAACCGTGTGCGACCCAAGCCAGGCAGCCGGTCAGCTCGGCCTCGCTCATGCCGCCGCGCGGCGTGGCGCTGAAGCCGAACACGACCTCGGGTTCGAGGCGCGGTTGGGACAGGCCGGCGAGCGACACGTCGGCCACCGCACCGTCGAGTTGCCGCGTGGTCGTGCTCCACACCGGCCCCCAGATCGGCTCGTGCACGCCGTACACCGGCCAGATGCTGCGGTTGGTGAAGCCGATCTTGTAGCCCAGCGTTCGCTCGCCGCGCGCGAGACGCAGCGTGCGGGCGTGGTCGGCGACGACGAACGCATCGGCCATCGAGAACGCGGCGCCGCGCGAAGTGATCGTGGGCGCGAGCGTGGCAGCGTCGTAGGCGGCCAGCAACTCGGTGGCCAGGGCCTGGGGGGCAAGGGTCGTCGTCATGCGCGCAACTCCGTCAAACCGCCCATGTAGGGCCGCAAGGCTTCGGGGATCGTGATCGAACCGTCGGCGTTCTGGCCGTTTTCGAGCACCGCAACCAGCGTGCGGCCGACCGCGAGGCCCGAGCCGTTCAAGGTGTGCACCAGGTCGTTCTTGCCCAACGCATTCTTGAAGCGTGCCTGCATGCGGCGCGCCTGGAAGGCCTCGCAGTTGGAGCACGAGCTGATCTCGCGGTAGGTGTTCTGCGCCGGCAGCCACACCTCGAGGTCGTAGGTCTTGGTCGAGCCGAAGCCCATGTCGCCGGTACACAGCGCCACCACGCGGTAGGGCAGGCCGAGCTTCTGCAGCACGGCTTCGGCATGGCCGACCATCTCTTCGAGCGCGTCGTAGCTGGTGTCGGGGTGCACGATCTGCACCATCTCGACTTTGTCGAACTGGTGCTGGCGGATCATGCCGCGTGTGTCGCGGCCCGCGCTGCCGGCTTCGCTGCGAAAGCACGGGCTGTGCGCGGTGAGCTTGACGGGCAGGTCGGCCAACGCCAGCACACGTTCGCGCACGGTGTTGGTCAGCGAGATCTCGCTGGTGGAGATGAGGTACTGCTCCTGCTGCGCCTCGTCGGCCTGCGCGCCGTCGCTGCCGCGGTAGACCCAGAACATGTCGTCCTTGAACTTCGGCAGTTGCCCCGTGCCTTCGAGCACCTCGCGGTTGACGATGTAGGGCGTGTAGCACTCTGTGTAGCCGTGCGCTTGCGTCTGCAGGTCGAGCATGAACTGCGCGAGCGCGCGGTGCAGCCGGGCAATCGGACCGCGCAGAAAGCTGAAGCGCGAGCCGGACAGCTTGGCGCCGGTGTCGAAGTCCAGCCCCAGCGGCGCACCCAGGTCGACGTGGTCTTTCGGCGTGAAGGCAAAACTCGCCGGCGTGCCCCAGCGCCGCACCTCGACGTTGCCGCGTTCGTCGGCACCGACCGGCACGCTGTCGTGCGGCAGGTTGGGCACGGCCATCAGCATCGCCTGCAGCTCGGCCTGGATCGCGTCGAGCCGCTCGGCCGAGGCCTTCAACTCGTCGGCCAGGGCGTTCACTTCGGTCATCACCGCGGCGGCGTCCTGTCCCTTGGCCTTGAGCTGGCCGATCTGCTTGGACAGGCTGTTGCGTCTGGCCTGCAGGTCTTCGGTGCGGGTCTGGATCGCCTTGCGCTCGGCCTCGAGCGACGAGAAGGATTCGACATCGAGGAAGGGTTGCGGCGCCTGGCGCTTTTCGAGCCGGGCGATGACTTGCGCAAGGTCTTTGCGCAGCAGGGTGATGTCGAGCATGGGCAACCGGCGCCGCGCGGCGCCACCGAAGTGGAAGACGTTGAGCTGCGGATTGTAGGCAGCGCGGGGGTGCGCAGTCCCGGTGCGCAGCCCCTGGCCACTCAACCGGGGTCGAGCAAGCCCATCGCCTTGTCGCCCAGGCCCATCGGCAACGGGAACTGGATCGTCTCTTCGACCCCGGGCACGCTGCGCACCGACACCGCGCCCAGCGCGCGCAGCCGGTGAATCACCTGCTTGACCAGGATCTCGGGTGCAGACGCGCCGGCCGTCAGCCCCACCGTGCGCTTGCCGGCAAACCACGACGGCTTCAGGTCGTCGGGTGCATCGACCATGTAGGCCTCGGTGCCCAGGCGCTGCGCCAGTTCGCGCAGGCGGTTGCTGTTCGAGCTGGTCGGGCTGCCGACCACGATGACGATGTCCACCGTGGGGGCCAGCACCTTCACTGCGTCTTGGCGGTTCTGGGTGGCGTAACAGATGTCTTGCTGCTTGGGCTCGCGCACGCTCGGGAAACGCAGCTTCACGGCGGCCAGGATCTCGGCCGCGTCATCCACCGACAGCGTGGTCTGCGTGACGACGGCGAGTTTGTCGGCCTGCTTCACTTGCACGGTCGCCACGTCGGCCACGTCTTCGACGAGGTAGATGCCTTCGTTCAACTGGCCCATCGTGCCTTCGACCTCGGGGTGGCCCTTGTGGCCGATCATGATGAAGTCGTAACCCTGCTTGTGCAGCTTGGCCACTTCGACGTGCACCTTGGTCACCAGCGGGCAGGTGGCGTCGAACACGTTGAAGCCGCGCGCCGCCGCCTCCCTGCGCACTTCCTGGCTCACGCCGTGGGCGCTGAACACCAGCGTGGCGCCGGGCGGCACGTCGGCCAGGTCTTCGATGAAGATCGCGCCTTTGGCTTTCAGGTCGTCGACCACATAGGTGTTGTGCACGATCTCGTGGCGCACGTAGATCGGCGCGCCGAACTTCTTCAGCGCACGTTCGACGATCTCGATGGCACGGTCCACACCGGCGCAAAAACCGCGCGGCTCGGCCAGCACCACGTCTTCCAGGGTTCCACTCATCACAACACCCCGATCAGTTGCACTTCGAAGGTCACCGGCCGGCCGGCCAGAGGGTGGTTGAAGTCGAACAGCAGGGAGTCGCCGCCGACCTCGCGCACCACGCCGGCGTAGGCGCCCTGGCCGTCGGGCGTGGGGAACTGCACCACGTCGCCGACGTTGTAGCGCTCGTCGGCATCGCCCAACTCATCGAGCAGCGAACGCTTGACTCTTTGCAGCAGCTCCGGGTTGCGCTGGCCGAAGGCCTCGCCGGGTGCGAGCTCGAACTTTGCACGTGTGCCTTCGTTCATGCCCATCAGTTTGGCCTCGACCGCGGGCGCCAATTCTCCGGTGCCCAGCGACAAGGTGGCGGGCTTGTCATTGAAGGTGTTGATCAGGTCGTCGCCCTCCGGGCCGGCCAGGCGGTAGTGCAGCGTCAGGAACGATCCGGCTTGGACTTGGTTCAAGGACATTCCTTGTTCGATAGACTGAGGCTGATTTTACGAGGCCGAATGACACCACCCCCGACGCGGCTGCGCCGCCTCCCCCTCGAAGGGGGCAACGCCAGCGGCCGGGCAGAGCCCGATCCGCGGCGTTCGCTTGGTGACGCTGTCACGTCAAGCGTTACCCGGGATGGGCCATGACATGGTCATGAAGGACACCCCGCCCGACGCCCGCCCGCGCGAGAAGTTGCTGGCCTTGGGCCCGGCTGCGCTGGCCGATGCGGAATTGATTGCGCTGCTGCTGCGCACCGGGTTGCCCGGCCTGTCGGTGCTGCAACTGGCACAGCAGATGCTCGACCGATTCGGCGGGCTGGCGGGCCTGCTGCACGCGGGGCCGAACGAGCTGAAACTGATCAAGGGAATGGGCCCGGCCAAACGCGCCGAGATGGCGGCCGTGCTCGAGCTGGCGCGGCGCTCGCTCGTTCAGCAGTTGACTGAACAACCGGTGTTCGATGCGCCTGTCAAGGTGAAGGACTACCTGCACCTGCAGCTCTCTGCGCGCGAACACGAGGTCTTTGCCGTGATGTTCCTCGACGCACATTCGCGCCTGATCCGGCTCGAAGAAATGTTCCGCGGCAGCCTGACGCACACCAGCGTCTACCCGCGCGAGGTGGTCAAGCGTGCGCTCGACCTGCAGGCCGCGAGTGTGATCCTGGCGCACAACCATCCTTCGGGCCTGGCCGAACCGTCGCGCGCCGACGAGTTTCTGACCAAGACCTTGAAAGACGCGCTGGCGCTGATCGACGTGCGCGTGCTCGACCACCTGGTGGTCGGCCGCAGCGGCGTGGTGTCGTTCGCCGAGCGAGGTTTGTTGTGAGCCGGGTCACGATGAAAGCCCGCAGCCTGGCGGAGCTCGGGGTACTGAAGGCCGTGCTGCTGCAAGCCCAGCGTGAAGCCGCGGAACTACTCGCACGAGAACGCGAGCGCGCCGCCCGCGAGCAGCGGGAGCGCGAACTGTTTGCCACCACCGTCGGCCGCGTGCAGCCGCTGCGCAAGTCGGCAGCGCCGCTCGTGCCACGCGCGCGGCCCACGCCGGTACCGCGCCAGCGCATTCGCGACGAGGCGGCGGTGCTGGTGGAAGCGCTGTCGGACGAGTTCGACGTCGAGTCGTTGCTGGACACCGACGACGCCTTGTCGTTCCGGCGCCGCGGCATCGGGCCCGAGGTGGTGCGCAAGCTGCGCCGCGGCGTGTGGGCGATCCAGGGTCAGCTCGACCTTCACGGCCTGCGCCGCGACGCCGCGCGCGAGCGCTTGGCCACGTTCGTGCGCGAGGCGGTGCGCGACGGCCAGCGCTGCGTGCGCGTGATCCACGGCAAGGGCAACGGCTCGCCGGGCCGCGAGCCGGTACTCAAGTCGCGTGTGAAAAGCTGGCTGGTGCAGAAGAACGACGTGATCGCCTTCGTGCAGGCGCGCGCGTCGGATGGCGGGCACGGCGCGCTGCTGGTGTTGCTGCGCCCGGCCCAACCGTAGGGCTGGCGGTTGAATCAAGCACCGCGGTTGCGCATCCAGTCGGCGGTGTTGAAGAACGACTCGTGCAGCCGGTCGGCCAGTGCCGGGTCGACGTTCACGTCGATCATGGCCTGGCGCATGCAAGCGAGCCACTGGTCGCGTTCCTGGATGCCGATCGAAAACGGCAGATGGCGTGCGCGCAGGCGCGGGTGACCGAAACGTTCAACGTAGTGCTGCGGCCCGCCCATCCAGCCGCACAAGAACCAGAACAACTTGTCGCGCGAACCGTCGAGCGTCCCGGGGTGGAGCTTGCGGATGACCGCGTGCTCGCCTTCCAGGTCCATCAGGTCGTAGAAGCGATCGACCAACGCGCGGACGGCGGGCTCGCCACCCATCAGGTCGAAGGCGCTTCGCACGCTTTCCACGCTTTGCACGCTTTCGACGCCCTGCGCGGGCGTCGGCTCGCCTGGCTGCTTCACTTGGCTTCGTGAAACCAGGACGTGTCGAACAGCGCCGGGCGGCTGTCGGCCTCGGACGGCCGCGGCGGCGGCGGCTCGAGCCGGGCCCGGTTGCGCCCTTCCCGCTTGGCCAGGTAGAGCTGCTGGTCGGCCCGCGACAGCCACTGCTGAGCCGGGATGCGCGCCCACTGCGGCGCAAACGCCCCGCCGATGCTGACGGTGACCGACACCTCTTGCCCCGGCGCGACCAGCACAGAGCGGTTCTGCACCTTGGTGCGCACGCGCTCGGCCGCGGTCTGGCCGAAATCGAGCGGGCAGTTCGGCAGGATGATCGCGAACTCCTCGCCGCCGATGCGCGAGACCGTGTCCATCGGCCGGATGCAGCCCTGCAGCACATGCGCCACCGACTTGAGCACCAGGTCGCCGGTGGCGTGGCCGTAGGTGTCGTTGACCTGCTTGAAGTTGTCGATGTCGATCATCAGCACCAGCGCCGGCTCACCGGCCCGGGCCACGCGGTCGATTTCGCGGTCGAGCGCGAGCTCGAAGTGGCGCCGGTTCGCCAGCCCGGTCAGCGGGTCCTGGCTCGACAGTTCGCACAGCGCATCGATCACCGCCTGCAACCAGGCGGCGCGGCCCACGGCGTGCAGCCCCGGCAGCACGTGGCCGGACTGCTCCAGCAACTGGAGCGCGGCGTCCAGGCGTAGGGTGGCTGTGTCAGGGGCTAATGGGGATGGAGTTGCGCGCACGATGGACATCGGACGTTTCGCGCCAGTCTAGCAGTGGCCCTGTGGGCGGCAGCCGCGCGATCTGCGTATTCGTGCGGTTCGTGCGTTAGTTGCCGCACGGGCGCGCGACAAATTGTGTGTAACAGATCGCACGCTGCGGGGGCCGCCATCTTTGAGCGCGCACCTTACAGAAACAGGGCCTGCAGATCGTTGAGCAGGTCGAAGCCGCGCGGCGTCGGAACCACCGAATGCAGATCGCGATCGATCAGCCCCTTGGCTTGCGCCAGTTCGAGCGGGCGCTGGATGGCCGCCAGCGACAAGCCGGTGCGCTCGCCAAATCGGGCCAGCTCGAAGCCCTCGCGCAGGCGCAACGCATTGAGCATGAATTCGAACGGCAGCTGGTCGCGCGCCACCTCTTCGTCTTGCGCCACGGCCTGGCCGGCCAGCGCATTCAGCATGTAGCTCGCCGGGTCGCGGAAGCGCACCTGTCGCACCACCCGGTGCGGGTACGAAATCTTGCTGTGCGCGCCAGCGCCGATGCCGAGGTAGTCGCCGAACTGCCAGTAGTTCAGGTTGTGCTGGCAACGGTGGCCGGTGCGCGCGAAGGCCGAGACTTCGTAGCGCTCCAGCCCCGTGGCCGCGGTGCGCTCGGTGATGCGGTCGAGCATCTCGAACGCGGTGTCGTCGTCGGGCACGGCCGGCGGGTGTTTGGCGAACAGCGTGTTGGCCTCGATCGTCAGGTGGTAGACGGACAGGTGCGGCGGCTCGAAGGCCAGCGCGCGCGCCAGGTCGGTTTCGAACTGCGCGACCGTCTGGCCCGGCAGCGCGTACATCAAGTCGAGGTTGAAGGTGTCGAAAGCGTTTCGCGCTTCTTCGACCGCGGCGATCGCCTGCGCGGTGTCGTGCACGCGGCCGAGCGCCTTCAGCTTGGCGTCGTCGAAACTCTGAACGCCCACCGACAGGCGCGTGACGCCGGCCGCGCGGTAGGCCCGGAAGCGGTCGCGCTCGAAGGTGCCGGGGTTGGCTTCGAGCGTGATTTCCAGGCCCGGCTCCAGCGGCAGGCGGGCGCGGATGTCGGCGATCAATCGGTCGATGCTTTCGGGCGAAAACAGGCTGGGCGTGCCACCGCCGATGAAGATGCTGTGGACGCGCCGGCCCCAGATGAAGGGCAGCGCGGCTTCCAGGTCGCTGCGCAGCGCGTCGAGGTAGCGCGCTTCGGGCGGGCCGCTGGCGTCTCGTGCTTCATGCGAATTGAAGTCACAGTAGGGGCACTTCTTCAAGCACCAGGGCAGGTGCACGTAGAGCGACAACGGCGGCAATGCGGCGAGCGACAAGGTGCCCGGACGCATGTAGCGCGCCAGGCGCTGATCGATCGTTTCCGGCGCGCCAGCGGGTCGGTCCAGCGCGCTGGCGATCTCAATCAAGGCGCCAGACCTCGCGCATCAGCACCAACATCTGGCGTGAGGCCAGGGCACGGTGGCTGTGCGCGTTTTTCAGCGCAGGCCCCAGTTCCGCGACCGCCTCGCCGAGAGCGGGTATGAACATCAGCGGGTCGTAGCCGAAGCCGCCCTGGCCGACCGGCGTGCGCAGGATCTCGCCTTCCCAGCGTCCGATCGCGATCAGCGGTTCGGGGTCTTGCGCCGAACGCACGGCGATCAAGGTGCTGACGAAGCGCCCGCGCCGGTCGGTGGCGCCGTTCATGCGCTCAACCAGCAAACGGTTGTTCGCTTCGTCCTGCGCTGCTCGCTGCGTTTCCCGATTCGGGCCCGCCGGCACATGGCCCGCAAAATGCGCCGAGATCACGCCCGGCGCGCCGCCCAACGCATCGACGCACAGCCCCGAGTCGTCCGCCAGCGCCGGGCCGCCGGCCATGTGTGCCGCCTGCCGGGCCTTGGCGAGCGCGTTCTCGACGAAAGTGACATGCGGCTCGTCGGCCTCTGGGATGCCCAGCGCGCCCTGGCTCACCAGTTCGAGCTTCAGCGGCGCAAACAGCGCCTGCAGTTCGGCCAGCTTCTTGGCGTTGTTGGACGCGAGCACCAGCCGCATGGCCACCGAGCCTCAGGCCCCGAGCGCCTTGCGCTGTGCCGCCACCAGTTCGCCGATGCCCTTGCCGGCCAGGCCGAGCAGCGCGTTCATCTGCTCGCGCGTGAACGCCGCGCCTTCGGCCGTGCCCTGCACCTCGACGAAACCGCCTTCGGCCGTCATCACCACGTTCATGTCGGTGTCGCAGGCCGAGTCTTCGATGTACTCCAGGTCCAGCAGAGGCGTGCCTTCGACCAGCCCGACCGAGATGGCGGCGACGAACTGGCGGATCGGCGACACGCTGATCTTCTTCTGCGCAACCAACCAGCTGACCGCGTCGTGGGCCGCGACAAACGCGCCGGTGATGGCGGCAGTGCGAGTGCCGCCATCGGCCTGGATCACGTCGCAGTCGAGCGAGATCGTGCGCTCGCCCAGCGCCTTCAGGTCGAACACGCAGCGCAGCGAACGGCCGATCAGGCGCTGGATCTCCTGCGTGCGGCCGCTCTGCTTGCCGCGCGCGGCCTCGCGGTCGCTGCGCGTGTGGGTGGCGCGCGGCAGCATGCCGTACTCGGCCGTCACCCAGCCCTCGCCGCTGCCACGTTTGTGCGGCGGCACCTTCTCTTCGACCGACGCGGTGCAAAGCACCTTGGTGTGGCCGAACTCGACCAGCACCGAACCTTCGGCGTGCATCGTGAACGAGCGGCTGATCGTGACCGGGCGCAATGCATCGGCGGCACGGCCTTGCGTGCGAACAAACTTCATGGTGATCCCTCGAATTGGTTTTTCATTTGACTGGCGACGATTCTCGGCTGCCCTTTCGGCAGCCGCAAGGCTCGCCGACCGGCCTTCCCCGGAAGACCGCTCGGCAAGCTGCCAATCGTCGTCAATCAGTTCTTTTTTTGCTGGGACGAGCGCCGAATGGCCTCGTTGATCTCTCGAATCGAGCGCTCGATTTCGGCGTCGTCGAGTTCGTCGGGCACGTCTGTGCCGAGTACGCTGGCCTGGATGGTGGATGCAAACACTTCGTCGCCGAGCGACTCGGTGGACACATCGCTGGCCCCGGCGCTGTCTTCGGCAGACTCCCACTCCACCGCCAGCACCGAGACGTTGTCGCTCTTGGCGCCACCGTTGCGCAGCGCCTGCTCGACGAGTTCGGGCACGGCGTCGGAGATGGCGTTGCGGCTCAGCATCTCGGTGATCACCGTGTCGGCCACCGTGCCCCACAAGCCGTCGGAGCACAGCAGCATGCGGTCGCCGGGCTGCATCAGCATCGGGCCCACCGTGTCGACCACCGGCTTGCCCGGGCTGCCCAGGCAGGTGAACAGCACGTTGCGGTTGAAGCGCTCGCCCATCGGCACCACGTGGCTGATGGTGTGCTGAAGCTCGGAATACGAATGGTCGCGGGTGCGCGCGATGAGCTTGCCGCCACGCACCATGTACAGGCGCGAGTCGCCGCAATGGGCCCAGTAAGCGGCGTTGCCTTGCAGCAGGCAGGCCACGATGGTGGTGCGCGGTGTGTCGATCAGCGCACGCTGGTTGGCGTAGCGCAGCAACTGGTGGTGGCCGGCAATGATCGACTCTTGCAGAAAGCGCAGCGGGTCGGCCAGCGTGGGCTTGGCATCGCGCTGGAACATGGCGCTGAGTGTTTGCAGCGCGAGTTGGGAGGCGACCTCGCCTTCGGGGTGGCCGCCCATGCCGTCGGCCAGTGCAAACAGCCCGGAGTCCCGCGTGTAGCAATAGCCCATGCGGTCTTCGTTCTTTTCGCGACCGCCTTTGCGGCTGATCTGGTAGACCGAGAAGCGCATCGGCTTAGCTCTTGGCGCCGGATGTCAGGTTTTCGAGCTGGAGCTTGAGTCGTTCACTGAAACTGAGCTTGGTGTAATGGCGCTCGGTCTCGCGCGCCAGTTCCTTCTGCAGCGCGAACACACTTTGCGGGCGCGACAGCGGGTCCAGCGACATGCACCACTCGGTCACTTCGATCAGGTTGTCGGAGTAGATGTTGCGCAGGCGCGAGAGTGACAGCGCGAGGCGGTCTTTCTCGATGCGCTGCGGCGCGTCGTTCGGCGGGTAGCCTTGCATGCAGGCGTAGATGCAGGCGCCGATGGCGTAGATGTCGGTCCACGGTCCGAGCGTGCCGTCGCGGCGGTACATCTCGGGCGCGGCAAAACCCGGCGTGTACATCGGGCGGATGAAGTTGCCTTCCTTGCTCAGCACCTCGCGCGCGGCGCCGAAGTCGAGCAGCACGGCCTTGTTCTCGTTGGTGATGAAGATGTTGGCCGGCTTGATGTCCAGGTGCAGCATCTTGTGCTGGTGCACGATGCGCAAGCCGCGCAGGATCTCGTCGAACAGGCTGCGGATGGTGGACTCGCGGAACACCTTGTCGCGCTTCAGGTCGCGCGCGGTGACGATGAAGTCCTGCAGGGTGTCACCCTGCAGGTAATTCATGACCATGTAAACGGTTTCGTTCTCGCGGAAGAAGTTCAGCACCGACACCACGCTGGGGTGGGCGATCTGCGCGAGCGAACGGCCTTCTTCGAAGAAGCTCTTGAGCCCCAGGCGATACAGCGGCAGCTTCTCGGGCTTGACGCGCGGGGTCAATTCACCGGCGGCGCGTTCGGCCAGCGAAGCCGGCAGGTACTCCTTGAGCGCGACCAGGCGGCGGTCGGAATCTTCGGAGAGGTACACGACGCCGAAGCCCCCGGCCGCCAGCTTCTTGATGATCTGGTAGCCGCCCACCACGGTGCCCGCAGGCAAGGGGGCAGGCTTCAGCTTTGACATAATTGAAATTTGTGAGGCACGTGTCCAATGGCAGTCTACAGCATGACCGGCTATGCAAGCGCCTCGGCGGGCGTCACTTCCGCACACCTTTCAGGGGTGCAAACGGAAGGCGGAACACCCCGGCCGCAAGGCGCCGTGCAACCAAATGTGAGCATCGAACTTCGGTCCGTCAACGGCCGTTTTCTGGACCTCGGTTTTCGCTTGCCGGACGAGTTTCGATCCTTGGAGCCGGGCCTGCGCGAACTGCTGACGGCAGCGTTCCGGCGCGGCAAGATCGAGTTGCGGCTGAACACGCGCGCCGACAACGAGGCGGCCTGGTCGATGCCGCAGCCCGAGCAGCTCAACCGTCTGTCACGCCTTGAAAGCACGGTGCAGGGCTGGTTGCCCAAGGCCGCGGGCCTGTCGGTGCATGAGGTGCTGGTGTGGTGCAAGGGCAGTGCACCGGTCGAGAAGCTCGACGAGGCTGCGCTCGACGCCGCGCGCCGCTGCATCACCGGCCTGAAGGAAGCCCGCGCACGCGAAGGCGAGCGCCTGGTTGTGGTGCTGATGGAACGCGTGAAGCGCTTGCGCGAACTGAGCGACCAGGCCGAGCCGCTGGTTCCGGCCGTCGTCAAGCGCCAGCAGCAGCGCTTTCTGGAACGCTGGCAGGAGGCGCTGGAATCGACCGGCGCGGCCCAGACCATTCCGCGCGAGGCGCTGCAGGAGCGCGCGCTGAACGAAGCGGCGGCCTACGCGATCCGCATCGACGTGGCCGAAGAACTGGCCCGCGTTCGCGCCCACCTTGACGAGATCACCCGCATGCTCAAGGCCGGCGGCGAGGTGGGCAAGCGGCTCGACTTCCTGATCCAGGAACTGCTGCGCGAAGCGAACACACTGGGGTCGAAAGCCGCGTCGCTGGAGCTGACGAACGTCGCAGTCGAGATGAAGGTGGCGGTGGAGCAGATGCGCGAGCAGGTGCAGAACATCGAGTAAGTTCTCAGGCGCATGCAACGCGCCCGCACTCGAGACGCTCCAGATGTCAGAGCGTCGACGGTGGCAACAGCAACCCCTCGTGCAATGCAACGTGCGCCAGTGCGGCTTCGAAGCCGGCGCGGGCATCGGCCGCCACACGACCCAGGAAGGCGTGCAATTCAGCGTCGGCCGGGCTGCGGTGTTCGCATTCCGCGCTGTAAGCCTCGAAGCACGAGAGCTGCATCAGCAACTCGGCCACATGGCGGGGGCACTCACAGGCCACGCTGGTCGAAAGTGACGCGAAGTCGGACAGTGCGGCGTCGTCCCAGCGGCGTGGCGCGATGGGGTCGGCGGTATCAGTGTCGGTGCCGGGCTGGATGGATCTGGCTGGCCGCGACGCAGGCACCGCCGATGCCTGTGCCCAGTGGCGCAACCACTGCGCCAGCGCCACGTCCGGCTGGGGCTCGCGCAGCAGGGCCACGCCCTTGGCCGCCAAGGCCTCGCACACCGCGTCGCCAGCGAAGCCGTAGAACACCGCGACTGGAACCGGCGCGCTCACTCCCGTGCGCTCACGCACCAGCGCAGGCGCCGCGGCCTCGACCGCAGCCAGCCAGCCCGCATGCAACTGGGGTTCGTGTAGCAGCCAGGCGTCCGCCGGCCGGCCATCGGGCTGGGCCGCGAGCGCCGTGGCGGCCCGCGCCACGTCGTCGAACGGGCCCAGCAACTCCACCGGCCGGCCCAGGTGCCGCAGCAGTGCGGGCCGCTGCAGACGCGCACCCAGCGCCTTGCCCACCAGCACCAGCCGCCAGGGCTGCAACGCGCCCGGCGCTCGCGTTGAGGCGCTGTCCGCGTGCCGCCCGGTCTGCGTGGCCGCGAGCGCCTGCGCATGGGTCGACGCCACGCGCTGCAGGCTGGCCATGTCCAGCGGCGCCAAGCTGCCGACGGCGTGACCCAGCTCGGTCAGTTGCTTGAGCAAGGTCAGTCGGCGCACATCGTCAGACGAATAGAGGCGCTGGCCTCCGGGCGACACGGCCGTGTTCGTCAACGCATAGCGGCGTTCCCACACGCGCAGCGTCGCCACCGGCATGCGCAACATGCGAGCCACGGCTCCGCTGCGGTGGAGCGATGCCGCCGGCACGGTGGCGTCGATGGGCGGTTTCAAGGGAAGCGAAGCTTGATTCATGCAGGACGATCCATTGCAATTGCCCCTGTTTTGACTCGTATTGTATCGGCCATCTTGACAGAATAGCCACACTTGACTCCCTTATGACCTGCTATAGATATCATGCGGATCTTGGTTGCAGCCGACTCGCTGCCGCATCCGCTACAGATTGCCCATGACAACACCCGTCTCTGCGTTCCGCGGCAACAAGGCCGCCCTGCCCAGCAAGCCCTGCGTGGCTTGCGGACGGCCCATGAGCTGGCGGCGCCGCTGGGCCCGCACCTGGGACGAGGTGAAGTTCTGCTCCGATGCCTGCCGCCGTGCCAAGGGCGCACGTGGCTGAACTGCGCCGCCTGGTGATCGTGCTGGGCGACCAGCTCGACCTGGACGCCGCCGCGTTCGACGGCTTCGACGCCGCGCACGACGCGGTGTGGATGGCCGAGCTTGCTGACGAATCGACGCACGTTTGGTCCAGCAAGCCGCGCACGGTCATGTTCCTGGCAGCGATGCGCCATTTCGCGCTGGCCCTGCGCGCAGGCGGCCGGCCCCTGCACCACACCCGGCTGGACGACCCCGCCAATCACGGCAGCCTGCAGGCGCAGTTGCACGCCGACGTCGAACGCCTGCGCCCCACCGGCCTGGTGATGACGGCGCCGGGCGACTGGCGTGTGCTGCAGACGATCAAACGCGTGGCGCAGACGCACGGCTTGCCGCTGGACATCCGCGAGGACCGCCACTTCTATTGCAGCGTGCGCGAGTTCGCGGCGCACGCGCGCGGCCGCAAGTCACTGCGCATGGAGTACTTCTACCGCGAGATGCGCAAGCGCCACGGCGTGCTGATGCAGGGCGCCGCGGGTGACCAGCCCGAAGGCGGCCAGTGGAACTTCGACGCCGACAACCGCGAAGCCTTTGGCGCTGCCGGCCCCGGCACCGTGCCGAAGCGCGCAACATTCGCGCCCGATGCACTGACGGGTGAGGTGATCGCGCTGGTCGAGGCGCGCTTCCCCACGCACCCCGGGCAGCTGCAAGACTTCGCCTGGCCGGTGACGCGGGATCAAGCGCTCGTGGCCCTGCAGACCTTCATCACCGAGCGCCTGCCGCTGTTCGGCCGCTACCAGGACGCGATGTGGCCCGGCGAGCCCTGGCTGTATCACGCGCACCTGGCCGCGGCGCTGAACCTCAAGCTGCTGCAAGCGCGCGAGGTGGTGAATGCCGCCGTGGCCGCGTACCGCGCGGGCGCGGCGCCGCTGGCCAGCGTGGAAGGCTTCGTGCGCCAGATCCTCGGCTGGCGCGAGTACGTGCGTGGCATCTACTGGACCCGCATGCCCGGCTACGCCGAGCTCAACGCGCTCGACGCGCAGCAAAACCTGCCGGCCTGGTACTGGACCGGCACCACCGACATGGCGTGTCTGCGCGAGGCGCTCACGCAGACGCTGCAGCATGGTTACGCCCACCACATCCAGCGCCTGATGGTCACCGGCCTGTTTGCGTTGATGTACGGCGTGCAGCCGCAGCAGGTGCATGCCTGGTACCTGGCGGTTTACGTCGATGCGGTGGAGTGGGTCGAGTTGCCCAACACCCTGGGCATGAGCCAGTACGCCGATGGCGGCCTGATGGCCAGCAAGCCCTACGTGGCCACCGGCAAGTACATCCAGCGCATGAGCCCGCACTGCAAGGCTTGCCGTTACGACCCCGCGCAACGCGTTGGCGACGACGCCTGCCCGTTCACCACGCTGTACTGGGACTTCCTGATGCGCCACGAGGCCGCGCTGGCCGGCAACCCGCGCATGGCGCTGCAGGTGAAGAACGTGGCGCGCCTGGACGACGCACAGAAGCAGGCCATTCGCGAACGTGCTGCGGCCATCCGCAGTGGTGAGGTGGCATGAGCGCGCGTGGCCGTTCCAAAGCGCTCATCCCGGAGCGCGCAGCGCGGAGGTTTGGCCCAGTGAGCGCGCGTGGCCGTTCCGGTGCAGCGCGGAGGGTCCTCCCATGAACAGGGTCGACCTTCTTGAGGGCGCACAAGGGGCCTGGGCCGACTCGCTGCCCCCGACACGCAGTGCGGCGCTGGCGCGGATCGCCCGCGTGCGGCCCGCTGCGTATGCGCGCACGCGCAACCACCTCGACGGGGCGGTCACAGGCCTTTCGCCCTACATCACCCACGGCATGGTCACGCTGCGCGAGGTGCTGGCCGGCGTGCTGCAGCGCGGGCCTCTGGAGGTGCAGCACAAGCTGGTGTTCGAACTCGGCTGGCGAGAGTTCTTCCGCCATGCCTGGGGCCACTTGGGCGACGGCATCCTGCGTTCGCTGCACGCTGGCCCGCGCCCCGACGACGCCTGCGAGCCTTTGCTGCCGGCCGACATCCGCGAGGCGCGCACCGGCGTGCCAGCCATCGACGAGGCCGTGCGCACGCTCTATGCCACCGGCACGCTGCACAACCACGCGCGCATGTGGCTGGCCAGCTACGTGGTGCACCAGCGCCACGTGCATTGGCGCGCGGGGGCCGACTGGCTGGTGGCGCACCTGCTCGATGGTGACCTCGCGAGCAACCACCTCAGCTGGCAGTGGGTGGCCGGCACCGGCAGCCACAAGCCCTACCTGTTCAATGCCGACAACGTGGCGCGCTACGCGCCCGAGCACTGGCACAGCGCAGGCACCGTCATCGACCAGCCCTACGATGTGCTGGACCGAATCGCCCGTGGCGCACGCGCCACGAAGTCGATGGCCGCCACACGCGCGACTGACAAAGCTGCCACGCCCGAGCCGCCACTGCTCACCGCACCGCCCGCGGGCCTGGGGCCGCACGCGCCCGATGCCGCCACCGTCGAACGGCTGCGTGGCCGCGAGGTCTGGCTCGTGCACCCGTGGGCGTTGCGTGCGCCGCCGGCCGAACTGCCAGAGGGCGCCGCGGTCATCGGCGTCTACGTGCGTGAACACCACGAGGCCTGGCCCTGGCCCGAGGCCCGCTGGCGTTGGGTCGATGCCGCGATGGCCGCGGTGGCGCCGGAACGCTGGACCGTCGATGCCACCACCCTCGCCGCCGTGCTGGCCGGCGCAAAGTGCGTGCGCAGCGTCGACGACCCGCACCTCACGCGGTGGCTGCAGCACGGCATGCAGCTCGACGCCGCGCCGACCTTGTTCCCGCCCGTGGAGCGGCGCTGCGATAGTTTTTCGCAGTGGTGGACCCGAACCACGCGCGGGCTGAAACATGCCGAGGAGTTGCTGTGAACCCCCGCCCACCCTCCGAGACGCTCACGGTGCTGTTCGATGGCGCCTGCCCGCTGTGCCGACGAGAAATCGCCCACGTGCAGGGCCTGGCGCTACGACAGGGCGACAGCGCGTTGTGCTTTGTGGACGTCAACCGCGCTGACGCCGATGCCACTCTCGCCAACGATCGAGCCGCGCTGCTGGCGCGCTTCCATGTGCAGCGCGCCGATGGCACGCGCTTGCACGGCGCCGCCGCCTTTGTCCCGATGTGGGGCCGGCTGCCAGGCTGGCGCTGGCTCGCGCGGCTGGCCCGCCTGCCCGGCATGATGGCCCTGCTGGAGGGGGCCTACAGCGGCTTCCTGCGCCTGCGGCCGACGCTGCAGGCCGTGGCTCGCCTTCTCGAACCTGCTCCGGAACCTGAGCCGGAACCTGCACCGGAACCTGCGCAGAAGCCGGCACCGGAATCGACATCAGGCCTGTCGCTTCACATGGAGCGCGAACTCCGCTCCGACCACGCTGGCGAGACCGGCGCCGTGTTCATCTACCGCGGCATTGTCGCAATCGCCGCGTGGCGCGGCGATGCCGAGCTGCTCGCATTCGCGCGCCGCCATGGCGATACCGAGGCCGAGCATCTGCGGCTCGTCGAGGCCTGGTTGCCGCCGCACAGGCGCAGCCGCCTGCTCGGGCCCTGGCGGCTGGCTGGCTGGCTGACCGGCGCGCTGCCGGCTCTGGTCGGCCCGCGTGCGGTGCACGCCACCATCGCCGCGGTCGAGACTTTTGTCGACCACCACTACCAGCAGCAGATCGATCACCTGCAGCGCCGCGGCGGCCCCGACGGGCTGCTGCCGCTGCTGCAACGCTGCCAGGCCGACGAGCGCCACCATCGCCAGGAGGCCGAGCAGGCCGTGGCGCGGGCCGGCGCCGGGCTGCCGTGGCCGTTGCGCGTCTGGTGCGCGATGGTGGGCGCCGGCTCGGCCGCCGCCGTGGTGCTGGCGCGCCGCATTTGAGCGCGGCACCTCCTCTTCACAAGGAATCAACATGATCCACAACAACATCGCCCTCGTCACAGGCGCACGCGGAGGCATCGGCCGCGTGCTGGTGGCGCGGCTGCGCGCACGCGGCCTGCGCGTGGCCGCCGTGGGCCGCGACGCCGCTTCGCTGGCCGACCTGCCGGCCGAGGCCCACATCGCCGCCGACACCACCACGCCGGACGGCGCTGCCGCCGCCTTCAAGGCATGCCACGAGCAGCTGGGCGCCGCGCCGTCCTGGTTGGCGCACGCGGTGGGCAGCACCTTGATCGCACCGCTGCACCGCACCAAGGTCGAGGCCGCGCGCGAGGTGCTGCGCGTCAACCTCGAGAGCAGCCTGTGGACGCTGCAGGCCTGGATCGCTGCCCTGGAGGGCGCGCCTGGCGCGGCGGTCTTCGTGAGTTCGGTGGTGGCGCGCATCGGCGTCGCCAATCACGAGGCCATCGCCGTCGCCAAGGGCGGTGTGGAGGCGCTGGTGCGCTCGGCCGCCGCCACCTACGCCGCGCAGGGCCTGCGCATCAACGCCGTCGCACCCGGCATGACCGAAACGCCGATGACCGCGGGCTTGCTCAAGCTGCCCGCCATGCGCGAAGGGGCCGGCAAGCAGTACCCGCTGGGCGGCGTGCAGACCGCCGATGACGTGGCCGCGGTGATGGACTGGCTGCTGTCGCCCGACGCGGCACGGCTGACCGGCCAGGTGATTGCGGTCGATGGTGGCTTCACGACCGTGCGGCCGCTGGTGAAGTAGCCGCAGGCACGGAGCCGGGAATCGTGGCTGGCGCCGTCGTCTGGTTCAAGCGTGACCTGCGCGTGGCCGACCACGCGCCGTTGGCCGAAGCTTCGTGCTGCGACGCTGCGCTGGCGCTCTTCATCATCGAACCCGCCTGGCTGGGCAGCCCCGAATGCTACCCCCGGCACGTGGCCTGGCTGCTGAAATGCCTGGCGCCGCTGCGCGATGCTCTTGCCGCGCGCGGGCTGCCGCTGCTGGTGCGCACGGGCGAGGCCGTCGAGGTGCTGGGCGCGCTGCGGCAAGTGTTCGCCTTCTCCCACCTGTTCAGCCACGAGGAGACCGGGCCCGGCTGGAGCTACGAGCGCGACAAGGCGGTGGCGCGCTGGTGCGGTGCGCACGGCGTGGCCTGGACCGAGTGGCCGCAGACCGGCGTGGTGCGCCGCCTGAAGGATCGTCGCGGCTGGGCCGCCCGCTGGCAGAAGCGCATGGACTCGTCTTGTGTGCCCGCACCGACCGGCTTTCGTGCCGCGCCGGGCTTCGCGGTTTCATCGACGCATTTGGAGTTGCCCACGCTGCGTGAGCTGGGCGTGCTGCTTGCGCCGCAGCCGCCCCCGGCCGGCGAGTCAGCGGCGCAGGCGATGCTGGCCAGCTTTCTCGGCGGCCGTGCGCTCGGCTACCGGCAGCACCTGTCGAGCCCACTCACGGCAGAGACGGGCTGCAGCCGCCTCTCGGAACACCTTGCTTTCGGCACGCTGTCGATACGTACCGTGCACCAGGCCACAGAGGCCGCCATTCGCAGCACCTCGAGCCGCGAACTCGCCCATGGTCTGCGTGGTTTTGCCGGCCGACTGCGCTGGCATTGCCACTTCATGCAGAAACTGGAGGACGAGCCGGCCATCGAGTGGCGCAACTTTGCGCGCACAGCCGACGGGCTTCGTCCGGGCGACGGCACCGAGATGCGACCGATCGATCGCGAGCGCCTGCAGGCCTGGCGCGAGGGCCGCACCGGCTTCCCGATGGTGGACGCCTGCATGCGCCAGCTCGTGGCCACCGGCTGGTTGAACTTCCGCATGCGAGCGCTGCTCGTCAGCTTCGCGGCCTATCACCTGTGGCTGCATTGGCGCGAGCCGGGCCTGTTCCTCGCGCAGCAGTTCCTGGACTTCGAGCCCGGCATCCACTGGAGCCAGATGCAGATGCAGTCGGGCACCACCGGCATCAACTCCCTGCGCATCTACTTGCCGTCCAAGCAGGCCCTTGACCAGGACCCGCAAGGCCTGTACGTGCGGCAATGGGTGCCGGAGTTCGGCACCGCCGCCTACCCGCCGCCCATCGTCGACGAGCGCAGCGCGGTGACCGCCGCCAAACAGCAGCTTTACGGCCTTCGCCAGACGCGCGAGGCCCACGACGAAGCCGGCGCCATCCAGCACAAGCACGGCTCGCGCAAGAGCGGCCTGCCGCCCTCTGGCAACCGGGCTCGGCGCACGCGCAAGGCCGGCAGCGACTCAGCTGAAACCCTCCCGGCAGACGACACGCAGGGCCGCCTGTTCTGATGGCTGAGATTGCTTCCGTGCCATGACCGCACCAGCTACATTCACGGGGCCCGAATGACACGCATCGAGTCGCGCATGGACTACCCCGGAAATCTCTTCGTCGTGGCCGCGCCCAGCGGGGCCGGAAAGTCCAGCCTGGTCAAGTCGCTGCTCGAGTTGGACCATCAGCTGGTGGTGTCGATTTCGCACACCACGCGCGAGCCGCGCGGCCAGGAGCAGCAAGACCGGGAATACCACTTCATCGATGAGCCCGCTTTCCGCGCGATGGTCGCGCAAGGCGACTTCTTCGAGTGGGCCGAGGTGCACGGCCACCTGTACGGCACCTCGCGCGCGGCGATCGAAGAGCGCATCAAGGGCGGCCAGGACGTGGTGCTCGAGATCGACTGGCAAGGCGCGCTGCAGATCAAGAAGCTGTTTCCGAACGCGGTGCTGATCTTCATCCTGCCGCCGAGCTGGAGCGAACTGCTGCAGCGGCTGCAGCGGCGCGGTGAAGACCGGCCCGAGGTGATCGAGCAGCGCATGGCCAATGCGCGCATCGAGGTGGCGCAGGCCCGCCACTTCGACTTCGTTATAATCAATTCCCTTTTCGAGGCGGCAGTCTTCGACCTGAAGACGATCGTTCACTCGCAGCGCCTCAAGTACGCTGCGCAGCTCCGAAGCAAAGCGGCCGTCTTCGCCGCCCTCGACCTCCGCTGAAGCGCTTGTTCAGCCCTTTGTTCACACCGATTGGAAGCTTGCCATGGCCCGCATCACCGTTGAAGACTGCCTCGTCAAGATCCCCAACCGCTTTCAGTTGGTGCTTGCCGCCACCTACCGCGCACGCATGCTGAGCCAGGGCCACGCGCCGAAGATCGAAACCAAGAACAAGCCGGGCGTGACTGCCTTGCGCGAGATCGCCGCCGGCGAGATCGGCATCGAGATGCTGCGCAAAGTGCCGGTCTAGAGCTCATAGCGAAGGGCGAGGGGCCCCGTTCACGGGGATCGACCAGCGTCGAGATCGGCGAAGGAGCGGGCTCGATGCCCGCGACTGAGAAACAACGGTCGGGTTATCGCTGCACTTCGTCAATGAGCTTTCCCCTCTAGGGCTTCCCCTGCCGTACGCCCCTCGCACGGGCAAACCGCGCTAAATTCGGGTCATGGGCTCCCGAACTCCCACCGCACTGCAAGACCCGCCGCCGGCCACCGGCAAACGGCCGCGTGCAACGGTGTCTTCGGTTGTTGCCGACCCCGCCGCCGCGTCGTTCGCGGCCCTCACCCGCAAGCTCGACTACCTCGACCCCGCCGACCTGAAGCGCGTGCGCGAGGCTTACCGCTTCGCCGACGAATCGCACCTGGGCCAGTTCCGCGCCAGCGGCGAGCCCTACAGCACCCACCCGATCGCGGTCGCCGGCCTGTGTGCCGACTGGAAGCTCGACGTGCAGGCCATCATGGCCGCGCTGATGCACGACGCGATGGAAGACTGCGGCGTCACCAAGATCGAGTTGATCGAACGCTTCGGCGCCCCCACGGCCGAGCTGGTGGACGGCCTGACCAAACTCGACAAGCTGCAGTTCTCCACGCGTGAAGAATCGCAGGCCGAATCGTTCCGCAAGATGCTGCTGGCGATGGCGCGCGACGTGCGCGTGATCCTCATCAAGCTCGCCGACCGTCTGCACAACATGCGGACGATGGACGCGGTGGCGCCGGCCAAGCGCATGCGTGTGGCCAGCGACACGCTCGACATCTACGCCCCGATCGCGCACCGCCTGGGCCTGAACCAGACCTACCGCGAACTGCAGGAATTGTCGTTCCAGCACCTGCGGCCGTGGCGCCACGCGGCGCTGTTCAAGGCGGTGCAGAAGGCGCGCGGCTACCGGCGCGACATCGTCGAGCGCATCCAACGCGATGTGGAAAAGGCGTTCGCGCAGTCCAAGCTGAGTGTGCAGGTCAATGGCCGCGAGAAGACGCTCTTTTCCATCTACAACAAGATGCGCGAGAAGCGCCTGACGTTCGCGCAGGTGAATGACATCTTCGGTTTTCGCATCGTCGTGGGCACGCTGACCGAGTGCTATATGGCGATGGGCGTGCTGCACCAGTTGTTCAAGCCGATCCCGGGGCGTTTCAAGGACTACATTGCGATCCCCAAGGCGAACGGCTACCAGTCGCTCCACACCACCTTGGTGAGCCCGCTGGGCACGGCGGTGGAGTTCCAGATCCGCACCGAGCCGATGAACGCGGTGGCCGAAAAAGGCATTGCCGCGCACTGGATGTACAAGGCCTTCGACAGCGGCCCGGCGCACGCGCAGGAAGCGCAGCGCCTGGGCGCGATGTGGATGCAGTCGCTGATCGACATCCAGGACGAGACGCGCGACGCGTCCGAATTCCTCGAGCACGTCAAGATCGACCTGTTCCCCGACGCGGTGTACGTGTTCACGCCCAAGTCGAAGATCCTGGCGCTGCCGCGCGGTGCGACGCCGGTGGACTTTGCCTACGCGATCCACTCCGACGTGGGCGACCACTGCGTGGCCGCCAAAGTCAACGGCGAGCCGGTGGCGTTGCGCACCGAACTCGGCAGCGGCGACGTGGTCGAGGTGATCACCGCGCCGAACGCGCGCCCCAACCCGGCCTGGCTCAACTTCGTGCGCACCGGCCGCGCGCGCTCGAAGATCCGCCACTACCTGAAGAACATGGAGCAGGAAGAGTCGGAAGAGCTGGGCGAAAAAATGCTCGGCCAGGCGCTGCGCGCCGAAGGCCTGCAACTGCCCGGCACGAGCACCGAGAAGGACAGTGCCGACAATGCCACCTGGCAGGCGCTGGCGCGCTGGAGCGGCAACCGCTCGCGCGCCGAACTGCTGATCGACATCGGCCTGGGCCGCAAGATCGCCACCATCGTCGCCAAGCGTCTGGCCCGGCTGCTGGCCGAACGCGGCACCAAGCCCGACCCGCTGACCCTGACGATGGGCCGTTACGGCAGCGACGACAACGTGCCCTCGCAGGGCCTGGTCGTGATCGACGGCAGCGAAGGCGCGACGGTGCAGATGGCGCCGTGCTGCCGGCCGATCCCGGGCGACGACATTGTGGGTTACCTCGGCCGCGGCGAAGGGCTTGTGGTGCACACCGCCGAATGCAGCGTCGGCAAGCGCCTGTTCGAGCGCGACAGCGAGCGCTGGATGAGCGTCGAATGGGCCGAACAACCCACGCGCCCGTTTGAGACCGGCATCAACCTGCTGCTGCACAACGGCAAGGGCGTGCTGGCCAAGGTGGCTGCGGCGGTGAGCACTGCCGAAGCCGACATCACGCACATCGACATGGGCAGCGAACCGGCCGCCGAGTCGACTGAACTGCGCATGCTGCTGAGCGTGCGCGACCGGTTGCAACTGGCCAGCGTGATCCGGCAACTGAAGCGGTCCAGCGCAGTGATGCGCGTCGCCCGAATCAAGCCATAGGCGGCTGATCAAGCGGCCGGCGCCGGATAGCGAACGGCCACCACCTCGATGCGCTCCGGCCCGCCCGGCGTCATCAATTGCACTTCATCGCCGATCCGCGCCTTCAGCAACGCACGCGCGATCGGCGCGACCCAGCTGACCTCGCCGGCCAGGTTGTCGACCTCGTCGATGCCCTTGATCGTGATCGTGCGCTCGTCGCCGTTCACGTTGGCATACGTCACCGTCGCGCCGAAGAAGACCTGGTCGCGGCCGTGGTGCACCGACGGGTCGGCCACCTCGGCAATGTCGAGCCGTTTGGTCAGGAAGCGGATGCGCCGGTCGATCTCGCGCAGGCGCTTCTTGCCGTACAGGTAGTCGCCGTTCTCGGAACGGTCGCCGTTCTTCGCGGCCCACGACACCACCTCGACGATCTTCGGCCGCTCCTCATCCAGCAGGCTCAGCAGTTCGTTGCGCAGGCGCGCATACCCCGCGGGGGTGAGGTAGTTCTTGGTGCCCGCGGGCAAGGGTGGCGCCGCGACATCGTCTTCGTCGTCTGTGTCGTCGGTGCCACCGTCGGTCTCGCGTGTGAATGCCTTGCTCATGACGGCCCGAGTCTACGGCGACGCACGCGGCGCCTCGGGCGGCTCGATTGCAGATGCGGCTCCGCGCTGATCGCCTGTCACAGCTGGAAGGCCACCCAGAGCAGCATGCCCTCGGCGAGGTCGCGGACCAGGCCCGGTGCGTGCGCGGCGTAGCCGTGGGCCGAGCCGCGTTCGGTGTCGAACCACGCTGCGTAGCGCCGCACGTCGGCGGCGTGGTGGAACGCGACCATCAGCTCGTAGTTGAGGAACAGGCTGCGGCTGTCCAGGTTGGCCGAGCCGGCCAGCGCCAGCGTGTCGTCGACGACCACCAGCTTGGCGTGCAGCATGCCCGGCGCCAGCCACACCCGCCCACCGGCCTGCGCCAGCGCACGCACGGCGCGGCTGCGCGCCAGGTCGGACAGGCGGTGGTTCGAACGTTCGGGCAGCAGCAAGTCCACCGCCACGCCGCGCCGCGCCGCCATGCACAGTGCCATCAGCAAGGCCGGCTCGGGCACGAAGTAGGGCGTGGCCAGCAGCAGGCGGCGGCGTGCCCGGTAGGCGGCGGTGACGAGCAAGGCGTGGATCGTGTCGTCCACCTGGTCCGGGCCGGAAGCGACGAGTTGCGCGCCCTGGCCTGGCGCGAGTGCGGGCTCGGATACCGCTGGCAGCGCGATCTGGGCCGGGCCGGCGGTGCGGCCCAGCGCAAACGCCCAGTCGCGCTCGAACAACCCGGCGGCCTGCTGCACCAGCGAGCCTTGCAGGTCGAAGCTCAGGTCGCGCCACGCCGCCGCGCCAGGCACGCCGCCAAAGTATTCGAGCGCCAGGTTGCGCCCGCCGCACCACAGGCGCGCATCGGGCAGGCCGGCGTCTGCGACCAGCAACTTGCGGTGGTCGCGCAGGTTCGAGCGGCCCTTCAACGGTGAACGCAGCGGCGGCACGAACAATGCCACCTGGCCGCCGGCGGCCTTCAGGCGTGCCAGGTCCGGGCTGCCGCCCATCCAGCGCCCCAGCCCGTCGAGCAGCAAGCGCACACGAACGCCACTGCGCGCCTTGTCGCACAGGCGCTCCAGCACCGAGTTCCCCAGTTCGTCGCGCCCGAGGATGAAGGTGCAGAGGTCGATCGACACCTGCGCGCCGGCCAGCGTGTCGAGCAGCGCCTGCTGCGCCGCGTCGCCGTCGCGGTGCACCTGCAGATCGCGGTAGCTTGCCGGCGCCGGTTGGCCCAGCGCCATGATCGTCTCGACGGCCCAGTCATCGCCCCCGCGTGACGCGGGCGGCGTCGGCACAGCCGGCACCGCCGCCAGGCGCGGCCGCTTCAGCTTGCGCGAGCCGAAGCTCAGAAAGGCCGGCAGCGCGGCGTACGGCAACAACACGATGAACAGCATCCACGCGATTGCCGCGGCCGGGTGGCGGCGCTGCTGCAGCACGTGCGCGGTGACCACGTAAAGCAGCACCGCCACCAGCGTCACCAGGCCGTGCAGCGTCAACCAATGGGTCAGGTCGGTGCCGTCGAACATGACGGCCACGGTAACCGATGTGACGCTGCCCGCCCGGCCCCGGCGTGCAGGCGCCGACTCGAAGGTTCAGCCAACGCCCGAGCACCCTCCTGGCGCGGGCCGCTTGCATGATCCGAACGCCTTGCTGCACTCGGCCAGGGCTGCGCTTTCGGCGCCGGCCAGCGAGCTGCGCGCCCCACCTTGAAGCGGGCCACGTCGGCACGCGCAATGGCCCCAGGCAGCGGGGCGGACGAAGAGGCCCGGCGATAGCTGTCGCCCGGTTCAGCCAGTCCCACCCAAATCGGTACAAATCCATCGGGTTTGTGCGGAGAGCCCATACCCGTTTCGGTGCATACGATTCTTGTATACGAGGTTGCATTTCAGGCCTGAGTCCGGGGGCGGGGCATCGGGCCCTTTCCAACCCTGTCCGCCCGAACGCTTTTCGATTGGAGACAAACCAAATGGAAATTCGCAACCCCTCACCCGGCCTCTACAACGAGGATCTCGCGCCCGCCAAGGAGCGCAACTGGGGCCCGTTCAGCATCTTCAATGTCTGGACCTCGGACGTGCACAGCCTGTGGGGCTACTACCTTGCGGCCAGCCTGTTCCTGCTGTGCGGCAGCTTCCTGAACTTCGTGATCGCCATCGGCCTCGGCTCGCTGGTGATCTTCGTGCTGATGAACCTGATCGGCTACGCCGGCGAAAAGACCGGCGTGCCCTACCCGGTGCTGGCGCGCGCCTCGTTCGGCATCTGGGGCGCCAATCTGGCGGCGATGGTGCGGGCCGTGGTGGCCTGCTTCTGGTACGGCGCGCAGACCGCCGCGGCCTCGGGCGCGATGGTGGCGCTCTTGATCCGCAGCGAAGGCATGCTCGAATTCCACAAGACCACCCACGTGCTCGGCCACTCGGGGCTGGAGGTGATCTGTTACGTGGTGATCTGGGCGCTGCAGTTGCTGATCATCCAGAGGGGCATGGAGACGGTGCGCAAGTTCCAGGACTGGGCCGGCCCCGCCGTCTGGGTGGCCATGCTGATCCTGGCCATCGGGCTGTGCGTGAAGGCCGGCGGCTTCTCGTTCGACCACGGCATCCCGATGAACGTGCTGCTCGAGAAGACCAAGGACGCCGGCGTGAGCGGCGAGCCCGGCTCGTTCTGGGCCCTGATGGCGGTGGGCGCCACCTGGGTCACCTACTTCGCGGCGCTGTACCTGAACTTCTGCGACTTCTCGCGCTATGCGAAAAACAAGGACGCGGTGCGCACCGGCAACCTGTGGGGCCTGCCGGTCAACCTGATCGCGTTCTCGCTCGTGGCCGGCGTGACCACGATCGCGGCGTTCAAGGTCTACGGCGAGGTGCTGTTGCACCCCGAGCAGATCTCGGCCAAGTTCGACAGCTGGGTGCTGGCGCTGATCGCCGCGCTGACCTTTGCAGTGGCCACCCTGGGCATCAACGTGGTGGCCAACTTCGTCTCGGCGGCGTTCGACATCTCCAACACCTTCCCCAAGCAGATCAGCTTCAAGAAGGGCGGCTTCATCGCCGCTGGCATCGCACTGGTGCTGTACCCGTTCGCGCCGTGGGAAGGCAATGCGGCGCAGTTCGTCAACGCCATCGGTTCGACGATGGGGCCGCTGCTGGGCATCATCCTGGTCGACTACTACATCATCGCCAAGGGCAACTACAACATCCAGGCGCTCTACCAGGAGCATGGCGAGTACCGCTACGAAGGTGGCTGGAACATCAACGCGCTGGTGGCCACCAGCATCGGCGCAATCTTCTCGACGCTGCTGCCGACCTTCACCAACCTGCTGCCCGCCTGGTGGAACACCTACGGCTGGTTCTTCGGCGTGCTGATCGGCGGTGCGTCGTACTACGTGATGACGATGCTGCGGCCGCGTGCCGCCACGGCGGCCGCCGCCAGGGCATAGCGGGGGCGCGGCCCGGCGCGGGCGACAATCGAGACCAGACACTGCGATACAAGAAAACGGGGAGGTTTCGTTGCTCACGCTGTCGCCGATCGCCCAGCGCGTGGTGCAGTCGATCCTGGCGCGCAAGATCCGGCCGGGGGAACGGCTCGGCGAGCAAGAGCTTGCCGGGCTGTTTGCCGTCAGCCGCACCCTGGTGCGCGAAGCGCTGATGCAATTGCAGGCGCGCGGTTTCGTCGAAGTGCGCTCGCGTTCGGGCTGGTACGTGGTCGAGCCGTCGTTCGAAGACGCGCAGCAGACGTACGCCGCGCGCCGCGTCATCGAACCCGGCATGCTGCGCGACACCGGCCAACCGCTGCAGTCGGTGCTGAAGCGCCTGCGCGATCACGTGGCCGAAGAGCGCCAGGCCATCGCCACCTGCGACGCCGCCACCCGCAGCGTGGCGCTGGCCGACTTCCATGTGTGCCTGGCCGAATGCCTGGGCAACCGCTTCCTGACCGCGATGATGGTCGACCTGTCGGCCCGCACCACGCTGGTCTCGGCGCTGTACCAGTCGACCACCGATGCGCAGGTGTCGAACGACGACCACGCGCATATCGTTGCGGCGCTCGCCGACGGCGACTCGGCGCGCGCCGAGACCCTGATGCGCGATCACATCGACGCATTGGCCGCGCGGCTGGACGAGAGCCGCTCCGGCCTGGGCACCGGGCGCGACCGCCTGCGCGATGCGCTGGCGCCGCTTGCGCCGCCGTCGGCGCTCAAGGCGCCGGCTTAGCCGGGCGGCGGCGGCGGGTCGCGGCCCCTTGCAAACACCCCCACAGTGAAAACCCCTTGTCGGCTTTCGGAACAGAGGTGTATCGTTTTACTAGATCGTTCTACCCACAACGAACTGGAGACAACATGCACCCCATTTTTCGCGCCGTGATGGCGCTCGCCCTTGGCTCCACCCTTGCCTTCGGCGCTGCCTTTCCCGCGGCCGCCCAGCCGGCCAAGAAGCTCGTGCGCATCCACACCGCCGGCCCGGCCGACCTGGGTGTGGACAACACCATGCTGGCGCACCAGTTCATGACCTACGTGAACGCAAACTCCGACAGCGTCGAGGTCAAGCTGTTCCCGAACAGCCAGCTCGGCCAGTCGCGCGAGGTGATCGAGGCCATGCGCCTGGGATCGGGCGCGTCGGCCACCACCGGCGGGCCTGCCGAGTACGCATCGTTCGTCAAGCGTGTCGGCGTGCTCGGGCTGCCGTTCGTGTGGAAAAACTATGCCCACGCCGAAGCGGTGCTCGACGGCCCGGTCGGCAAGGAGCTCAACGCCGACATGGAAAAGGCCGGCTTCAAGGTGCTGGCCTGGGCGGTGAGCTGGGGCTACCGCAACGTGGTCACGGCGAAGAAGGAAGTGAAAAGCGCCGCCGACCTGAAGGGCCTGAAGATCCGCACCATCCCGACCAAGGTGTTCGTCGCGGCCGTCAACGCGATGGGCGCGAACGCCACGCCGATGAACTTCGGCGAGATCTACACCTCGCTGCAGAGTGGCGTGCTCGACGGTTACGAACACACCGCGTCGACCACCCTCTCGTTCAAGCTCAACGAGGTGGCGTGCTGCATCGCGATGACGCGCCACCTGATGGACCCGACGGTGCTGGTGTTCTCGCTCGCCGAATGGAACAAGTTCAACGCCGCCGAACAGGCGGTGATGATGAAGGGCGCCAAGATGGCCGAAGAAATGGTCCGCAAGATGGCGCCCGAGAAAGAGGCCGAGGCACTTGCCGCGGTCAAGAAGCTCGGCATGAAGGTCAACGAGATCGACGTCGGCCCGCTGCAGAAGGCCGCGCTCACGGCGCAAGACGACCTCGCCAAGGAATTCGGCGCCGAGTCGCTGCTGGCCACCTTGCGCAAGCAGTAAGCGGATCGTGGCGTTCACGATGGGCCGCGCGCTCGACGCCGTACTCGACGGGATCGATCGCGCGGTGGAGTGGTTCGTCGCCGCGATCTTCGCGCTGATCGTGGGCGTGGCGCTGCTGCAGGTCTTCCACCGCTTCGCGCTGAACTCGTCGCTGAGCTGGAGCGAGGAGCTGCAGATCTTCGGCCACATCTGGATCGTGTTCCTGGGCATCCCGATCGCCTACCGGCGCGGCGCACACCTGTACATCGAGACCTTCTGCGACATGCTGCCGCGCGGCCCGCGCGCGGCCTTCAATCTGCTGATGGAACTCACCTGGGCCGCGTTCGCGGTGTCGCTGATGGTGCTGGGCTGGATGGTGGCGCGCATCGCGCACATGCAGTCTTCACCCGGGCTGGAGGTGCCGATGAGCTACCCCTATGCCGGCATGGTGCTGGGCGGCGCCTACTTGTTGCTGGTGGCACTGCGGCGCATTGCCGGCGGCGCGTGGCGGCCGCCCGAATCGGCGCCGCCTGGATCGACAACCGCGTCGGCACCGGCAGCGGAGCGCGCTGCATGACCGCGTTCCTGTTCGCGCTGATGCTCGGGACGATGGTGGTGGGCGTGCCCATCCTGCTGGCAATCGCGCTGGTGGGTTACGTGGGCGTGGCGGCCACGCCCGGCCTGGTGCTGCCGCTGTTCGCACAGAAGATGTTCGCGCAGCTCGACTCGTTCACCTTGCTCGCGCTGCCCTACTTCATCCTCGCCGGCGGGCTGATGTCAGCCAGCGGCATGAGCCAGCAACTGGTGGATTTCTCGCGCGTGCTGGTCGGCCATCTGCGCGCCGGGCTGGCGCATGCATCGGTGGTGGCGGCGATGATCTTCGCTGGCATCTCGGGCTCAAGCACCGCTGACGCGTCGGCGATCTCGGCGATCGTGATCCCGACGATGAAGAAGTCGGGCTACAAGGCCGGCTTTGCCGCAGCGCTGATCGCCACCGCCGGCACGATCGGCGCGATCATTCCGCCGAGCATGGTGATGGTGGTGTATGGCGCGATCGCGCAGGTGTCGATCGGCGGGCTGTTCCTGGCCGGCATCATCCCGGGCATCCTGGTCGGGCTGGCACTGATGGTCACGATCAAGATCTACACATTCCACCCCGACTACCCCGAGCTGCGCGTGGTGCACGGCCGCTTCGAGTGGGGCGCGGTGGCGCGGTCGCTGCGCGAGGTGTGGCCGGCGCTGATGGGGCCGGTGATCATCGTCGGCGGCATTCTCAGCGGCATCTTCACCGCCACCGAGGCCGGCGCGGTGGCCTGCCTGTACGCGCTGCTGCTGGGCACCTTGTACTACCGCAAGATCAAGCTGCGCGACCTGCCGGCGATCCTGATCGAAGCGGCCGTGATGACGACCATGGTCTCCGGCGTGATCGCGGTGGCTGGCGCATCGGGCTGGCTGCTGGCCTACCTCGAATTCAACGTCGGCGCGGTCAAGTTCGTCACCTCGTTCTCGCAAGACCCGACGATGGTGCTGCTGATCGTCGCCGTGGTGATGATCGTGCTCGGCACCTTCGTCGACTCGCTCGCGGTGCTGCTGATCTTTGCGCCGGTGGCGATCCAGATCAGCAAGGTCTACGGCATCGACCCGTTCCAGATGGGCCTGGTGATGGTGATGTGCAACCAGATCGGCGCCGTGTCGCCGCCGACCGCGCCCCTGCTGTTCGTGACCACCAGCATCGCGCAGACCACCTTCTCGGAAGTGAACCGCCATGTGTGGTGGTTCATGCTCGCCGAGACGCTGGTGCTGCTGCTGGTGATCTTCATCCCGGGTCTGGCATCCTGGATACCCCACTACTTCCTGGGATAGTTTCGTGAGCACCATCGCCGATGTGGCGCAGCATGCGGGTGTGTCGGTCAGCACGGTCTCGAACCTGCTCAATGGCCGCACGGACCGCATGCGCGCCGAGACCTCGCAGCGCATCGAAGCCGCGATCCAGGCGCTGGCCTACCGCCCCAACCGCGCCGCGCAGCAGCTCAAGACCGGCCACACGCCGATGCTCGGCCTGCTGGTGCCCAGCATCGCCAACCCGATGTACGGCTACATCGCGCGCGAGATCGAGACCTCGGCGCAAGAGCGCCACGGCCACCGGGTGTTGCTGGGCAACACCTACCGCAACAAGGACAAGGAGACCGGCTTCTTCGACGACCTGCTGGCCCACGGCGTGCGCGGCGTGATCGTGATCTCGTCGCTGGTGGACGAGCGCCACTTCGAGTCGGCCGTGCAGCGTGGCTTGGTGATGGTCAGCTACGACCGGCGCGCCACGCCGGGCGCAGCCTCGGCCATCGACCACGTCTCGGTCGACAACTTCGAGGCCGCGCACCTGGCCGCCACGCACCTGATCGGCCGCGGCCACCAGCGCCTGGCCTTCGTCACCGCGTCGGGCCAGACCATGAGCCGCGGCGAAAAGATCAAGGGATTCTTCGCCGCTGCCGATGAAGCCGGCCTGCGCGGCAGCGCGAGCGTGATCGACGGCAGCATCAGCTCCGAGTACGGAGACTCCGAGATGGCCGACGTCGGCCGCGCGCTCGCCGCGCGCATCGCCGCCGACCGCCAGCGCCCGACCGGGATCGTCGCAGTCAACGACCTGCTGGCGTTCGGCCTGCTCGCGGGCTTTCGCGACGCCGGGCTGGCGGTGCCGGCCGACGTGTCGGTGATCGGCATGGACGGTCTGTTCCTGTCGGCGCTCACCAGCCCGGGGCTGACGACGGTGCGGCTGCCGGTGCCCGAGATGGCGCAGACCATCGTCGAGCGCGTGATCGGCCGCATGGCCGACCCGGGCATCGCGCCGGCCGAGTTCCTGTTCAAGCCCGAGCTGATCACGCGCGAATCGGTCGCTGCGCCGCCGAAGGCCACGAAGGTGAGCCGGTGACCCGAGCGACCGTCTTCATCACCCACAGCCCGAGCGGCCTGGCCAACTACTACGGCGCGCGTGCGCTGGCGGCACTGGAAGCGGTGGCCGAGGTGAAGCGCAACCCGAGCGAAACCGACTGGACCGTCGACACGCTGGCCGCGGCCGCGCAGGGCTGCGACATCATCGTGAGCGACCGGCGCGCCGAAGGCAGCGCCGACCTGCTCGCGCGGCTGCCGCAGCTGGTGGCGTTTTGCCGCTGCGCGGTCGACATCCGCAACATCGACGTGGCCGCCGCCAGCGCACACGGCATCCTGGTGACGCAAGCCAGCGCCGGCTTCATGGCCTCGGTGTCTGAGTGGATCGTCGGCGTGATGATCGATGCGGGCCGCCACATCAGCGCCTCGGTGCTGGAGTACCGCGCAGGCGCGATGCCCACGCCGGCGATGGGGCGCGAGCTGCGCGGCTCGACTGTCGGCATCGTCGGCTTCGGCCAGATCGCGCGCCACCTGGCCGGGCTGGTGCAGGCCTTCGGCATGCGCGTGCTGGTGAGCGACCCGCACGCGCGCGTGGCGCAACTCGGGCTGCAGCAGGTCGAGCTGCCGATGCTGCTGGCCGAGTCCCACTTCGTGGTCTGCCTCGCCGCCGCCACGCCGCAGACCGAGAACCTGATGAACGCCGCCGCGTTCGCCGCGATGATGCCGGGCGCAGTGTTCGTCAATGCCTCGCGCGGCAACCTCGTCGACGAAGCGGCGCTGCTGCACGCGCTCGATAGCGGCCACCTCGGCGCCTGCGCGCTCGACGTGGGCCGCGCGCCCGACCAGATGCCAAGCCTCGAGCTGGCGCGCCACCCCAGGGTCATCGCCACACCGCACATCGGCGGGCTCACGCCGCCAGCCATCGAACACCAGGCAATGGAGACGGTGCAACAGGTCACGGCCATCGTGCAGGGCCGCGTGCCGGTGGGCGCAGTCAACGCCGCGCAGGCCGACCGCGTGCGCGCACGCTTCAAGCCGACACCCTAGGAAGCACCGAACCATGAACCCGAACATGAACCCGAACCCGCCCCTGCCGCCCGCCGCACCCCCCGGCGCGTGCGACTGCCACATGCACCTCTACGAAGACGGCCGCGCACTCGCCGCCACGTCCACCTTTCAGCCGCCGCACGCGCCGCTGCCGGCCTACCGCGCCATGCAGCAGGCTCTGGGCCTCACGCGCGTGGTGCTGGTGCAGCCGAACGGCTACGGCTTCGACAACAGCCTGATGCTCGAAGCGCTGGCGCAACTCGGCAGCAGCGCGCGCGCCATCGTGACCGTACCGCCCGACGTGAGCGACGCCGAATTGCAGCGCCTGCATGCACTCGGCGTGCGCGGCGTGCGCTTCATGCTGATCGCCGGCGCCGGCGGCGCGCTGAGCTGGGACGCGCTGCCCATGATGGCCGCGCGCATCGCGCCGCTGGGCTGGCACATCAACCTGCAGCTCGACGGCCGCGAACTGCCGCAGCGCCAGGCGCTGATCGACAGCCTGCCCGGCAAGCTGGTGATCGACCACACCGGCAAGTTCCTCGAACCGGTGCCGCCCACCGACCCGGCGTTCCAGGCGCTGCTGGCAGTGATCGCTCGGCCGCAGCGTTGGGTCAAGCTGTCGGCGCCGTACGAAACATCGAAACTCGGCCCGCCGCACTACGGCGATGTGGCACTTCTGGCCAAGGCGCTGTTGAAGGCGCACCCCGACCGCTGCCTGTGGGCCAGCAACTGGCCGCACCCGAACCGGAATCCCGTGCCGGCCGACGCACACATGCTGGCGCTGCTGAGCGAGTGGACCGATGGCGACACCCGCCTGCGCGACCGCGTGCTGGTGGACAACCCGGCGGCGCTTTATGGGTTCTGAACTGCGCGTCTGAGCGCGGGTTCTGAGTGCCGGCTGGCGGCTCCGCCGTCGGCGCCAGCAACAGCCTACTTGCCGGCAGACGCCGGCGCCGATGCCGGCTTGGCCGCCACACCGACCTTGCGCGCCGCGGTGCCGGCGGCGTCGCTGGCGGCGCGCGCACCGCGCTCGACACCGCTGGCGGCCACCTGGGCGCCGCGCTGCACGCCGCTGGCCGCCGCCGTCAAACCACGTTCGACGCCACTGGCAGCCGCCTTCACGCCGCGCTCGATCGCCCTCTCGACCTTGACGGCCACGCCGGACGCCTTGTTGGCGACCGACTCGGCGGTGCTCTGGGAATGGGCCGGTGCGGCGCCACTCAGGGCGAGCAAAGCCGCCAGGGCCAGGCCAGGGGCAGATCGGATCGTCTTGTTCATGGCGGGCTCACGCTGACTGGGGAGCCGGCATGATAGACAGGGCCGTGGCCCTGGCGGCGTCACGGTTTCCGACCAGTTTCCCATTCCCGCAACGGCGAGCGCGATGGTTCAGCGCGGGCACTGCACGCGGCGGGCCTGCTCGGGCTGGCCCGCACGCAGCAACTGTTTCTTCCGGTCCATGCAGGCGAACTCGGCCAGCATCGTCTCCACCCGAAGGGCACCGCGCGCGTGCTCGCGGCGGCGCAGCGTGTCCTCGGCGGAGAAGACTCCATCGCGGAGCGCGCAGATGGCCTCGGCGTGCGCTTTGGTGCCTTTTTCGTCGGCAACGTCGTAGCGAATCGTCACCCGCCCCGGATCGGTCGCGACGACCGAGTAGCTCCGCCCGCGAGCAACGGTCGGCCCGGCCGGCGACGCCTGCTCGAAGTCGAAGCAGGCTTGCCCCGGGTCGCCCACCGATCGTCGCCATTCGGCCCGCAGAGGGTCGGTGACGTCGGTGACACAGGCGGCCACCGTCAGCAGGGCCGCGGCGGCAACCAGCCCTGCAGACATCACCCGCCTCGACCTGCGCCCGCGATTGCCTTGTTTCACATGCCGCCCTGCGAACGACCCAGGCGTCCGTTGGGGTCACTGTGCCGAGCACGCGATGGCGCGCCAACCCCCCGTTTGAGCGGGAGCCGGGTCGGGAGCATCGGCAGGGCCACCCTTCGCACCAAGAAAAACGGGCCAGCGACATTTGTCGCTGACCCGTTGATCTAGAACCGAAATTCTGGTGCGGCTGGCAGGATTCGAACCCACGACCCCTTGGTTCGTAGCCAAGTACTCTATCCAACTGAGCTACAGCCGCACAGCCGCGGAGTATAGCAGTCGCCGCTGGGCTCAGCCCATCCGCTCAGCCCACGCGGGCGGCCGCTTCGAAGCACTCGGCGGCGCGTGCGCTGTCGCCTTCCTGGCGCGCCAGCCCGGCCAGCGCGACCCACGACTTGCGGCGCAGCGGGGCGGCGAGCTGGTCGTCGACACTGGCCTGCTCCAGCAGGCGCCGCGCCATGCCCCAGAGTTGCCTTTCAGCCAGCGCGCTGCCCACCGCCATCGCAATCGCGCCCTCGCGCGGGAAGGCTTGCGCGGCAGCTTCGAGGCGCGGCAGCCACTCGGCTCCCAGTCCGGCGGTGACGCCAGCGGTGGCCTGGGCGATGACGGCGCGCTCTTCGGCCGTCAACTCGGCGAGGCGGTCCCAGAACGGGCGCAGCC
Organism: Methylibium sp.; assembly: GCA_031382215.1. Lineage (GTDB taxonomy): Bacteria > Pseudomonadota > Gammaproteobacteria > Burkholderiales > Burkholderiaceae_C > LGRD01. The sequence goes on from JANMYQ010000193.1 coordinate 49,456, forward strand.
AGCCGCGCGCGTCGTCCATCGCTTCGAGTTCGCCGGCGCGCGTGGCGGCACGCGCGGCCACAAACGGGTCGCGCCGATCGACCGGGTCGAACTGGAGCCAGATGCGGCGCAACTGGTCGGCGTCGCGCGCCGTGTCGAGCGCTTCGAAGGCAAGTGCACGCAGCAGGCCCTGCGCCGCGCCCTTGGAAAACGCCTGGTGCTTGGCGAGCAGGCGCGCGGTCTTGAGCGCCTCTTGCGGCTGCTGGCCCAGGCGCGACGCGAGCAGCTTCAGGCGCAGCGCGTGGGTGCGCCGCGCCACGCCCACGGGCAGTTCGCCCAGCAACTGGAGCGCGCGCGGTGCGTCTCGGTCGTCGAGCGCCCATTCGGCGGCGAGCAGGCGCGCGCCTTCTTCGCCGACGCGCGCCGCCGGGCTGTCGCGCGACAGGTCGAGCGCACGCTGCAGCGCTTCGTTGCGGCCTGGCCGGTCCTGCAGCCGATGCGAGCTGCCGGCGGCGAGCAGGTGCCCGAGCACGGTGAAGTCGTTGTCCTGCATCAGCTCGGGCGTGCGGCCCTGCAGCAGCAACGCCCGCTGGGCCGACTTCTGCGCGCGGCCGTAACGCCCGCCGAAGAACTGCACCAGGGCGTCGCGCAGCGCCGCCTGCGCACTGCGGTCGCGCCGCGCGATGCGCCATTCGCGCGCGCGTTGGGGCAGGCCGAACAACGAGTTGACGGCCTGGATCATCGTGACCAGCACGAAACAACTGCCGATCAGCACCAGCAGGAACAGGTTCAGCGACACGTCGAAACGCCACTTGCCGCCGTAGATGCTGACCAGCCCGTCATTCGTGCCCAGGGTGCTGGACGCGACCACCGCCACGGCGAACAACAGCACGAACCAGATGACGGCGCGCATGGCGTCAGCGGCCCCGCGCCCGGCGCGCCGGGCTCGCCATCTTCCGGCGCGCCGGGCCGGTCATCTTCCGGCGCCGGCTGCGGCGAGCGCGGCCAGGGTGTCGTCGGGCCGCGGCACGCCGACCTGGCGCGCTTGCGTGGCGACCTGCTTGATCAGCTCGGCGGCCAGCAAGCTGCGGCGGGCGGTCTTGTCGAAGTAGCGGTCGAGCGAGCTCTGCGCGACTTTCAGGTCGGCCTGCGCCGTTTCGAACTGCCGGCTCAACAGCGCGAGGCGCGCATTCAGCAGGCGCAGCTTCAAGTTCTCTTTGAGGAAGAAGGCCTGCTCGGGTGCCAGCAGCATCGCGTCCGGCTGGTCGATGCGGGTCACGCGTACGAGCGACTTCACTTCGATCCAGATGCGCTGCCACAGCGCGTCCCAGGCTTCGCCCAGGTCGCGAAACCACGCCAGCGTGCCGATGCCGGGCGGCACGGCAGGCTTGGGCGGCGCCGCACTTTCTGCTGCCGGCCGGCCTGCAGCCACGCCGGCGGCGACGCCCGGCCCGGCCCGGCTGCGCGGCTCGGCGGCCGACAACAAGGGCAGCTCGTCGACCATGCGCACCACGTCGTCGAGCTTGATGGTCAGGGTCGCGATGTCGGTCACGCTGACGGCCTTGACGCGGTCCAGGTCGCGCGTGATGGCGCGGCGTACACCCTCCAGGCGCGGCTGGTTGTAGCGCGCCAGCCGCTCGTCGCTCTGCTTCAAGGTGGCCACCAGTGGCTCGGCGCTGCCGGTGATGGCGTTCTGCTGCAAGGCCACGCGGATCGAGGCTTCGATGTCGACCACCACGTTCTCGTCGCGCGAGCGCGACAGCGACTGCAGCAGCTCTTCGAGCTGGCTGCGCTGGATCGCCACCTCGGCGACCCGGCTTTCGGTCAGCGCCAGTTTGGCGGCCATGTCGCGCATGCCTTCTTCGGCGGCCTTCGCGAGCACGCGCGCTTCGGTGGCCCGGGCGGCGCTGTCCATCTGGCGCTTGACCAATTCCTGCTCGAGGCTGGCCACACGCTGGTCGGTCTTCCAGGCCAGGCCCATGGCGAGCAGCGCCAGCACCAGCAGGCCCGCGGCCACCGCCACCCACATGCCGCGGTTCATGCCCGGCAAGCCTGGCTCTGCGGGGTACGCTGCCAGGGCGGGCGCGGAGGCGGGAACAGGGCTCTCGGGAGCAGGCGCGGCAACAGGCGCGGCAACAGGCGCGGCAACAGAAGGAGGAACGGCATTCACGTTGCCAACGATTGTATGCAGGCGGCCACGGCGTCAATGGCCGGGCGCGTCTGCACCACGTTGCTGAAGCCGAGCTCCTGCGCGCGCGCGGCAATGCGCGGGTGCGTGGCCACTGCCCAGGCCTTGTTCCAGTTGCCGAAGGTCACGGCCGCGGCCAGGTGCGTGACCGCCTCGGAACTGCTGAACAACCACAGGTGGTGCTGCGGGAACGCCAGCGCCGCGTTCAATTGCGCGCGCTGCGGCTTGCTGAACTTGGGCGGCGTGCTGTGATAGGCCACCACCTTGCTGACCGTGGCGCCGCGAGCGCTCAACTGCTCCGACAGCCACTCGCGCCCACCATCACCACGCACCAGCAGCGCGCTGGCGCCCTTCCATTCCATTGCCGCGAGTTGGGCCCAGAGCGACTCGGAATCGAACTGGGTCGAATCGGGCGCCGGTTCGATGAGCCGGTCGCGCGGCACGCCCAGCTTCAGCAGCATCTGGCTCGTGCCAGGCCCGGTCGAGGCCGCGTACACCTGGGCCGGCCAGAACATGCCGCTCGGCTTGACGGCAAAGAACTGCTCGGCCGCATTCGGGCTCACGAAGACGACCAGTTTGCGCTTGCTCAGCTGCACCCAGGCCAGCACCACCGGCATGGTGTTGACGGCAGGCGCGATGCCGATCAGCGGCAGCGCCGCCGCATCGATGCCCTTGGCGCGCAACTGCGACACCCACTCCTCCGCCTGCGTGGCGGGCCGGGTGACCAGGACCTTCATGCGCTGTCCCAGGCGTCGAACTTTCCGGGCCCGCGCTTGCCGTGCCGGTTCTCGCCGTGCCGGTTCACGCCGCGCCGGCCTGCAATGCGCTCAGGTAGGGCGCCGCGCCGAGCGCGTGCAGTTCGGCGGCCACCTTCTCGCCCATCGCACGCGCCTCGGCTTCGCTGGTCACCGGCTGGCGCACCACGGTCTTCAGCAGCGGCGCCAGTGGCTCCAGCCCGTGGCCCAGGGTGGCGCGCAATTCCAGTTGACCTGCATCCCACACCGCATGGGCCGCCAGCGGCATGCTGCAGCTGCCGCCGAGCGCCCGCGACACCGCACGTTCGGCCTGTACGGCCAGCAAGGTCGGGCTGTGTACCAGGCCGGCCAGGCGCTCGCGCAGCGCGGTCGCATCGGCGCGCACTTCGAGGCCGAGCGCGCCCTGGCCGGCGCAGGGCAGCATCTGCGCCGGGTCGAACACCGCACGAATGCGCTCGGCCAGGCCCAGGCGCTTGAGGCCGGCCGCGGCCAGCACGATGGCCTCGTACTGGCCTTCGTCGAGCTTGCGCAAGCGTGTGTCCAGGTTGCCGCGCAGAGGCTCCACCGTCAGGTCGGGCCGCAGCGCACCGAGCTGCACCACCCGGCGCAGGCTCGACGTGCCAACCCGCGCACCCTGCGGCAGTTCGGCGAGCGACGCATATTTGTTGGAGACAAACGCATCGCGCGGGTCTTCCCGCTCCAGCACCGCGGCCAGCTCGAAGCCTTCTGGCAGATCCATCGGTACGTCTTTCAGCGAATGCACGGCCAGGTGAGCCTGGCCGAGTTCCAGCGCGGTTTCCAGCTCCTTGACGAACAGGCCCTTGCCGCCGACCTTGGACAGCGCCCGGTCCAGGATCTGGTCGCCCCGGGTCGTCATGCCCAGCAGTTGCACGACCAGCCCGAAACGGGCCTGGAGCAGGTCGCGAACATGCTCGGCCTGCCACAGGGCAAGGCGACTTTCGCGGGTGGCGATGATGAGGGTCTGGGGCAGGTTTGAGGACATGTTTCGATGCTATCAGGCGCGCCTCTTGCTTGGCGCCTTGGCACGCCAGCGTGCGCTGCTACGATCAATCCGCCCGGGCCTCGCCGCCCGAAGCGACCACAACGAGACGCCCATGCCATCCAAAGCCGCCGCCCGCCCCGCCATCAGCAACAAGTCGTCCGACGCCGCCGAAAAGAACAAACCCCTGGTCGACGATATCCGGCTGCTCGGCCGCATCCTCGGCGACGTGATTCGCGACGGCGAAGGCAAGGCCGCTTTCGAGCTCGTTGAGCGTGTGCGCCAACTTTCGGTGGCGTACCGGCTGAAGCGCGACGCCCAGGCCGGCCGCGCGCTCGACCGCCTGCTGAAGAACCTGTCGGGCGACCAGACCGTCAGCGTGATCCGTGCGTTCAGCTACTTCTCGCACCTGGCCAACATCGCCGAAGACCGCCACCACGTGCGCCGGCGCGACCACCACGAACGCCAGGGCCACCACCAGGAAGGCTCGTTGGCCACGAGCTTCGAGCGCCTGGCGCAGGCCGACATTCGCGCCGCCGACATCGCCCGGGCCTTGCAGCACGCCCACATCTCGCCGGTGCTCACGGCCCACCCGACCGAGGTGCAGCGCAAGAGCATTCTCGACGCCGAGCGCGCCATCGCCGAACTGGTGGGCGAGCGCGATGCGTTGCGCACCGAACGCGAACTGAGCGACAACGAGACCCAGTTGCGCGCCCGCGTGACCCAGCTCTGGCAGACGCGCATGCTGCGCACCGCCAAGCTGACGGTGGCCGACGAGATCAAGAACGCGCTGAGCTACTACCGCAGCACTTTCCTGCACCAGATCCCGCGCATGTACCGCGAGGTCGAGGAGGCGCTGCCCGGTTTCGAGATCGCGAACTTCTTTCGCATGGGCAACTGGATCGGCGGCGACCGTGACGGCAACCCTTTCGTCACCGCCGATACCCTGAAGATGGCGCTGGCGAGCCAGAGCGAAACCGCACTCCGCTACTACCTGGTAGAGGTGCATCAACTCGGCGCCGAGTTGTCGATCTCGGCCACGCTGAGCCCGGTAACGCCGGAAATGCGCGCGCTGGCCGCCGAGTCGCCCGACCACAACCCGCACCGCGAGGACGAACCGTACCGGCGCGCGCTGATCGGCGTGTACGCGCGCCTGGCCGCGACCTTGCAAGAGCTGACCGGCACCGAGGCGCTGCGCCACGCGGTCGCGCCGCAGCGCCCCTACGCCACGTCGGAGCAGTTGCTGGCCGACCTGCGGGTAGTCGAAGCTTCGCTGCGCTCGCACCACGCGCAGGCGCTGATCGCGCCGCGCTTGCACCCTTTGATGCGGGCGGTGCAGGTGTTCGGCTTTCACCTCGCCACGGTGGACCTGCGCCAGAGCTCGGACAAGCACGAGATGGTGCTGGCCGAACTCTTCAAGGTGGCCCAGGTGGAGGGCAACTACAGCGCGCTGGGCGAGCAGAGCCGCCGCACCCTGCTGATGGGCTTGCTCAACGACGCGCGACCGCTGAAGGTGCGCGCCGCCGAATACAGCGAGCACACCTTGGGCGAGCTGGCGATCTTCGAGACCGCGGTGGTCATGCTGCGCCGATTTGGCCGCAACGCGCTGCGCCACTACATCATCTCGCACACCGAAACGGTGAGCGACCTGCTCGAGGTGCTGCTGCTGCTGAAGGAAGCGGGGCTGATGCGCGGCACCTTGAAAGATGGCGCCGTGACCGACCTGATCGTTTCGCCATTGTTCGAAACCATCGGCGACCTGCAGCGCTCGGCCACGATCATGAGCGAGTTCTACGCGCTGCCGGGCATCGTCGAACTGATGAAGCGTTCGGGCGCCGAGCAGGACGTGATGCTGGGCTACAGCGACAGCAACAAGGACGGCGGCATGTTCACCAGCAACTGGGTGCTGTACCGAGCCGAGATCGCGCTGGTGGAGCTGTTCGGCGCCCTGGGCAAGGACCACGGCATCACATTGCGCCTGTTCCACGGTCGCGGCGGCACGGTGGGGCGCGGCGGCGGCCCGAGCTACCAGGCCATTCTGGCGCAGCCGCCGGGCACGGTGAACGGGCAGATCCGGCTGACCGAACAGGGCGAGGTCATCGCCTCCAAATACTCCCACCCCGAGATCGGCCGGCGCAACCTCGAAACGCTGGTGGCCGCCACGCTGGAGGCGACCTTGCTGCACCCGACCAAGAGCGCGCCCAAGGGATTCCTGGAAGCCGCGCAAGAGATCAGCGCGGCGAGCATGAAGGCGTTCCGCAAGCTGGTCTACGAAACGCCGGGCTTCACCGACTACTTCTTCAGCGCCACGCCGATCCGCGAGATCGCCGAACTCAACATCGGCTCGCGCCCGGCCTCGCGCAAGGCCACGCGCGCGATCGAAGACCTGCGCGCGATTCCGTGGTCGTTCAGCTGGGGCCAGTGCCGGGTGGCGCTGCCGGGCTGGTGCGGCTTCGGCTCGGCCATCGACGCCTACCTGGGCAAGGACCCGGCGCAGAAGAAGGAACGCCTGGCGCTGCTGCAGAAGATGCACAAGCAGTGGCCGTTCTTCCGCACCCTGCTGTCCAACCTGGACATGGTGCTGGCCAAGAGTGACCTGGGCATCGCCGCGCGCTACGTCGAGCTGGTGGAAGACAAGAAACTCGGCAAGCGCATCTTCGGGCTGATCCAGGCCGAGTGGCAGCGCACCCACGATGCGCTGTCGCTCATCACCGGCGAAAAGCAGCGGCTGGCGTCCAACCCGTCGCTGGCGCGCTCGATCGAACACCGCTTCCCGTACCTCGACCCGCTCAACCACCTGCAGGTCGAACTGATGCGCCGCTACCGCCACCGCGTCGAAGGCGACCCCGGCAACGAGCGCGTCCAGCGCGGCATCCACATCTCGATCAACGGGGTGGCGGCGGGGTTGCGGAATACGGGGTGATTGGTCTAGGATATACATGTGATTTGCGTATATCCGGAGGTCATCATGAAGGTCGCGGAATGGGGCAACAGCCTGGCGGTACGTCTACCGGCTGCGGTGGTCGAAGCTTTGGACTTGCAAGCGGGTGACGACATCGAGATCCACGTGATCGGCGACCGCGTTTTCGCAGTCGAGAAAGCGCCCGGTGCGCGCGAACTGCTGGCGCGCCTGAGGAAATTCCGCGGTCGCCTGCCGGCGGACTTCAAGTTCGACCGGCTCGACGCGAATGAGCGCGGCTGAGGTCTTCTTCGACACCAACGTCGTTCTGTACCTGCTCTCGGCCGACGCGGCCAAGGCCGATCGTGCCGAAGACCTGCTGGCCGCTGGCGGGACGATCAGCGTCCAGGTGCTGAACGAATTTGCCGCCGTAGCGTTGCGCAAGCTGCGCATGCCCTGGCCGGAGATTCGCGAAGCGCTTGCCGCGATTCGCTCGGTCTGCTCGGTCGTGCCGCTTTCGGTGGACACGCATGACCGGGCGGTCCAGATCGGTGAGCGATACGGCCTGTCGATCTGCGACTCGCTGATCGTCGCTGCTGCCTTGCTCGCCGGCTGCAAGACGCTCTGGTCCGAAGACATGCAGCACGGCCAGGTGATCGAGCACGTGTTGACGATACGCAACCCCTTCAAGGCAGACTGACCCGCGAGGCTCGCGCGCCGGCACGGTGCTTGCTAGCTCATTTCCGTTGCTGCGAACACAACGGAGACTCGACATGCCCTTTCATTCCCCGCTTGGAAAACTCTTCGCCGCCATCGGCGCCACGCTGCTGCTGGCAGGCACCGCCGCCGCGCAGACCGCGCTCGACGACGTGATGGCCAAGAAGAGCATCACGATCGCGATCCCGACCGACTTCCCGCCCTACGGTTTCGTCGGCACCGACCTGAAACCGCAGGGGCTGGACATCGACATGGCCAACTACATCGCCACCAAGCTCGGCGTGAAGGTGGAGCTGGTGCCGGTGACCAGCGCCAACCGCATTCCGTACCTGCAGACCAAGAAGGCGGACCTGGTGATCTCCACCCTGGGCAAGAACCCGGAGCGCGAGAAGGTCATCGACTTCACGGCCGGTTATTCGCCGTTCTTCCAGGCCGTGTTCGGGCCCAAGACCTTGGCCATCAAGACACCGGCCGACCTGACGGGCAAGAGCGTGGGCGTGACGCGCGGCGCGATCGAGGACCAGGAGCTGACCAAGATCGCGCCGTCGGGCGTGGACATCAAGCGCTTCGAGGACAACAACGTCACCGTCTCGGCCTTCGTGTCGGGCCAGGTGCAGTTGATCGCCACCGGCGCGTCGGTGGCCGGCAACCTGATGGGCAAGAACCCGCAACTGGGCACCGAGTTCAAGTTGCTGCTGAAAGACTCGCCGAATTTCATCGGCGTCGGCAAAGGCGAAGACAAGCTGCGCCTCAAGGTCAACGAGATCATTGCCGAGGCCAAGAAGGCTGGCGAGCTGGACAAGCTGGCCGTAAAGTGGCTGGGCCGGCCGGCGGGCGAGTTGCCTTGAGAGGCCATTGCGTCGCCTGACGTCGCCTGGGGCATCGCCGCGTGATCGCCTTCGACGTCCCCGCCGTGCTCGCCGAATGGCCGCTGCTCGCCAAGGGCGCGGGCGTGACCGTGGTGCTCACCGCCATCTCGGCCACCCTCGGCGTGGGCCTGGGCACGGCCTGCGCCTGGGCGCGCTGGCAGGGGCCGGCGTGGCTGCGGGCGATCGTCGCGGTGTATGTGGAGTTGATCCGCAACACGCCCTTCATCGTGCAATTGTTCTTCATCTTCTTCGGCCTGCCGTCGCTCGGCGTCAAGCTCTCGCCCGAGTTCGCCTCGGTGCTGGCGATGGTGATCAACCTGGGCGCCTATTCGGCCGAGATCGTGCGCGCCGGCATCGCCACCACGCCCAAGGGGCAGATCGAGGCGGCCCAGAGCCTGGCGCTGAGCGAGGCGCAGGTGTTCACGCGCGTGGTGCTGCCGCCGGCGCTCAAGCGCGTGTGGCCGGCGCTGGTGAGCCAGATCATCATCGTGATGCTCGGCTCGGCGGTGTGCGGGCAGATCTCGACGGCCGAGTTGTCGTACGCCGCCAACCTGATCCAGTCGCGCAACTTCCGCGCGTTCGAGGCGTTCATCATCGCCACGCTGATCTACCTGGCCTTGTCGATGCTGTTGCGCAAGCTGCTCAACTGGTTCGGCCCGCGCTTCATCTTCGGCAACTAAAGACACGCCATGGTCGACTTCAGCCTCTGGGACATCTTCCGCAACCTGCTGCTGGCCGCGCGCTGGACGGTCGCGCTGTCGCTCATCGCCTTCGTCGGCGGCGGCCTCGTCGGGCTGGCGCTGCTGGTGGCGCGCATCGCCAAGCTGCCGGGCGCCGAGCCTCTGGTGAACGGCTACGTGCAGCTCTTTCAAGGCACACCGCTGCTGATGCAGTTGTTCCTGGCCTACTTCGGTCTCGCGCTGTTCGGTGTGAACGTGTCGCCGTGGGTCGCCGCGGCACTGGCGCTCACGCTCTACAGCAGCGCCTTCCTGACAGAGATCTGGCGCGGCTGCGTCAACGCCGTATCGAAGGGCCAGTGGGAAGCGTCGACCGCGCTGGCGCTGAACCTGGGCGAACAACTGCGTTACGTGATCGGCCCGCAGGCGCTGCGCGTGGCCGTGCCGCCCACCGTGGGCTTTCTGGTGCAGGTGGTCAAGGGCACGGCGCTCGCATCTGTCATCGGCTTCATCGAGCTGACCAAGGCCGGCACGATGATCACCAACGCCACCTTCGCACCGTTCAAGGTCTACGCGTGCGTGGCGCTGATGTACTTCGCGCTCTGTTACCCCATCTCGGCCTGGAGCCTGAGACTCGAAAGGAAGTTGCATGGAGCCCGTTGAAGCGGCGGCACCGATCGTCAAGGTGACGGGCCTGCGCAAGCGCTTCGGCGCGAACGAGGTGCTCAAGGGCATCGACCTCGACGTGAAGGCCGGCGAGGTGATCGCCATCATCGGCAAGAGCGGCTCGGGCAAGAGCACGCTGCTGCGATGCATCAACGGGCTGGAGACCTTCGAAGACGGCAAGCTGAGCGTGGACAACCAGCCGCTGCTTCACGGCAACGCGCCCGCGATGCGCGCGCTGCGCCAACGTGTGGGCATGATCTTCCAGAGCTTCAACTTGTTCCCGCACCTGAGCGTGGGCCGCAACGTGATGCTGGCACCGACACTGGTGAAGAAGAAGAACTCGGCGGAAGCGGTCGAGACGGCGAAGAAGTTGCTCGCCCGCGTCGGCTTGGCCGAGAAGTTCGACGCCAAGCCCGAGCAGCTCTCGGGCGGCCAGCAGCAGCGCGTGGCCATTGCGCGCGCGCTGGCGATGGAGCCGGCCGTGCTGCTGTGCGACGAGATCACCTCGGCGCTCGACCCCGAACTGGTCGGCGAGGTGCTGCGCGTCGTCGAGTCGCTGGCCGATGAGGGCATGACCTTGCTGATGGTCACGCACGAGATGAATTTTGCACGCAAGGTGAGCGACCGGCTGGTGTTCATGCACGCCGGCCGCATCCACGAAATGGGGCCGCCGGAGCAGTTGTTCGGCAGCCCGCAGACGGCGGAGTTGAAGCAGTTCCTGTCGGCGCTGCACGACTGACGGACGCTGCCGACTTGCCCGCGCAGGCAGCCGCGGGCGTCAGCGCAATTGCTGCGCGAACGCCTCGAGCTGGTCGATGCAGGTGTTCCAGCCTTCGAAGAACCCGAGCTCGTGATGACGGTCCCGGGTCGCCTTGTCCGGGTGCATCACGTGCGCGACGTAGCGCGTGCCCGCGCCTTCATCGGCCATCGAGATCGCGGCAGTGAACGCCAGCCACGGCGTGGCCGGCCGCCAGTCGCCGGTCAGCAGCGACGTCCACACGAGCCGCGACTGCGGCACCACTTGCAGAAAGCAGCCGGGGTTGTCGCTGGTGCCACCGTCGGGGCCGCGCATGAAGGTGTGGAAGGCGCCGCCGGGCCGCAGGTCGAGCGCCCGCACCTCGGTGGTCCACGGTTTCGGGCACCACCACTCCTTCAGCAGTTGCGGGTCGGTCCACGCCCTCCACAGCGTGGCGCGCGGGGCGCGCACGAGGCGGTTGATGATCAGATCCTGCGGATCAGCGTTTGCGGGGTTGGCGGGGTGGGCGGGGTTGGGGTCGGTCATGAGACATCTCCTTCTGGTGAAGTGCTTCTGCAAAGGCCGCCATGCGGTCGGTTCTTGATTGCCAGAGGGCATGCTGCTCGGCCATCCAGCGTTCGGCCTGCGACAGCGCCTTCGGCCGGATTTCGCAGGTGCGCACCCGGCCGACCTTGTTCGAGCGGATCACGCCGCTGCGCTCGAGCACCGACAGGTGCTTCATGAACGACGGCAGCGCCATCTCGAACGGCGCCGCCAGCGCCGACACCGACGCCGGCCCCTGGCCGAGCACGCTCACGATGGCGCGGCGCGTGGGGTCGGCCAGGGCGTAGAACACGTCGCTCAACAACGCACTTTGCAATGCACTTTGGTTAGCCATTTGGCTAAGTGTAGCGCGAACGAATGCCCGCACTATCATCCGCGGTCCGCCACCGGCCGGCTGTGACTCCCCGAACCCCCAGACGCATGAACCTGCCCACCCTGCCCGAGATGGCCGGCCTCGTGCCGCGCGCCGTCGATTGGGGCGTGGTGGCGGTGTTCGGCACCGTCTACCTCGGCATGTTTCTGGGCGGCCTGCCGCGCGTCAAGCTCGACCGCTCGGGCGTGGCCTTGCTCGGCGCGATCGCGATGATCGCCCTCACCGGCATGCCGATGGAAGAAGCCGCGCGGTCGGTTGACCTGCCCACCGTGGTGCTGCTGTTCGCCTTCATGGTCGTCTCGGCGCAGATGCGCCTGGGCGGCTTCTACACGGCGGTCACGCAGCACGTGGGCGAACTGCCGCTGTCGCGTGCCGGGCTGCTGGCGGCGTTGATCGTGGTGGCGGGTGCGCTGTCGGCAGTGTTCTCGAACGACATCATCTGCCTGGCGATGACGCCGGTGGTGGCACGCCTGTCCCTGAAGCGCGGGCTGGACCCGCTACCCTTCCTGATCGGGCTCGCCTGCGCGGCCAACATCGGCTCGGCGGCCACCTTGATCGGCAACCCGCAGAACATGCTGATCGGCTCGGTGCTGAAGCTGCCCTTCGGCGGTTATGCCCGCGTCGCGCTGGTGCCGGTGCTGGCCAGCCTGGTGTTGTTGTGGTTGTGGCTGGCCTTCGGGCCCGGTGCGCGACAGCCTGCGGCCGCCCTGCCCTCGCGGCCCGCGCCGGCAGCCTCCGCGGCAGACGACGACACCGCGCCGTTCGACCGCTTCCAGACCACCAAGGGCCTGACGGTGGCGCTGGTGCTGATGGCGGTGTTCCTGTTCACCGACTTTCCGCGCGACGAGGCCGCCCTCGTCGGCGCCGGCGTGCTGCTGCTGAGCCGCCGGTTGCACTCGGCCCACGTGATGGGCTTCGTCGACTGGCAACTGCTGCTGCTCTTCATCGGCCTGTTCGTCGTCAACCACGCGTTCCAGGGCACCGGGCTGGCCGCCCAGGGCGTGGCCTGGCTGGCGGGCCACGGCGTGCATGTGAACCAGCCCGGCCCGCTGCTGGTGCTGGGGGCCGTGCTGTCCAACCTGGTGTCCAACGTGCCGGCGGTGATGCTGCTGCTGCCCCACCTGGGCGAGCCCGGCGTGGGTGGCGGTGCAGATGCCCACTCGGCCGGTATGCTGCTGGCGCTGGCCAGCACCTTCGCCGGCAACCTGCTGCTGGTCGGCTCGATCGCCAACCTGATCGTCGTGGACCTGGCCGAGAAGGCCGGCATCCGCATCGACTGGCGCCAGCACGCGCGCACCGGCATCCCGGTCACGCTGGGCTCGCTGGTCTTGTTGTGGGGGTGGATGTCGTGGCCGTAGCAGTCGCCAGCCCCAGCCCCCCCTCGGGCCTGCTGGTCGCCAACCTGATGGCGCAGTTCGCCTTCGGCTTGCTGGCCATGACCTTGTGCATCCCGTCGATGCAGGAGTGGGGCGCCGACTTCGGTGCCAGCCAGGCCAGCGTGCAACTCACCTTCAGCGGCTACGTGGTGGCCTACGGCGCGCTGCAGTTGATCTACGGCCCGGTGTCGGACAGGGTGGGCCGCAAGAAGGTGCTGCTGTTCGGGCTGGCGCTGGCCTTCGTCGGCTCGGTTGCGGCGGCGTGGGCCAGTGACCTGCTCACGCTGACCCTGGCGCGCGTGGTGCAGGGCGCCGGCAGTGCTGCCGGCATGGTGGTCGGCCGGGCGATGGTGCAAGACCTGTTCGAGGGGCCGCAACGCACCCGGGTGATGGCCTTCGTGGGCATGACGATGGGGCTGTGCCCGCCGCTGGCGACCATCGTCGGCGGGCAGATCCATGTGCGCTGGGGCTGGCAGGTCAACTTCGTTTTGACCGCGGTGATGGCGGCCGGCGTTTTCATCGCCGCCTGGCGCGGCCTGCCCGACCCCGCCCGGCCTGCGGCGGCCTCGGCCTCGGCGCCACCGCACTGGCTGGGCGCGATGCTCGCCTCGTACGCACGCCTCGCGCGCGAGCCGGCCTTCCTGCTGTACGTGGTGATCCTGTCGATGACCACCGCCACGTTCTACACCTTCCTCAGCGGCGCCCCGATCGTGCTGAAGAGTTATGGCGTCGGGCCCGAGGGGGTGGGTTACCACATCATGTGCATCCCGATCGCCTACATCCTGGGCAATTACCTGACAAGCCACCTGGTGCAACGTGCCGGCGAGGCCCGCATGATGGTGCTGGGGCAGGCCTGCACGCTGAGCGGGCTGGTCATCGTGCTCGCCCTCGCGCTGGCTGGGATCGATACGCCGCTGGCGCTGTCGCTGCCGCTCATCCTGCTCGGCGTCGGCCACGGGCTGATGATGCCGCCGACCTTGGCCGGCACGGTCGGCCTGGTCCCCGCCCTGGCCGGCTCGGCCGCCGCGGTGGCCGGGTTGATGCAGCAGTTGATGGGCGCGGCGGGCGGCTACGCCGTCGGCCTGTTCACGCACAACGGCGCGCTGAACCTCGGGCTGCTGATGCTGGGCTTCGCGCTGTGCGCGCTGGTGGCGCTGGTGGTGCTGCTACGCGGCAGGGTGGCGCCGGTGCGTTGAGTTCGCACGCGGCGGCGGCGCTGCCTGCCGGTAGGCGACACTCACCCATGAAAACAGCCCGGACCCATTTGCTGCGCGTATTCGTCACCGGTGTGCTGGCGGCCTTGCCGCTGGCCGCCACCGTGCTGGTGTTTGCCTGGGCCGCCAGCCTGCTGTTCAAGTGGCTGGGACCTGACAGTGCGGTGGGCTCGGTGCTGGTGGCGCTCGGCCTGGGCGTCACCGGCTCGGAGGTGGTGGGCTACCTGATCGGCGTCGGCCTGGTGCTGCTGGCCGTGCTGGCACTGGGCACCCTGGTCGAGACCGGCTTGCAGCGCGGGCTGTCGCGCGTGCTCAACGGCGTGGTGCGGCGCATCCCGGTGGTGCGCCAGGTGTATGACGTGGCGCACAAGCTGGTCGGCCTGCTGGGCCAGCGCGGCGACGACGGCACGCGCGCGATGCGGCCGGTGTGGTGCCATTTCGGCGCCGGCCGTGACGGCGCCGTCGTGCTGGGCCTGCAGTCCAGCAACGACGTGGTGCTGGTCGGCGGCCGGCGCTGCCTGGTGGTGCTGGTGCCCACGGCACCGGTGCCAATCGGCGGCGGGTTGCTGTTCGTGCCCGAAGCCTGGGTCGAGCCGGCCGAGTTGAGCGTGGAAGCGGTGACCAGCCTGTACCTGTCGATGGGGGTCACGGCGGGGCAGCATTTACCGGTGGCGCCGGGGGCAATGCAGGCAGCGCCGCGGGTCGATACGCCGCTGGAGTGATGACCCATTCCAGTGGCGTCGGATCGCGACGTGGCTACGAGCGTCCTGCGCCGAACCCTGGGCGCTTCCTGTCGTGTTTGACAACGAGAATCTTGATTTCGTCGGCGCTCGCGCGATAGATGACGGTGTAAGGAAACACGCTCATGGAGAAACCGCGCCGACCATCTGAACGCGGCGAGCCGATCTCTGGATGCTCGAGGAGCAATGTTGCGAGCCGCTTGAACTCGGCAACGAAACGGGCCGCCACCATGGGCGTGCCCTCCCGCTCGTAGAACGCTGCCGCTTCCTGGATGTCTTGTTCTGCTGCAGCGTGAAGAATCACCTTCATCCGGGGAAGCGGGCTTCCAGCCTTGCGATGGCAACGTCAAGTGGCACGGCAACCGAAACGCCGACTGCAAGCTCCTGTTCGCGTTCGTCGGCCAACTGGTCCCACGCCGCTTCGGCACCGACGTCCACGTCCAGGCTGGCGATCAGGCGATCAAGCAACCTTGCCCTGTCGGCTGGCGACAGGCGCAGTACTTGTGCCTGGAGGGTTTCAAGCGTGGTGATCATGGGCGTCTCCTAGGGCCGTAGTTTGGTAGCTTGCCACAACTCGTGAATCAAGCCCGACGCCGCCATGTCCGCGGCACGACCGTGCGCGTGTGACGTCGAGCAAGCACTTCATGGCAGAAGCCTCGGCGTCGTCACGCCGCGGCGGCCCGGTTCGACGTACCGTACCGGGCGATGATCTGCGAGCGCCGCGCCGGGTCGACATTCACGCGGTCGAGGTCACCGCGCACGTGCGGCAACGCCATCAACATCGGGTCCATCACCTTGAACCACAACCACGGCACGTACGACAGCGGGAACATGCCGAAGTAGCCGCTCGGCAACTGCGGCAGTTGCTCGAAGTGGCGCAGCGACTGGTAGCGACGCGCCGGAAACGCGTGATGGTCCGAGTGGCGTTGCAGGTGGAACAGCGCGAGGTTGGTGACCAGGTGGTTGGTGTTCCACGAGTGGTGCGGCTTGGGCGATTCGTACTCACCGTTCGGCAGGCGCTGGCGCAGCAGGCCGTAGTGCTCGACGTAGTTGGCCGACGTGAGCTGCCACCACGCCACGATGTTGTGCACCGCCAGGAAGGGCAGCATGATCCAGCCGAAGGCGATGACCAGACCGAGCTGCAGCACGATCGTCACCGCATACGACTGCAGCATGGTGTTCTGCCGGCTCCATGACGACAGGCCGAGCTGCTGCAGCCGCGCCGCCTCCAGCTGCCAGGCACGCCGAATGCCGCCCGGCAGCTCGCGCAGCGCAAAGCGGTAGATGCTCTCGCCCATGCGCGCGCTGGCGTGGTCCTCGGGCGTGGACACCCAGCGGTGGTGGCCGCGCACATGCTCGACCGTGAAGTGACCGTAGGCCGGCACCGCCAGCACCAGCCGCGCCAGCCATTGCTCGACCGCCGTGTGCTTGTGGCCCAGTTCGTGGCCGGTATTGATGCCCAGGCCCGAATCGGTGCCGGCCACGTAGGCCAGCATCAGCACCGCCCACCAAGACAGCGCCTGCGTGCCCACCCACCCCGCGCAGCCGATCAGCGCGACGAAGTGCAGCGGCACGGTGGCCCAGGTGAGCCAGCGGTAGTAGCGGTCGGCCTCAAGTTGCGGCACCACCGCCTCGGGTGGGTTGTTGCGGTCGTCGCCGATCAGCGCGTCGAGCAGCGGCATCAGCCCGTAGCTGATCAGCAGCGGCAGGCCCAGCGCGATCTGGTAGCCGCTGGCCGAGTGCGCTGCCATGCCGACGAAGGGCAGCAGCGGGTAGACGACCGAGAGCAGCCACCACCAGCGCTTGCGGTCGCGGTATTCGGTGCGTCGATGCTCCAGATCGGTCGCCACGTACAGCTTGGCCATCGGTCCCTTCTCCTGCAGGCCAACCGATTGTTCACGCGAAGCCCCGGCAAATCAATCGGCAGTGCGCCTTTCGCCGATTCGGGTGAACCCGCCGGCTACGCGAAAGCCCGCACGCCCAAGCCCGCCCGTCGTGCTTAGACTCCGAGTCCACCCGCAGCGGCCCCACCGGGCCGCGTGGACCAGGAGACCCCCGTGCAACTCACGAACAGCGTCAATCCGTCCTACTTCCACAAGGTCGTCGATTGCCAATGGGCCTGCCCGGCCCACACCCCCGTGCCCGAGTACATCCGCCTGATCGGCCAGGGGCGTTACACCGACGCCTACATGATCAACTGGGTGTCGAACGTCTTCCCCGGCGTGCTCGGCCGCACTTGCGACCGGCCGTGCGAACCGGCCTGCCGGCGCGGCCGCGTCGAAGAAAACAATGGGCCGGACGCCGAAAAGTTTCAGCCCGAGCCAGTGGCCATCTGCCGCTTGAAGCGGGTCGCGGCCGACCACAAGGACGACGTGAAATCGCGCATGCCCACCGTGGCGCCGCCCAACGGCAAGCGTGTGGCCTGCATCGGCGCCGGGCCGGCCTCGCTCACCGTCGCACGCGACCTGGTGCCGCTGGGCTATGACGTGACGGTGTTCGACGGCGAAGCCAAGGCGGGAGGATTCATCCGCACGCAGATCCCGCGCTTCCGCCTGCCCGAATCGGTGATCGACGAGGAGACCGGCTACATCCTCGACCTGGGCGTGCACTTTCGCAGCGGCGAGCGCATAACGTCGATGCAGGCGCTGCTGGCGCAAGGCTTCGACGCGGTGTTCGTCGGCTGCGGCGCGCCGCGCGGGTGCGACCTGGTGCTGCCGGGGCGGCAGGAGGCGGCGGCCAACATCCACATCGGCATCGACTGGCTCGCCTCGGTCTCGTTCGGCCACATCACCAGCGTCGGCAAGCGCGTGATCGTGCTGGGCGGCGGCAACACCGCGATGGACTGCTGCCGCTCGGCCCGCCGCCTGGGCAGCAGCGACGTGAAAGTGATCGTGCGCAGCGGTTTCGACGAGATGAAAGCCTCGCCGTGGGAGAAGGAAGACGCGCAGCACGAGGGCATTCCGTTCCTCAATTTCCATGTGCCCAAGGCGTTCGTGCATGAGGCTGGCACGCTGATCGGCATGACGTTCGAGATCGTCGAGGCTGTGTATGACGACAAAGGCCGGCGCAGCCTCGTGCCCACCGGCGCGCCTGATGTGTTCGTGCCCGCCGACACGGTGCTGGTGGCGGTGGGCCAGGAAAACGCATTCCCGTGGATCGAGGCCGAATCCGGCATCCAGTTCGACCGCTGGGGCCTGCCGACCTTGAAGGCCGAGACCTTCCAGTCGACGCTGCCGCACGTGTTCTTCGGCGGCGATGCGGCCTTCGGGCCGAAGAACATCATCACCGCGGTGGCACACGGCCATGAAGCGGCTGTGTCGATCGACCGCTTTCTGAACGGTGAAGACCCGGCCAAGCGCCCGCCGCCGATGACGCACCTGATGTCGCAGAAGATGGGCATCCACGAGTGGAGCTACAGCAACGACGTGTCGGACGATCCGCGATTCAAGGTGCCCTGGGCGGCGGCCGAGAAGGCGCTGGCGAACATCAAGGTCGAAGTCGAACTCGGCTTCGATGCCGCCACCGCGTTCAAGGAAGCGAGCCGCTGCCTGAACTGCGACGTGCAGACGGTGTTCAACCGCGACACCTGCATCGAATGCGATTCGTGCGTGGACATCTGCCCGATGGACTGCATCACCTTCACGCCCCCCGGCGACGAAGCCGACCTGCGCACGCGCCTGATGGCGCCGGCCTCGAACCTGACGCAGGACCTGTACGTCTCGACCCAGCTCAAGAGTGGCCACGTGATGGTGAAGGACGAAGACGTGTGCCTGCACTGCGGCCTGTGCGCCGAACGCTGCCCGACGGGGGCCTGGGACATGCAGAAATTCCTGCTGACAACGACGCAGGCCGGGTCGCGCTGTCGCGATGCTCACGACCGCGCGAAGGAGCCGGCATGAAGCAGATCGAATCCGTCAACGACTTCGTCATCAAGTTCGCCAACGTCAACGGTTCGGGCTCGGCCTCGGCCAACGAACTGTTCGCGAAGGCGGTGCTGCGCATGGGCGTGCCGGTGAGCCCGCGCAACATCTTCCCAAGCAACATCCAGGGCCTGCCGACCTGGTACGAAGCGCGCGTGTGCGAGAAGGGTTACGCCGGCCGGCGCGGCGGCGTGGACATGATGGTGGCGATGAACCCGCAGACCTGGGACGCCGACATGGCCGAGATCAGCCCCGGCGGTTACCTCTTCTACGACAGCACGCGGCCGATCCCGCCCGATCGCTTTCCGGAAGGTGTGCAGATCATCGGCGTGCCACTGACCGAGATCGCCAACGAGGCGTATGCCGACCCGCGCCAGCGCCAGCTCTTCAAGAACATCATCTACGTCGGCGCGCTGTCGGTGCTGCTCGACATGGACGTGGCCGTCTTCGAACGCCTGTTCGCCGAACAGTACAAAGGCAAGGAGCGGCTGCTCGGCGCCAACGTGCAGGCGCTGAATCTGGGGCGCGACTACGTGCAGCGCTACATCAAGGCGCCGCTGGGCATCCGCGTGCGGCGGGCCGACAAGGTGGGCAACCAGATCTTCGTCGACGGCAACAGCGCCGCCGCACTGGGCTGTCTGTACGGCGGCGCCACGGTGGCGGCGTGGTACCCGATCACGCCATCGTCGTCGGTGCCCGAGGCGTTCGAGAAGTACTGCCAGAAGTTCCGCGTCGACCCGGCCACCGGCCAGCACCGCTTTGCAATCGTGCAGGCCGAAGACGAGATCGCGTCGATCGGCATGGTCGTCGGCGCCGGCTGGAACGGCGCACGCGCCTTCACCGCCACCTCGGGCCCGGGCATTTCTCTGATGACCGAGTTCATCGGCCTGGCCTACTTTGCCGAGATCCCGGTGACCATCATCAACGTGCAGCGCGGCGGGCCTTCTACCGGCATGCCCACGCGCACGCAGCAGTCCGACCTGCTGGCCTGCGCTTACGCATCGCACGGCGACACCAAGCACGTGCTGCTGTTGCCGCAAGACCCGCACGAATGTTTTGAACACGCGGCCGCTGCGCTCGACCTGGCGGACCGGCTGCAGACACCGGTCTTCGTGATGACCGACCTGGACATCGGCATGAACCAGCGCCTGAGCCAACCCTTCGAGTGGGACGACGCTCGCCGCTTCGACCAGGGCAAGGTCATGACGGCCCAGGAACTCGAAGCCGGCAAGGACTTCGGTCGCTACAAAGACGTCGACGGCGACGGCATTCCCTGGCGCACGCTCCCCGGCACGCACGCCAAGAAGGGCGCGTTCTTCACCCGCGGCACCACACGCGACCCGTACGCGCGCTACTCCGAGCGCGGGCCCGACTACATCTACAACATGGAGCGGCTGCTGCGCAAGTTCCGCACCGCGGCCGAGCTGGTGCCGGCGCCGGTGCAACGCAAGGCGGCGCAGGCGACAAGGGTGGGCGTGATCTATTTCGGCTCCACCAGCCCGGCCATGCAAGAGGCGCTCGATGTGCTCGAGGCCGAAGGCATCCACATCGACGCGCTGCGCCTGCGCGCGTTCCCGTTCTCGCAGGCGGTGCCCGACTTCATCGCCGCACACGCCAAGGTGTTCGTGGTGGAACAGAACCGCGACGGCCAGATGCACTCGCTGCTCGTCAATGAGCTCGACATCGACCCCGCCCGCATGGTGCGCGTGCTGCACTACGACGGCACGCCGATCACCGCGCGCTTCATTGCCGGCGCCATTCGCAAGAACATCGTGTGGCAGAAAGAGACGGAATCCGCATGACCTTCATTGCAAAACCGAAGCTGCACCACCCGACGCTCAACGTCAACAAGGTCGGTTACACCCGGCGCGACTACGAAGGCCGCATCTCCACCTTGTGCGCCGGCTGCGGGCACGACTCGATCTCGGCCGCGATCATCCAGGCCTGCTGGGAGCTCGACATCGAGCCGCACCGCGTGGCCAAGCTCTCGGGCATCGGCTGCAGCTCGAAAACGCCCGACTACTTTCTCGGCGCGAGCCACGGCTTCAACACCGTGCACGGCCGCATGCCGTCGGTGCTGACCGGCGCGAACCTGGCGAATCGCTCGCTGCTGTACCTGGGCGTGTCGGGCGACGGCGACTCGGCTTCGATCGGCCTGGGCCAGTTCGCCAACGCGATGCGGCGCGGCGTGCGCATGGCCTACATCGTCGAGAACAACGGCGTCTACGGGCTGACCAAGGGGCAGTTCTCGGCCACCGCCGACCGCGGCTCCAAGATCAAGAAGGGCGTGATCAACAGCGACTCGCCGGTCGATCTGGTGGGCATTGCGCTGCAACTCGGCGCGACCTACGTGGCGCGCAGCTTCTCGGGCGACAAGGCGCAACTCGTGCCGCTGATCAAGGGGGCGATGGCGCATGGCGGCGCCGCCTTCATCGACGTGATCAGCCCGTGCGTGACCTTCAACAACCACGGCGGCAGCACCAAGAGCTACGACTACGTGCGCCAGCACAACGAGGCGGTGAGCCGCATCGACTTCATCTCGCCCGGCGAAGAGATCACGGCCGTGTACGGCGAAGGCGAAGTGATCGACGTGCCGCAGCACGACGGCTCGGTGGTGCGCCTGCGCAAGCTGCATGAAGCTTACGACCCGACCGACCGCTGGGCCGCCATGAGCTACATGCAGCAGCACGCCGCGCGCGGCGAGGTCGTCACCGGGTTGCTCTACCTCGACGCGCTGGCCACCGACCTGCACACCTCGCTGAACACCTGCGCTGCGCCGCTCAATTCGCTCCATGAAGCGCAGCTGTGCCCTGGCGCCGCGGCACTGGAAAAGATCAACGCCGGTCTGCGCTGAGAAGCGCACGGCCGTTTCGTCACGTCGCTTGGAAAACTGGAGAAGGAGACACACCATGTCCGAACGCACGGTATTCCAGGCAATGTCACGCGGCCAGGTCACCAGCGTGGGGCCAGCCGCCACGGTCTTCGAGGCGGCCTGCGTGATGACCAGCGCCAACTGCGGCAGCGTGCTGATCGTCGACACCGCCGGCACCATGCTTGGCATCTTGACCGAGCGCGACCTGATGACGCGCGTGCTGGCCAAGGCGGTCGACCCGGCCAAGACAGCGGTCAGCAAGATGATGACGCCCAACCCGCGCTGCGTGACCCCCGAGACCAAGGTGGCCGATGCGGTGCTGATCATGCTGGAGCGCGGCTTTCGCCACCTGCCCATCGTCGCCGAGGGCGGCAAGATCCTGGGCGTGTTCTCGGCCCGCGACGCGTTGCCGCGCGAGGTGAACACCGCCGTCGGGCTGGCCGAGTTCAACGAGCAGGTGAACGACGCGCTGGGGTGAGCGCGCCGCGGCCCGCTCTACTCTTGCTCAGGCACCGCCGCCGTGGCGACCACGAACTCGGCCGGAATGCGGTAGCTGCTGCCGAACCGCCACGGCTCGATGACACGCAGGTAGTTCTCTCGCACGCGAGCGCGCGTCGGCGCATCGAAGCGCGACCAGGCCAGCGCCACCGGGCCACCCACCAAAGCGGCGTCGCAGGCCGCGCCGGCGTCCTGGTAGTCCAGGGTCATCGTGATGCGGCGCTGAGTGCCGGGGGTGAGGCCGGCGTCGGCACACAGGCGCGCCAGCGCGTCGTGCTGGCCGAGGTGAAAGAACAGCGGGCGGCAACCCTTACTGCTTCCTCGGCGGCGGCGTGCTTGATCTGAGCATCCGCAGACTCTTGTAGAGCCCGGCTCGTCTCAAGCAACTCCTCCTTCTGGAGCAGAACTGACCGCGTCAACCAATAGAAGGCAGAGTAGGCGACGAGTGGATTCAGCAGCCCCCCAATGAAGTCTCCGAACTCTCCCCAAGCGGTTGTGCTCTTGGAAAGAGACTGCGACTAGACCCAGAAGAACCACAGGAAATACGCACCCAACGCAATGATCATCACTGCGGTTACAAGGCGAACCGTGCGCGAAACCGAGAGCTCAAGCGATTGGAGATCAGTTCTTTTGGTCATGATGCGCGGCGCAAATGCTGCAACCTAACCCCGCCGCACCTTGACCGTGTAGCTGCCCTTGCCGCTCGCCTTGTTGTAATGCCGCACCTGCACGTAGTACAGGCCCGGCACGAGGTCGCCGCGGATCAGCGCGTTGGTGTCCACGCCGCTGTCGTCGTCTTCGGCGATCAGCGCGGTGGGGCTGTTCGGGCCGAAGAGTTTCATCACCACGTCGGTCGGCCCGCGCGTGTCGACGATGTGCGTGCCGCCGGTGGTGACGGTGAACTTGAACAGGTCTTCTTCGCCGGCCTTGCCGATCGTGGCCGAGGTGCGGCGGGCGGCGCCGACCTTGATCTCTTTCGCGTCCACCACCGTCGGCGCGGTCTTGGGGTAGGCCTTGGCGCTGGCGATGTAGGCCTTGTCGGTGGCCGAAAGCACCTCGTTCTCTTCGGTGCCGACACCGCTCTTGACCCAGCTGCCGGGGAAGAAGTACAGCATGATCGAGTCGGGGTCGAAGCTCGTGCCGTTGATCTGGTCGACGCTGTATTTGTTGAGCACGTTGTGGCGGATCATCGGCTCGGTCCAATTGTTCGGCGGCCCTGACAGGTCGCGAATGACGACGGCCTCGTTCCACTCGATGCCGCCGGCCGGGTTCTGGTGTTCGTGTGCCAGGCCGATGGCGTGACCGAATTCATGGCCCGCGGTGCCGCCGTCCATGAAGCCGAGGTTCATCGTCGGCTGGTCGAGCGGGATGCCGCGGTTGTCGGTGCCCACGTACGACCACGCGCCGTCACCGCTGTCGAAGCTGACGCGGATCTCGGCGTCGGGTGCGTTGTTGAAGTTGAACGTCAGGTTGGCGAACTGCGTCCACCACAGCGCCTGCTCTTTCGCCTTGGCGTGCTGCGCGGCCGTGCCGCCGATGAAGCGCACGCGCAAGGTGGTGCCATTCATCCACAACTTGCCGATCGGGATAATGGCGCGCGTGGCGCCGCCCCGCCGCACGGTGGACTGGAACTTCATCATGTCCGCGGGCAGCGGGCGTTGAACGCAGACGTGAGGGTGGGTGGCCATGTTGCTCTCCTGATGAAGGATCGGTTGGATCGGTCAGGATAGCCAGCGACTGCGGGCTTGTCACCCCCACACGCCCGCAACATTGACGGCGAATGATCGCGGCTGACGGCGATCGACAGCGCGGCGGCTCACTCACGTGCGGCGAGCCGGCGCATGGCGCCGAGTTCGCCATCGGCCTCTACGCTGCGGAGGTAGTCCACGCTTCGGCGCAATGCCGCACACGTCGGCTGGTCCGGGTCGACGCCGGCATCGGCCACCTTTTGTGACAGTGTCGCGAACTCGGCCTGCATCGCGTCGGTGCGTTCGGACAGCCAGCCGACGCGCTTGCCGATGCTGGCGCCGAAACTGCGGTCCAGCAGCGTGTCGGAGTGTTCGGCCAGCAGCTCGGCAATCCGGCCGCAGGTTTCGCGCCGGTTCGTGTCTGCCAGGGCTTCGGCCTTGCAGAACGGCGAGATCGTCTGGTAGCTCGGAATGACCCAGGTCGCCTCGACGCCGATGACCGACACGATCAGCTCGTACGTTGCTTTCAGCGCTGGCGCATCGGCGGGCGCATGGGCCAGCACCAGGCCGGGCAGTTCGCCCCAGCCGTGGCGGCTGTGGCGCGCCTGGGCGATCTGGTGCATGGCCTCGTTCAGCGCGGCAACATCGCCCTGGGCTTGCGCCGCGGCGGCGACAAAGGCCCAAGGCACCGCATTGCCGGGGTCGAGCCGGGCCCACTGCGCGGCCGTGATCAGCTGGCACGCCCCGCCGCGTTGGGTGTGGGTGTTAGGGCCGCTGCAGGCATGGAATGCGATGGCGTAAACGCGTGGATCGGTGCTGCTGGCCGCCAGGCGGGCCACGGCGTCAAACGGGCCGGCCGATTCGGCATCGGGCATGGCCATCGAGGGCCGGCCGGCCGGCGTTGCCGGTGGAGGAATCGGAATGCAGTTCCTCGCTTCGCACGGCGCCACCGGATTGTCTTTGCGAACCGTTTCGAGCTCGGCGATAAGCGGCTTCAACACCAGGCCAGCAGCGCGGGCACGCGGGTCGGCGCTGGTCTGCATCGCCGCCAGGGTTTGCTCGAGCACCTGCGCGGCACGCGCTTCACCGGCCGCGTTGCTTGCCTCAGGCAACGGCGCCGATGCGGCTCGCGCGGGCTCGATGCCGCAGGCACCACCGCTCTCGGCATCGGACGGCAGGTGGGCAGCGGCCGAGGGCGCGGGCAGCGGCACGGACGCGACAGACGGTCGCCCTCCCCGCCCCGAATCCGCAGGGCCGACGGCGGCCTGTTCCGGCCCACCCTGGAGTGACCCGCGAAACCAGAACCACGCCGAAGCCACCAGGCTCGCAACCAGCACGGCGGCCCAGACGGCTCGCTTCACGCCCTCAGCGCCCCGCCGCCACCAGCGCCTCGCGCACCGCCGCCACCTGGCGCCGCGACACCGCCAGCCATTCGTCCACCGGGGCCATGCACACGGCCCAACTTTCACCGCCCTCTTCGTCGCCCTCGCCCGGCATCACACGGCGCTGCAGTGCGCGCACCGCCGTGCGTGCGACGAGTGCGTTGCGGTGCACGCGCAAGAAGCGATCGCCAAGCCGCTCCTGAAGGTCCGACAGCGACTCGTCGAGCACATGGCTGCGATCGGCGGTACGCAGGGTCACGTACTTCAGCTCGGCCTTCAGGTACAGCACCTCGGAAAGCGGCACGCGCACCACCCGCCCACGGTCGCTCACGACGATGACGGGCTGGTCTTCGGCCGGTGCGCTCGGTGCAGCGGGCGCGAGCGCCTGGCGCTGCGCCACGCGTTGCAGCGCCGCGTGCAGGCGTTCGCGCCGGACCGGCTTGGTGAGGTAGTCCACCACGTCCAGGTCGAAGGCCTTCAGTGCGTGCTGGGCGTGCGCGGTGACGAACACCACCGCCGGCGCATCGGGCCGGCCACGCAGTTCGGCGGCCAGTTGCGTGCCGTCGCGGCCGGGCATCGCAATGTCCAGCAGCACCACGTCGCAACTGTGCGCGGCCAGCCACACCAGCGCCTGCGGCACGCTCGCCGCCTCGCCGACCACGGCGGCCTTCGGCGCCAGGCATTCGTTGACCAGGCCACGCAGCCTGAACCGGGCCAGTTCTTCGTCGTCGACGAGCAGTACACGCAAGCTCATGACCTCTCCTCAGTTCGCGCCGCGTTCATCAAAGGGGCAACACGATCTGCACCCTGAACATGCCGCCTTCCTGGCGGGTCTCGAAGCTGGCGGCCACGTCGTGCATCAGTCGCAGCCGTTCGCGAACGTTGTGCAGTGCCATGCCGTTGCCAGGCCGGGAGCCGCCCTCCGGCACGGTGTTGACGATGGACACCACCACGCGCCCCAGGGTCACCTTGGTGCGCACGCGGATCGCACCACCTTCGGCCGCCGGCTCCACGCCATGGCGAACCGCGTTTTCGACCAGCGGCTGCAGCAGCAGCGGCGGCACGGCTGCGCTGCCAGCAGCATCGTCGAGTTCCCACACCACCTTGAGCCGTTCGCCGAAGCGAATCTGCTCGATGGCCAGGTAGCGGCGCGCCAGCGCCACTTCTTCTTCCAGCGTGGTGGCCGCGCCACTGTCGCTCAGCGCCACGCGGAACAGTTCGGCCAGGTCTTCGAGCAGGCCCTCGGCACGCGCCGGGTCGAGCCGCACCAGGGTCAGCGCGGTGTTGAGGGTGTTGAACAGGAAGTGCGGGCGAATGCGCGATTGCAGCTCGGCCAGGCGTGCGCTGGTCTCGGCCGGCAGCGCAGCCTGTGCGCGCATGTGCAGCCACTGGAACATCACCGCGGCCAGGCCGGCGCCGGCCAGCGCGGCAGCGAGCCAATGGCCGCGCATCACGTCGTCGGGCATCGGGAACCAGGCCAGCAGCGAACCGCCCAGGCCACTCAGCGCGCCCAGCAGCATGGCCGCCACCCATTGCCCGGCCAGCGGCAGCGCGCCGAGCGGGCGCTTCAGCGCACAGGCCACCAGCAGCCACAACAGCACGGCCGGCAAGGCCAGCGCCGAGCCGGTGGTCAGCAGGCCGATCCAGGCCTGCACGCCGGTGGCCACGAACATCACGCCGATGGCCACGACCGCGTGCACCAGCAACAAGGCGCGCAAGACCACGCCGACGTGACAGACGTCGAACACCGACACGAGCTCGGTGGGTTCGGCGCCCGATGCCCCCAGCGGGTCGAGCAGGGTCGGGCCGAAGCCGGTGCTCGGCAGTTCGGACGGGCGCGCGGCCGCTCCGGCCGGGCCATCGTCGCGAGGCGGTGGCCGGTTCATCACCCGGGGCCGCAGGACGGCCCGAACAGGTCGCTCGATAGAATCGCGGGGCTGCGCATCGTGCGCATTGTCACCAAACCCGCCCCCGCGCCCCCTCGCGCGCCGGCCCCGGCCCCTGCGTTTTGTGCGCCCGAAATCACACACCATGTCCAGCAACCCTCTCGACAAGAAGTCCCAGGCCTGGTCGGCCCTGTTCTCGGAGCCGATGAGCGAGCTGGTGCAGCGCTACACCGCCAGCGTGGGCTTCGACCAGCGCCTGTGGCGTGCCGATGTGGCCGGCAGCCTGGCGCACGCCGAGATGCTGGCCGCCCAGGGCATCGTGAGCGCCGAAGACCACACCGCCATCCAGCGCGGCATGGCGCAGATCACCGCCGAGATCGAAGCCGGCAGCTTCGAGTGGAAACTCAACCTCGAAGACGTGCACCTCAACATCGAAGCGCGCCTGACGCAACTGGTGGGCGACGCCGGCAAGCGGCTGCACACCGGCCGCTCGCGCAACGACCAGGTGGCCACCGACGTGCGCCTGTGGCTGCGCGATGAGATCGACGGCATCTCCAGCCTGCTGATCGAGCTGCAGCGCGCGCTGGTGGCGGTGGCGGACAAGAACGCCGAGGTCATCCTGCCCGGCTTCACTCACCTGCAGGTGGCTCAGCCGGTGAGCTTTGGCCACCACCTGCTGGCGTATGTGGAGATGTTCTCGCGCGACGCCGAACGATTTGCCGAGGTGCGCGCCCGCACCAACCGGCTGCCGCTGGGCGCCGCCGCGCTGGCCGGCACCAGCTACCCGCTCGACCGCGAGCGCGTGGCGCGCACGCTCGGCATGGTCGATGCACAAGGCAACGCCGCGTTGTGCCAGAACAGCCTCGACGCGGTGAGCGACCGCGACTTCGCGATCGAGTTCACATCGGCCGCGGCGCTGTGCATGGTGCACTTCTCGCGCCTGAGCGAAGAGCTGGTGCTGTGGATGAGCCAGAACTTCGGCTTCATCGACCTGCCCGACCGCTTCTGCACTGGCAGTTCCATCATGCCGCAGAAGAAGAACCCCGACGTGCCCGAACTCGCGCGTGGCAAGACCGGCCGCGTGGTCGGCCACCTGATGGGCCTGATCACGCTGATGAAGGGCCAGCCGCTGGCCTACAACAAGGACAACCAGGAAGACAAGGAGCCGCTGTTCGACACGGCGGACACGCTGAAGGACACCTTGCGCATCTTCGTCGAGATGGTCGCTGGCATCGTCGTCAAGCCCGAGGCGATGGAACGCGCCGCGCTGCGCGGCCACGCCACCGCCACCGACCTGGCCGACTACCTGGTGAAGAAGGGCCTGCCCTTCCGCGACGCGCACGAGGTGGTGGCGCACGCGGTGAAGCTGGCGATCACGCAAGGCGTGACCTTGAGCGAATTGCCGCTGGCCACCTTGCAGAGCTTTCACGCCGCCATCACCGACGACGTTTACGCCGTGCTCAGCCTGCAGGGTTCGCTGAACGCGCGCAACGGCATCGGCGGCACCGCCCCCGCGCAGGTGCGCGCGCAGGTGGCGCGGCACCGGGCGCGGCTCCTGTGAATTGACATCAATCTTCGACCTGACCATGCTGCGGCCATGCTCAAGCAATCTGCCCCCAAGAAGACCCGAACAGCATCCACGGCGGAGCCCAAAGCCACCACCTTTCGGCTCGACCCGCCGCTGCAGGAAGGTCTGGTGCTGCTGCAGGCCGTGCTGAAGAAACCGCTGAACCGCCTGGTGAACGAAGCGGTGCGTGGTTTCA
The DNA here is from genome assembly GCA_031382215.1 of Methylibium sp. Classification (GTDB taxonomy): domain Bacteria; phylum Pseudomonadota; class Gammaproteobacteria; order Burkholderiales; family Burkholderiaceae_C; genus LGRD01. The sequence continues at coordinate 78,218 of JANMYQ010000193.1, forward strand.
TCGAGCGGCGCACGGCCGAAGTCGAAACCGACCTTCAGCAAGCTCTGGCCCGAGTGCAGGCCTACCGGCGCTCGGACCCCCGGTTCGAGAAGGCCATTGCACAGTTCGCCGCCGCAGAAGCCGGCTTGGCTGACGGCGACCCGGCAGAAGGCCATCGTCGGGTCGGCACCGGTCCCGCCCAGACCATGGTCCAAGACCTTTTGCGTGGCTGACTGGGACGAAGACAGCCCCCGGTTGCGGCAGAACCTCACGCAGGTTCTTCGCCACGTCAGAGACAGCGCGCGAGGTCGCGCCATGCCGACGTGGCGTGGCCGCGGTGATCGACCTGTCCGCATGGGCCCACGCCGAGTGGGTGCGCATCCACCCTTTTGCCAACGGCAACGGGCGCGCCGCACGCCTGTGGGCCAACTTCTTCCTGATGCGTTACGGCCTGCCGCGCCGCCGGCAGGATTTGCATCCGATCCGGCGGATCATCCGTATTCGTGTGCAGGGCTCGCGGCTGAGCGCACTTGCTTGCCTGTGGATGTCGCCCCGTCGATTCGAACATCAACCGCGAGACCTCTCCTTTGACCTTCAAGAGCCTTCTTCTCTGGACCGCCGTGCCCGTCGTTGCCTTGGCGTTTCTGGTGGCCTGCGCTCCCACGGCCACGCTCAACGCCGTCGCGGCGCGTGAAGCTGCGGTGCCGACGCTGGCGGTTGCCTACGGCCCGCTGGCGCGCCACCGGCTCGACATCTACCGCCCCGCCGCGCCGGCCCCGGCGGCCGGCTGGCCGGTGGTGGTGTTCTTCTACGGCGGCTCCTGGACCGACGGCGAACGGGCCGACTACCGCTTTGTCGGCCGCGCCCTGGCCGCGCGCGGCGTGCTCACACTGGTGGCCGACTACCGCCTCTACCCTGAGGTGCGCTACCCCGAATTTCTGAACGACTGCGCGCTCGCCGCGGCGCATGGCCTCGAGCACGCGGCGCGCCTGGGCGGCGACCCGAGGCGCGTGTACGTGATGGGCCACAGCGCCGGCGCCTACAACGCCGCGATGCTGGCGCTGGACCCGCGCTGGCTGCGCAGCGCCGGCCGTAGCCCGGCCGAGCTGGCCGGTTGGATCGGCCTGGCCGGCCCGTACGACTTTCTGCCGATGAAAAACCGCTTCACGCAGCCGGTGTTCTTTCACCCGAACTACCCGGCCGGTTCGCAGCCGGTGGACTACGCCACGCGACAGTCCCCGCGTGCCTTCCTGGGCGCCGCGTTGAGCGACACGCTGGTCGACCCGCAGCGCAACAGCGTGGGCCTGGCCTCCCGGCTGCAGGCGGCCGGCGCGCCGGTGACGCTGAAGCTGTACGAGCGCGTCAACCACGTGACGCTCGCGGCCGCGATGGCCTGGCCGCTGCGCTGGCTTGCGCCGGTGCTGGACGATGTGGTGGCCTTCATCGACACGCCCGCCGTGGCGCCTTGAAACGCCCTTGAAGTGCGGCTGAAGTGCGTACATCAACGCACCATTGAAACACCCTGCAACACCTCGGCGGTTTGCGCCCCCCTGAACTGAGGGGGCGTGACGTTGGCGGCGCCGTCTACGCCAATTCCACACGCCGGCCACAGTGAAGTGCGCAAGGCTTTGTGCCGAAACTGTAGGCATGAACACCCGCCAGAGCGGCGTCGGCATGAGTGAGCTGATCGTCGTCGTCATCATCCTGTGCGTGCTGGCCAGCGCGGCCATGCCCAAGAAGCTGAGCCTGCCCAGCGTGGCCGAGGCCGCCGCCTCGGCAATGACCGTCAACTACGCCGGCTGCGCCACCACGCAGCACCGGGTGGCAGAGAAGACCTGCGTGAAGGTCACGTCGTGCAGCCAGGCCAGGCAGCTGATGCAAGGCGGCCTGCCACCCGGCCACTCGGTCGAGGGCGACACGCGCCAGGTCAACGGCGACAGCCTGCAGTGCCGGGTGATCAACTCCGAAGGTGCCTCGGCACCGTTTGCAGGGCTCGTCGCCGGGATCTGAATCGCGCTCGCGGCTACGATCGCGAGCATGAACGAATTGCAGGTCCGCATCGCGACGCCGGACGAGCGTTTGCCCATCGCACGCATGCTCGAGCTTTACCAGCACGACCTGTCCGACCTGTGGGACCAGGACCTCGACGTGCACGGCGAGTACGGCTACGCGCTCGACCGCTACTGGGGCCGGCCCCGGCACCATCCGTTCGTGTTCCAGGTGGCGGGCAAATACGCCGGCCTCGCCCTCGTCGACGATGCCGTCAAGCTGCCGGACAACGAGTTCTGGCTGGCGCAGTTCTTCGTGATCAAGAAGTACCGTCGGCGCGGGATCGGTGGCGCAGCGGCAAGGCAGGTGTTCGACCGGATGCGCGGGCGCTGGGAAGTAGGCCAGATGCCGAAGAACCTGGCCGCGCAGGCGTTCTGGCGGAGGGTCATCAGCACCTACACCGATGGCCGCTTCATCGAGCACGACCTGAACGACGAACGGTGGCACGGCCTGCTGCAGTGCTTCGACAATTCGCCGAGGCCCTGAGGCGACGCTGAACAAGCCCCATCTCAGCGCGAGTGAGCCAGTTCCCTTGTCGCGAACTCGCGCACGTCAGCGGCGGCTTCGGGCATCTGGCGCACGCGCTCCAGGTTGCGGCGCGCCTCGGCCGCCTTGCCCAGCGTTTGCATCGACAAGGCCTGCGCCACCAGGAGTGACGGCAGTTGCGGTGAACTTCCGGCGGCCGTGCCGAGCGCGGCGTCGAACGCCGCCACCGCCTCCGCATGCTGGTTGAGTTGCTGGTGCGTGGCGCCCAGCGCCGAGAAATAGCGCGTGTCGCGCACCGATTCGGGCAGACCTTGCAGCAGCGCCAGGCTCTCTTCGAAGCGGCCCGATTCGGCCAGGCCCTGCGCGGCCGCCAGGCCGAAGCGCTTGGGCAGCACCTTGGCACTTTCGGTCAGGGTGCTGCGCCAGGTGTCGTCGCGGCCGCGTTCGGCCAGCAGTGACAGCAGCGCCAGGCGGGCGCGTTCGTTGGCGGGTTCGGCCTGGATCACCTTTCGCAGCAGAGCGATCGCGTCGCTGGTGCGGCCGATGGACATGGCTTCGCCAGCACGCACCAGGTCGTCGCGCGCGTCGGTGGGGTGGCGTTCGATGCGGGCTTCGTCTTTTGGCACGGCGGGTGCAGCCAGGGCAAGGCGGGTGTCCTTGGGCATCGCGGGCCGGGTGGCCGGGCGCGCGGCGGGTGCGGGTGTGGGTGCGGGCGATTCATCTTCGCCGAGCGGCATCACGGGGGCGCGCACGAGGCGGCTCTTCGGCGGAGGTGCTGACACAACGATCGGCGCCGCCTGGGCGAGCACCGTCGGCGCCAATTCGGCTGCGGGGGGTGGCGGCATCGGCGTCGGTGCCAACATCTGCACAGGCGCAGAGACAAGCACTGGCGCCGGTTCGGCCGCGGCCCCATGCACCGCGGCCACTTGCACCGCGGCCATGACGACCGGCGCCGGCGCTGCCGGCGTCGGCACCACGGCGTTCGGCGCCGCGGTCGCCGCCCAGGTCGGCAAGTGAGCCGAGACCGGGCGATCGAGGTAGGTCGTCGTCGCCCACGCAATCGGCAACAGCGCGGCCACGCCACCGGCCAGCAGCAGGTTGCGGCTCCAGCGCGTGCGCGGGCTCATCATCCGCACACCGGCATAGGCGCCCGCAAGCTTGTTCGGCGCAACATCCGGCGCGGCAGCGGCGGCCGGCCGCTCACCCGGCACGGTGTCCGCATGCGCCCGGGCGCTGCGCTTGTCCAGGTCGCGCAGCATCTGGTTGATGGCGCTCACGACGCGCCCCAGCGCAGCTGCAACGGCGAGGTCAGGCGCGCCCATTGCGACGCCAGCCCTGCCATCACGCCACGCGCTTGCGCGGCCGGCGTGTCGTCGGCCGCGGCGTGCACGTGCTGCAGGCGCACCACCGTTTCGCCGCAGCCATAGGCCAGCAGCAGCGCCTTGTGCGCCACCACGTTCAGCAGCCGCGGCGTGCCGCCGGTGATCGTGTGCAGAACGCTTGCTTCACGGGTACCGAACACGGTGGCACCGGTGTGGCCGGCGGCGCGCATGCGGTGGTTCAGGTAGTCCAGCGTTTCGTCGCGTGTCAGTGTTTCGAGCTCGTAGTGGAAGGCGATGCGCTGGGCCAACTGGCGCATGTGCGGCCGGGCCAGCTTGGCGTCGAGTTCGGGCTGGCCGAACATCACCACGCGCAGCAGGCGGTTCTTTTCGGTCTCGATGTTGGTCAGCAGGCGCAGCGCCTCCAGCGCACCGTCGGACATGGCCTGCGCTTCGTCCAGGCACACCACGGTTGTTCGGCCCTGTTGCGCGTTGTCCAGCAGCGCCGCGGTCAGCATCAGCAGCAATTGCGCCTGCGGCGCGTTCATCTCGAACTTCAGGCCCAGCTCCAGGCCCAGGCTGATCAGCAGCGAGCGGCGGTGGATGCAGGGGTTGGGCAGGAACAGCGTCTTGTAGCGCCCGTCCAGCGCGGCCAGCAGGCGCCGGCACAGCAGCGTCTTGCCGGTGCCGACCTCGCCGGTGATCTTGATGAAACCGTCGCCGCCGTCCAGCGCCACCATCACGGTATCGTGCGCTTCGCGGTGCGAACGCGATTCGAAGGCAAAACTGGTGTCGGGCGTCAGCCCGAAGGGCGCTTCGCGCAGGCCGAAGTGTTGCAGCATCATGGTGGGGTCACTCCTTGGATCGGGTGGAGTCGTACAAGCGGTCGGACAAGCGGTCAGGCAGGCGCCGTGCCGAGGCGATGTCGGTTCCGCCGCTCGCGCTCGACACGGCGTCGCTGTGCACCACCGTGGGCTTGATCAGGATCACCAGCTCCTGCTTGCTCGTCTCGCGCCCGCGCTGGCCGAACAGCGCACCGGCGACCGGAATGTCGCCGGCCACTGGCACCTGCGACTTCTCGGTGCTGCTCTGCTGGCGCATCAGGCCGCCGATGGCGACGATGTTGCCGTCCTGCACACGCACGATCGAATCAGTTTCGTTGATGCTGCTGGACGCCAGCGGCAGGGTGAACGAACCGAGCGAGCCCAGGTTCACGACCTTGGACTTTTCCTTCACGTCGCTCACCGAGGGGTGCACGTGCAGGATGATGTTGCCGTCGGCGTCGATCTGCGGCATCACGTCCAGCGCAATGCCCGAGAAGAACGGCTGTACCGTGATCGACGGCGACGTGACGTTGCCGCCGCCGCCGCTGCCGGCGGTGGTGGTGGTGGACACATTGGTGACAAAGAAGTCGTCGGTGCCGACCTTCAGCACCGCCTTCTGGTTGTTCAATGTGGCGATGCGCGGGCTCGACAGCACCTGCACCGAACCTTGGGTTTCGAGAAAGTTCAGCAGCGAGGCGAAGTTGGAGGTCTGGAACGCGAGACCGAACGCACCACCGGCGGCTGCCGCCGCGCCCGACAACATCGCGCCCGGCAGCGCGTCGATCGGGATCGACGTGAGCGAGCCGGTGGTCTGCAGTTGGGTGCCCGGGTTCACCACACCGGCCGACAGGCGGCTGTTCGCGCCGTTGCGGAACACCGACCAGTTGATGCCGGTCTGGGCCGAATCGGTCAACTTCACCTCGACGATCTTGGCCTCGAGCATCACCTGGCGTTCCACGCTCAGGCGCGCCGAGTTCAGGTATTCCTCGGCCACGCGCACGTCTTTGGGCATGCCACGCACGACCACCGTGCTGGTCTGCGGCGACACCACGACCTGGCGGCCGTCCTTGTCGCCGATCAGCAGCTTCAGGCTGGCTTCGAGCTCGCCCCAGAAGTCGTTGCGCGAGCTCGTGGTGATGTGGCTGCTCTCCTGCGGCGTGCTCGAAGCGCCGCCGCTGCCGTTGACGGAGCCGCCGGAGCCACCAGAGCCGCCGCTGGCGATCGAGCCCGACACCACGCGCACCTCGCTGCGGCCCTGGCGGTTCGAGATCAGGTAGTTCACCTTGAACATGCGCGTCTGCATGGCCGGCGCGTTGACGAAGATGCGCGAACCCTGGATGCGGTACTCGAAGCCGTACAGGTCACGCACCGCGTCGAGCGTTTCCTTCACGGTCACGTCTTTCAGGCGCAAGGTGAGGTTGCCCTTCAGGTCGGGGTCGACCAGCATCGAGTAGCGTGTGTCGGTCACGATCGCGGCGAACAGTTGCTGCGGTGTGGCGTTGGAGATGTTCAGGTCGAAGCGCGGCTCGGCCTGCTTCTGGCTCAGCAGCGGCGGGCTCAGGTCCAGCGGCGGCATCAGGTCGCGCGCGATCCGGTCGGGCACCTTGGGCGCGGGTGGCTTGACGGTGTCGGCTTGTGCGAGCGCTGCTTTCACCTCGGGCAGCAGCGCCACCGGCTCGGCCGGCTTCGGGGGGGTGGCACAGCCGGCCAGGATCAGCAGCGCGATTGCGGTGAGGAGGGCGGGTGAGGCCATCGTCAGCAGCAAGGTGTCGGGGTGTTTCATCATTTCTTCTCCAGGGCCAGCGCGGACCAGGCGGGCGGTGCCTTGGCCGCGTCGGCGCGGTCCACGGTCACGGGGTTCAGGCGCAAGGTCAGGCGCAGGCTCGGTTCGGCCACGCTCACCAGCTCGATGCTTTCGGTGCGCAGCGCCGTCACGCGGGAGCCGGCCACCACGTTGCCGCGGCGCACCCAGGTGTCGTCGACCAGCGCGCTCATGGCGGTGCCGCCGACCTGGCGGGTGATCTTCAGCGTCGGCAACGCCGGCGCGGCGGGCGTGGCGGGCGTGGCTTCGGCGGCGCCGCTGGCAGCCAGCGCCACCGGCACCGCCGCGGCGGGCGGGCGCATCGGGTCGAAGTGAATCTGCACGCTGGCCTGGGCCGGGTCCAGCGCCAGAAAGCACCAGGCCAGGACGGCCACGATCGGCAGTACCAGGGTGGCCACGCGGGCCGGCAGGTTCGGATTGGCGCGCCACGAGCGCACGGCGCGCATGGCGGCCAGGCGCGGGGTCGGGTCGGCGGTTTGTGCGGGGTTCAGAGTTGAATCCATGAGGCTTGTTCGCTGAGGGTGAAGACTTCCAGCCGCGCTGCGATGCTCGGGTGGCGAGTGGCGTCGAGTTCGACGGCGTTCCAGCGCAGCACACCGGCCGTGCGTTCCAGGTTGTCGATGTAGCGCGCGATGTCGGCATAACTGCCTTCCACGTGCAGCTCGAAGCTGTGCCGATAGAGCTTGGCACCGACGGCATCGGCCACCGGCGTGACGGGCAGCGAGCGCATGGCAACCACATTGACCGTGCCGGCGGTCGCCTTCGCATCGGTCACTTCGCGCAACTTGGCTGCCATTTGCCGCGGCGACACAACCTGCTTGCGGGCATCCAGCGCGGTCTGTTCGGCCTTCACCAGGCGTTGGCGCAGATCCTGCAGTTGGCGTGCCGCCGCAACATCGGCCGGCGCGGTACCCACCAGCACCGCGCCGAGCTGCTGCAGTTCCTGGTCGGCCTGGGCGACGCGTGCGTTCAAGGCTTTCATCTGCACGCGCCACGGGTTCCACACGAAGGTGTCGGCCAGCAGCAGCGGCACCACCACGGCGGCCGCGCACAGGATCCATTGTTCGCGGCGCTTGCGCGCCTGCCAGGCCGTGCGCAGGGTCTGAACGTCGAGCTTCATGGCGTGGCCTTGTTCTGCGTTGCAGGGGTCGACGCAAGCGCCGATGCAAGCTTGAAGCGCGCCGGCTCCGGCGTGTCCGTGCCCGAGACCGCCCCGCCACGCGCCGCCGGGCGCGACACCTCGACCGCCGCCAGCACCAGCCCCTTGAAGCGCGGGTTGCGGCTCAGCTCGTCGATGTAGCCCGAGACCAGTTGCGCCTGGCGCGCCTGGCCTTCGAGGCGCACTTCCTGCGTGCGCCGGTCGAGCCGCACCTGGGTCAGCCACAGGCCGTCCACGCGGGTGTGCGACAGACCTTCGAGCAGCGCTGAAAAGTCTTGCGACGTGGGGGCGGCGTCAGCGCCACGCGGCTCGCCGCCGAGCAGCGCCAGCAGACGTTCCTGCTGAGTCAGCGCCGACTGCAGCGCGATGGCCTGGTCTTTGGCGCTGCCGCTCGGGTTCTGGCGTGCGGCCAGCTCGATCAGCTTGGCCTGCTCTTGCGCCTGGGCTTCGCGCTTCAGCGCGCGCGCTTTCGCGGCGGTGACCAGCGGCTCCAGCTGCAGGCCCGAGCCGAGCACGATCGACGCCACCAGCCCGATGCAGGCCAGCGGCGACCACCACGGCAGCTCGCGCGAGCGCGAGACCGTGATCGCTTCGAGCAGATTGACCTGCGCAAACCCGGCAATGGCTTGCAGCTCGGTGCTCATGGCGCCACTCATGCCGCCACCCCGACCGGCACTGGCCGCAGCGCGGCGCCGAACAAGTGAAGGAAGTCGCCGTTGATCGGCGTGGCCGACGCTGCCCGGCCCGCCGGTTCCAACAGCGCGCTCAGGTCCAGCGGCAGCACGCGCAGGCCGGTCAGCTCGGCGCACTGGGTCAGCAACCGCGAATGTTGCGGGTGGCTCAGCACCAGGATCTGCGACGGCGCCATGGCCGCCGAGCGGCGCTCCAGGGTGTCGAGCATGCGTTGCAGTTGCAGGCCCACGCGGTCGGCCAGCGCAGCGGTGTCTTCAGTGGGCTCGCCGGTCGCGCTGGTCACGCCGGCAGCGTCGAAGCTGCGCGACACCAGCACCTCGCTGCCGCGCGTCACGCTGAACACGATGCTGTCTTCGCGCAGGCTCAGCATCGCCACCGGCTGGCCTTTGGCCGGGTGCAGCGCGGCGAGGTTGCGCTGCGCGCAGTCGGCCACCTCGACCGCTTCGAGTTGGATCTTGCGCAGGCTCAGCGGCGCGAGCCACTGTGCCAGCGCCGAACGGCGCACCGCGAACACCGCCAGTTGCTGGCGCGCGGGGGGTTCGTCCAGGCCCAGGCGCAGCACGTCCAGCACGGCTTCTTCGGGCGGGTAGTCGAGCGCGCCTTGCAATTGCCAGCGCGCGGCTTCCACCAGTTCGGCATCGGGCACGCTGGGGCGCGGCAGCATCGCCATCTGGCGCTGGCGGATGCCCAGCAGCAGGATGTTGCGGCCGCCGCCAAACCAGCCTTGGCGGGCCAGGCGGCTGATGCTCGTTTCGCGCTGGTCGGGCGTGCAGGTGATGAACTGGGTGTCCTGCACCTCGGGCTTGCCGTCGGCGCCGACGCTGGCACGCAGCGCCAGCAAGCCGTCGTCGCGCCATTCGATGACGGTGACGTGCTTGCCGCCGCGCGCGCCGGAGCGCCACTTGCGCAAGAACCCAAAGCCCATGATGAACCGCCCACTTTTGCCGCCGCAGCGCACGCCCAGACTGCCGGGGCTCGGGTTTGCAAGGGGCTTCTAGGGGACTTGAGCGGTTGCCGTGGCGCAATCCCGCTTTCGCCCGGCCCATTGCAGGACGTGCATGACCATTCTGTTGGCGAAGGGACACCCCAGGTCGGGCGAGAAGACGGTGGAAAGCGGCGCAGTTCGCGGCCAGGGCAAGCCACGAGTTCTCACCAGCGGTGAAGGGTGTTGGCGACCCTCAGAACAACTCGCGCATCACCATGTAGTCGCGGTGCTGGCGCCCCCACACCAGGCGGGCCGCCGGGTTCTGGTCTTGGGTGGTTCCGCTGCCGCGCGCGCCCAGCAAGTGGGGCCAAGCGCTGCTGGTGGGGGTGACCGGCACGCCGGCCGCGCAGGCGTTGCCTTCGAGCGCGGCGCCGATGTTGAGCGTGACCATGGCCGCGCCCTGCAGGTTGCCGGCCGACTTGGGCAGCACCAGGGTGCCGCGGCCCTGGCGCAGCGCCACCGCCGCCGTGGCCGGCGCCGTGCACACGTCGGTGGCAAACGCGCCGCTGCCGGCGCTGAAGGCGACCGACGCCTGCAGCACGGTCAGGCAGGTGTTGTCTTCGCTCAGCCGCAGCCAGCCGCGCGCGCTGAACTTCTGCAGCTCGACGTTGGCACGCACACCGCGGCGCGCATCGCCGAAAGCGTTCTGCAGTTTCAGGCGCGCGTAGTGGAAGTTGCTGCCCTGGTTGAATGCGATGCCGGTGCCGCTGCCGATCACCAGTGCCGCTGCCGAGGCGATGGCGCTGTTGCCGCCGACCGCCGTTTCGGAACTGTCGCTCACCGCCAGCCCCAAGGTGATCAACGGGTTGAAGCTGGCCACCGGTGTGGCGGCGTCGCGCGTGAACATGAATTGGTCGCCACTTAGCGCCACGCTGGCCGTGCCGGCGCCGGTGTCGGTCAGGCTCATCGAACCCCAGCTCACCACGGGAGTCAGGCCTTGCGCGTTGGCCGCCGCCAGGCTGCGCGCGATGTGGCCGGTGGTGAGCTTCTGCAAACTGCCGCTCCACAACGTGGTGGTGCCGCCGGCCGCGTTCTGCGCGGTGACCGTGAAGCTGGGCGCGGTGGCCCAGCCGAAGTTCTGGCCGACGAAGGTGAAGCCCTGCCCTGCCGCGGCACAACTGCCTTGCTGCGTGGCGAACTGCGGGCTGGTGCCCACGTCGAGCAGGTAGCGGTCGGGCACGAAGCGGCCGACGCCGACGGCGGCGCTCTGAATGCGCCGCTGCGCCAGCGGCGTGTCGGCGATGTCGATGTCGGCAAATGAGTCGTCGGTGAGCTGCACGTTGATTGCGCCCACCTCGCTGTAGCTCAAGGTGTCGGCCGCGATCAGCCCGCTGCTGGCCGCCAGCGCCGGGGTCGACAACACACCGGCCGTGCAGCCGGCCGGCAATACGCAGCCAGTGATGGCGATGGCCGGCGTGCCGGTGTAGCCGGCCGTCACCGCACTCGCCGCGTCACGCGCCGCGGCGCGCAGCGAGAACGGCCGGCCCGCGTGGTGCACGCGCCCGCCGCTGGCGGCCAGGTTGTCGAGCGCGCGGGCGGTGCCGGCCGTGGTGTCGGTCGTGTCGCTCACGCCGGTGATCACCAGGCTGGCGGGACGCACCGCGAACGGGTCGGTCGCGCACGAGGTGACGGTGCCGCCCGGCCCGGCGTAGCTGATGCGCAAGCGCCATTCGCGCCCCACCGCAGCGGGTGTCACCGACATGTTGCGCCGGCCCTGGTCGCCGCTGACGAAGCTGGTGCTGCCGGCGCTGCCGGAAGCAAGCCAACTGGCGCGGCAGTTGCCCGCGTCGAGCGCACCGCTGTTGTCGGCGGCGTTCATCCACTCCAGAGTCACGGTGCCGGCAAACGCGGTCTGCAATGCGGTGCCGGTGTTGTCGATCGCGATCAGCGCGATGTTGCCGGCCACGCCGGCCACACGCGTCTGGATCGGGCCTGTCAGCGCGCCAGCCGCGGTGCTGGTCTCGAAGGCATTGAAGCGGCTCGGCGCCAACGCGCTCATCGTGGTGGTCACGTAGTTCGGGCCGAACTCCGAGCTGTTGTTGGCGGTGTCGGTGGCCGTGCCGGTCAGCGCGGTGCCGACCGTGAACGTCACCGCCACCGGCACCGACACCGTGCCGCTGAAGCGGCCGTTGGCGTCCGCCGTGAGCGTGCCCACGAAGGCGCTGCCCTCGCCGTAGCCGCTCGCATCGCCATCGCTGGTGAAGAGCTCGACGCGCGCACCGGCAAAGAGCGCCTGGCCCGTGCCGGTGCCCACGTAGCCGGTCACCGTCAGCGCACGCGTGCCAGGGTCGTAACCTGCCGAGCTGATGACCGGGTGGTCCATGTCGTTGTTCGGCAGGCTGACGGACTGGGTGCCATTGTTCGCAGTCACCTCGTCGCCGTTCAGGTCGATGCCGAGGCGCGAGTTGGCGTAGATGCTGTTGCCGAGCACGCGCGTGGTCTGCGCGCTGACGCGCACGCCGAAGCCTGTGTTGCCCGAGATCACGTTGCCTTCGCCGGCAGTCGTGCCGCCGATCAGGTGGCCGCTGCCGCCGCGCACGTCGATACCGCCGGCATACGGATCGGCGCTCGCGTAGCCGTTCGGGATCGCCGCCGACCGCGCCGCGTTCAACCCGATGGTGTTGCCCTGCACGGTCTGACCGACGCCGTTGACGAGCACGCCGCCGCGCTGGTCGCCGCCGTTGCCCGAGATCACATTGCCCTCGCCCGCCGCCGCGCCGCCGACGCGGTGCCCGGTGCCGGCCACCACGCTGACGCCCCAGCGGCCATTGCCCAGCGCCGCCGTGCCGGCCGCATTGGTGCCGATGTAGTTTCCGAGGATCGTTGCCGTGCCGCCATTGGCGCGCACGCCGCTGCCGCCGTTGCCCGACAGCACGTTGCGTTGGGCCACCGTGGCGCCGCCGATCACGATGCCGGTGCCACCTGCCACGTAGACGCCGCCGGTGGCGGTGTTGGCACCGCCGTTGGCGCGCGCGGTCGTGCCGTCGGGCTGCACACCAACGTGGTTGGCCTCGATCAGCACGTTGTTGGCGTTGATGCGGATGCCCGACTGCAGGAAGCCGCCCACCGCCAGGCCGCGCACGATGCTGCCGTTGGCATTCACCGTCAGGCCGTCGCTGCTCGCACCGGCGCCCTCGCCGCGCAGGTCCACCAGCGGCGCCGAGCTCCAGCCCGGCTGCGTTTGCCCGTCGAGCGTGAGCTGCCCGGTGATCGCCGGCAGCGCAGAGGCCGGCGTGATCACGCAACCGGCGCCGGGGCAGCTCGGCAGATCGAACACCGCCAGGTCGGCGCCGGCCCAGGCGTTGCTTTCCATGATCGCGGCGCGCAGCGTGCATTGCCCCGGCGTGCTGGTTTCGCACAGGCCGTCGCCGGGGTTCGCGTCCACGCCGTCGCCGTTGTGATTGATCAGCCAGTCCACCACCAGGCCGCTGAAGTTGGCACCGAATTCAGACGTGTTGTCGGCCGTGTCGGTGGCCGTGCCGGTCAGCACGCTGCCGGCACGCAGCGCGTTGTAGGGCATCGTGATCGTGCCGCTGAAGTTGCCGCTGGCGTCGGCCGTCAGCGCGCCCAGCCAGGTGCGGCCCGAGCCGTTGGCGCTGGTCGAGTCGCTGATGAACACCTCGACCCGGCTGCTCGCAAACGCAGCCTGCCCCGCGGCCGTGCCGATGTAGCCGGCCAGCGTCAACTGAGTGCCGCGCGAGCGTGCGGAGGTGAAGACCGGGCTGTCCATCCGCAGGTTGGGCTGGCCGGCGGTCTTGGCGCCGTCGTTGGCGGTGATGCCGTCACCACTGGTGCCGGCCGCCGTGCCCAGGTCGATGCCGATGCTGCCGTTCGCGTAGATGCTGTTGCCCAGGATGCTGTTGCCGCTGCTGCCATTGCCGAAGGCAATCACGCCGGCACCGGTGTTGCCCGAGATGACGTTGCCGTCGGTCGCACCCGTGCCGCCGATGCGGTTGTTGCTGCCGCTGATGCTGAGCGCAATGCCGGCCGCATTGGCGATCGCAACGCTGGCGGTCGCGTTCAGCCCGATGATGTTGCCGCGCAGCACGTTGTTGCCGCTGCCACCGCGCAGCACGATGCCCTCTTGCGTGTTGCCCGAGATCACGTTGCCTTGCCCCGCCGACGAGCCGCCGAGGGTGTTGCTTCCGGTACTGGCGTGCACGTAGAGGCCGGCACCCGCGTTGGCGACCGCCGCGCTGCCGGCCGCGTTGGTGCCGACGTAGTTGCCCTGAATGATGTTGCTGTTGCCAGCCGCGATCTCGAAGCCGTGGTTGCCGTTGCCCGAGATCACGTTGCGCGCTGCGGCGCTGCTGCCGCCGATCGTGTTGCTGCCCCCCGCCACGATGTAGATGCCGAACGAGCTGTTCGCAGCGGCAGCCGTGCCGGCGTTGTTCAGGCCGATCCAGTTGCCGGCGACCGTGATGCCGGCGGCGCCGAGCGACAGGCCGGCGCCATTGAAGCGGTTGATCACCAGCCCGCGCACCACGCTGCCGGCGCCGTTCAGCGTCAAGCCCGCGGTGCTGCCGGCGCCGTTGCCGTTGATCTCCACGATCGGCGCCACGGTCCAGCCCGGCTGGGTCTGGGCGTCGATCACGACCGGGGCAGTCAGTGTGGGCAGAGCGCTGGCCGGCGCCACGCTGGCCACGCCGCCGCTGAACAGGTTGATCGCGCTGCGCAGGCCCGCCGCCGCCGTGCCGTTGCCGATCATGAACACCAGGTTCTCGATCGCTGCCGCGCGCCCGCTCTGCGCCAGCGACGCATCACCCGTCAGCGTGTTGGCATTGATCAAGGCCTGGCGCAGGCTGCCCTGGCCACTGTCGTTGGTATTGACCACGGTGTCGAAGTTGAAGCCGAAGTCGATGCCGGCAATGCTGCTGCCCGACACGGTGACCGGCGCGACCGCGTGCGCGGTGCCACTCAGGCCCGCACTGAACACAAAAGTGCTGGTGTTCAGCAGCGTGCCACCGGCGCCGTTGCCGGGGTCTGCCAGCGCGGGGTTGGTGCCGCCGACGAAATCGGTGACGGCGACCACGGCGCCGCTGGCGGCGTTGCCGCGGTAGGTCAGCACACCGACCAGCGCTGCGGCATAGCCGCTGCGCGAACTCGGCACGCTGCTGCTCACCACGCGCAGCAGGTAGGCCCCGGCTGCGGCCACGTCGAAGCGGTAGGCGCCGCCGCCCGCGGTGGTGGTGGCCGACACGAACGCACCGGCGCTGTCGTACAGCTCCACGCGTGCGCCGTCCACGCCCACGCCTCCCGAGGCCGCCCTCGCGCGGCCCGCGCCGCCGCCGTAGTTCAGGTCTTCGAACACGGTGCCCTGCAGGCTCAGGCCGGCCTGCACGTTGGGGGCGAACTCGGACGAGTCGCTCAGCGCGGTGTACGCCGCGTCGGTCTTCGTCGCGGTGGCGGTCACGTAACTGCCCATCGCCACCGTCGCGGTCAGCGTGCTGCTGAAGCTGGCGTTGCCGCCGCTGTCGGTTGCCACGTTGGCGAAGCCGAGGTAACTCTGCGCGCCACCACGGCCGCTGCCGTTCGGGCTGGTGTTGCCGAAGAACTCGATGCGGTAGTAGCCGCTGGCGTTGCTGTTCAAGGTGCCGCTGACGATCAGTTGCGTGCCGCCGCTGATCACCGCCGAGCTCAGCACCGGGTGGTTTTGCAGGTTATTGCCGCCGCTGTCGGCGTCGCCGCTGTCGTTGGCGGTCACGAACGGTGCGGTGCCGAGGTTGGTGCTGTCGCTCGCGGCGTTCAGGTCGATGTCGATCTGGCCGGTCGCTGCCGTGCCGTTGCGCGAGGGGATGCTGCCGTTGCCGTAGACCAGGTTGCGCGTCAGCGCGATGCTGCTCGCGCCGCTGTTCACCGCCACGCCGGCACCGTAGTTGGCGTTGATGATGTTGGCTTCGACCCGCACGCCACTGACGCCCGAGCGCGTCACCAGCGTATTGCTCTGGATCGACGCCGAGCCCGTCGGCCCCACGCCGTTGCCGCTCAAGGTGTTGTTGATCACCAGCGAGCTGCCGCTGGTGTTGGTGGAGAACAGGATCGCCTGCGTCGACGTGCCGGTGATGCGGTTGCCGCGCAAGGTGATGCCGCCGTTGTTCAGCGCAACGCCGTCGGCGTTGTTGAAGTCGAGCCCGCCATCGCGGATCTCGTTGGCCTCGACCAGCCAGCCGTTCGACGCCGTACCGCCCAGCCACACGCCGGTGTTGGTGAAGTAGGCGATCAGGTTGTTGCGCACGGTTCCGTTGTCAGCGCCGTTGGACACCACGCCGGCACCGATGCCCTGGTTCACGGCTGGCACCGTCAGTGCGGTCGCCACACTGCCGATGAGGTTGGCTTCGATCGTCGCGCCCGTCACATCGTTGGCGATGCTCACCGCGCCGTTACCCAGCGCCGAGGTGCCGGTCGAGCGCAAGGCCAGGCCGCGCACGCTGGCGTTGTTGGCGCTGATCGCCACGCCGCTGGCCAGGCTCGCGAACGTCAGCTCCACTTCGGGGCGCGCCACCTGGCTCAGGGTCAGCGCGTCCACGCCGACGGTGCCGCCCGCGCCCAGCAGCCCGGCGTTGGTGTCGCCGATGTTGGCGGTCTGGGTGCTGCCGTCGAGCGCCACGCTGGCTGCGGTGATTGCGGGCAAGGTGGAGGTGATGACGACAGCCGCCACGCCGCTGATGAGCTGGCTCGGCACGGTCGCACGCAAGCCCGCCACGGCGGCGCCGCGCGGAATCATGAAGATGCTCGTTTCGGTGGCCGCCGGCAGCGCCTGCGCGGCATTTGCCAGGTCGCGCCGGTTGCCCGATTGCGCCAGCGCGGCCTTGCCACCCAGCGCATTGGCGTTGGTGATGAACTGGCGCAGGCTGCCCTGGCCGCTGTCGTTGGTGTTGACGACGGTCGAGAAGTTGAAACCGAAGTCGATGCCGGTCACCACCGTGGTGCCGACCGCCACGTTGGCGACGCTCTGGTAGGCCGCGTTGAGCAGGTAGCAGTTCTTGGGCGCGCCCGAGTACGGGTCGCCGAACACACCGTTGCTGCAGGCTGTGCCTCCCGTCAGCACACGGGTGACCCAGCGGCTGCTGCCGGCCGAGTAGGCGCCGTAGCGCACGATGCGCGTGCCGCCGAAGCTGCAGGTGGCGTTTTCGGCAGCGCACAGTGTCCACAGCACGGTGCCGCCGGCGCCGGCCGCGGCGTCGGCACTGGCGGGGTCGAGCCCGCCGACATGGTCGGTCACCGCCACCGCGCTGCCGCTGGCGGCCTCGGTGCGATAGGTGTTCACGCCGATCTGGCTGGCCGATGCGCCGCTGCGCGACGACAGCACGCTCGTGTTGGCCACCCGCACCGTGTACGCGCCGCTGGTCACGCTGGTGAAGCTGTAGGCACCGCCGGCCGCGCTGGTGGTGGCGGACACGAAGGTGCCAGTGCCGTCGTACAGCTCCACGCGCGCACCCGCCAGGCCGGTGCCGCCGCTGACGGCCAGGCTGCGGCCGGCGCCGCCGCCGTAGTTCAGGTCCTCGAACACCGTGCCCGAGATCGCGCCGGGCACTGTCGGCAGCAGGTTGGCCGAGAAGATCGAGGTGTTGTTCGCGGCGCTGGTGGCCGTGGCGGTGATGTACGTGCCGGCGGCCAGGCTCACGCCGCTGAGGCTGCCCGAAAAGTTGCCATCGCTGCCGCCCGTGCTCAGCGCGCCGAGGTACGTGCGGCCCTGGCCGTTGCCGCTGGTGGTGGCGCTGGCGAACACTTCGACCGTGTGGTTGGCAAATGCGGCCTGTCCGGCCGCCGAACCGACGTAACCTGCCACGCTGAGCGTACTGCCGTCGTAGCTGGCGGAGGTGAACACCGGCGCGTCGGTCAGCAGGTTGCCCTTGGCGACGGTGGTCGTGCCGTCGTTGGCCGGCAGGCCGCCTTCTAGCCAGATGCCGCCGTTGACGTTGGAGTGCATCGAATTGCCCGAGATGCGGTTGCCGGTGGCCGCCCCGGTGCTGTGGGTGACCTCCACGCCATGGCCGTTGTGGGCGATCAGGTTGCCCTGCCCCGCCCCGGTGCCGCCGATGGTGTTGTTGACGCCGCCGTAGACCGTGACCCCACCGTACGAGTTGCCGAATCCGACCGTGCCGGTGCTGTCGGTGCCGAGGTAGTTGCCCTGGATCGTGTTGTTGTCGCTGCCGTTGAACAGGAACACGCCGTCCCAGTAGTCGGCCAGGCTGTCGTGGCCCGAGATCACGTTGCGCGCGCCGGCTGCGCTGCCGCCGATGGTGTTGCTGTCGGCGGCCGACAGCACGATGCCGTTCTGCCCGTTGCGGAGCTTGGCGTTGCCGGCAGCATTCAGGCCGATGATGTTGCCCTGGATCAGGTTGCTGTTGGCCTGCACCCACACGCCCTGCTCCGCGTTGCCCGAGATCACGTTGCCGGCCCCGGCCGCGGTACCGCCGATGGTGTTGGTGGCCGACAGCACATGAATGCCGTGGGTGCCGTTGGCCAGCGCCGCGGTGCCGGCCGCGTCGGTGCCGATGCGGTTGCCCTGCACGGTGCTGCCGGTCGCACCCACGTCGAGCGCCAGGCCGGCGTAGGTGTTGCCGCTGATGAGGTTGCCCGCGCCGGCGGTGGTGCCGCCGACGGTATTCGAGGCCGACGCGAAGTACACGCCGATCGAGCCGTTCGGCAGCGCCGCGGTGCCGGCGGCGTTGGTCCCGACGTAGTTGCCGCGCACGACGTTGCCGATGCCGTTGCCGCCGTTGCCGGTGATCACGATGCCGATGTTGGCATTGCCCGAGATGACGTTGCGATCCGCCGCGGTCGTGCCGCCGATCGTGTTGTTGTTCGAGTTCCACAGGTTCAGGCCCTGCGTGCCGTTGCCCGCTGCGGCGGTGCCGGCCGCGTTGAGGCCCAGGTAGTTGCCCGCCACGGTGCTGCCATTCACGGTGTCCAGCGACAGGCCCGTGGCCGTGAAGTTGCGGATCACCAGCCCGCGCACGATCGACCCGCTGAGGGCCTGCAGCGCCAGGCCCGTCACGCCGCTGCCGGCGCCAGCGCCGTTGATGTCGATGAGGGGCGCGCTGGTCCAGCCCGGCTGCGTCTGCGCGTCGATCACCAGCCGGCTGGTGATCGTCGGCAAGGCAGAGGTCGGTGCGATGGTCGCCACGCCGCCGCTGAACAGATTGATGCTGCTGCGCAACCCGTCCCCCGCCGTGCCGTTGCTGATCCTGAACACCAGGTTCTCGACCGCCGCGCCGCGCCCGACCTGCGCCAGGCTCGCGTCGCCGCCGAGCGTGTTGGCGTTGATGATTGCCTGGCGAAGGCTGCCCTGCCCAGCGTCGTTGGTGTTGACCACCGTGTCGAAGTTGAAACCGAAGTCGACGCTGCCGATGTTGGCACTGCTCACCGTGACCGCCGAATACGACTGCGCCGTACCGCTGAGCACCGCGCTGAAGACGCCGGTGGTGGTGTTGAACGTGGCGCCGCTGCTGCCGGCGCCGGGGTCCACCAGCGCCGGGTTGGTACCGCCGACGAAGTCCGTCACCGCCACCGCGCTGCCGCTGCTGGCGTTGCTGCGGTAGGTCATCACGCCGCGCAAGCTGGCCACCGCGCCGCTGCGTTGCGACGGTACTGTGCTGTTGACCACGCGCACGTGGTAGGTGCCCGCCGACAGGCTGGCAAAGCTGTAGGTGCCGCCACTGGCGGTGGTGGTGCTGCTGACCCACGCGCCGCTGCCGTTGTACAGCTCGACGGTCGCCCCGTTCACGCCGACGCCGCCGGCCGCCAGCGGGCGCCCGGCTCCGAAAGCGTAGTTCACGTCTTCGAACACCGTGCCGCTGACCGTGTAGCCGGCCGCCTGCTTGATGGCCACGCCGATGCTGACCCACGGCGACGAGGCCGTGGTCGACCACGACAAGGTCACCGACGCCGCGCCGGCCTTGGTGCTGCCCATTCCGAGCACGTCGGATGCGGTGCCGCCCGTGCTGCCGCTGATGGGCGCCTGGCCGCCGCCGGCCGTGGCCGAGCCGGCGCCGCCCTGGGCCGCGGCGGTGTCGAACATCAGGTCACCGGCAGCGCCGGTTGCGGTGACCGTGGGCGCGTTGTTGGTGCCGGTGGCCGTGGCGACGGTGCCGAACGGGGTCGTTTGCGACACGCCGGTCAGGTCGGTCGAATAACCCTGCACGCGCGTGCTGCCGCTCAAGCTCACCACCACGTTGGCCGTGCCGACCGCCGGCGCCAGCCGGTACCACACCGAGGAGCGCACGTTCGACGGCCCGCCGCCGCTGGTGGCGGTCTGCAACTCGGTCAGCGCGACGCCGCCGTAGCTCACGCTGGACACCGACACCCCTGCGTTGATGTTGGCCACGCGCACGATCAGCAGGCGGTTGCTGCCCGCCGCGATGGTGTGTGACCAGGTCAGCGACGAAACGCCCACGCCCTGTGTGCCGGCCGAACTGCCGAGCACAATCGCGCCGGCCGCATCGCGCATCAAGCCGGCGAGCAGTGCAGCCACGGCGAGCAGCGACACGAACCAGCGCAGGCCGCTGCGGCGCAGGCCGGTCATTCAGGCCTCCGTGCGGCGGGACTCGATGTTGATTGCAAGGGCGTCATGACGCGGGTCGGGTGGAATCGGCGTCCACGGCCAGGGCTTGCGACGGCGGAGGAACGGACCTGCCGATGTTGTCGGCCCGGGGCCATTGGCAATCGCCGGAAAAAGGGGCTGGCGCCCGGCCAGTTCCTCAGGCTTGCACTGGCCTCAGCATCGGTAGTCGGGCAGGTCACCAGCCGGGTCCTTGCAGCTTTCGACGCGCATCTCCAGGCGCCGCTCGACCCGGTCGGGCGCGTTTGGTGCACCCGCGCTGGCGGTGGCGGTGAGCAGGAAGATCGCCAGGCGGCGCTGGTCTTCGCTATAGAAGTTCGGGCTGGCCCCAGCGTCGGGTGTGCGCACACAGGTCACGCTGATGCTGTAGTCGGCCAGCGGTGCCGGCAAGGTCAAGGTGGAGGGCGACGCAAAACAGTTCGGCAGCGCGGTGGCGCCCGGCACCTGCGTGCCTTGCGGGTCGCGCACCTGCCAGGCCGCCCATTGCAGCGCCGCGCGTGCGGCCGCGGTGGCGCGGGCCTGGTGCACGTCGAGCACGGTGGCTTGCGCGCCGCGTATGAGCAAACCGCTGACGGCGGCGACGATGGCGGCCAGCGCGATCAGCACGAACACCACAGTAACCATCGCGAAGCCGCGGGCTGCTTGCGCAGAGTGGTGACTCATGCGCTTCATGGCGTCGTCTCCACCGCAATCTGCTGCACCATCGTGGCCACGCCGTCGCCGCGCGCCATCACCAGGCGCAAGGTGAGCAGGCCCAGGTTCTGCAGCGCCGCGTCGTACGCTGCGGCGCATGAGCTGATGCCACTGGCCAGCACCGCCTGGGTGGCACTGGCCAAGGGCGCCGCCGCCATCGACACCGGCTGACTCGCCTGGATCGCATACCCGCTGACCCGCCGCAACGTGCCCGTACCGCCGGCACCGCCGGTGCACACAAAACTCACCGGCGGGTCCACCAGCCCGAAGCGCGCCGAGGGCGACTCCGACGGGAACGCGCCATTGACGGTGAACTGCAGCACGCCGGTGCCGGTGTTGTAGGCCAGCCCGGCGCGCCGGTTGTCGCCGCTGTAGGCGTCGCCCTCGGGCGTGCCGAGGTTGTTGATCACCATTTCAGACGCTGCGCCGAGCGCGGGCATCGGCCCGAGCACGTCGAAGCTCGGATCGGCCGGGTCGGCAAAGTCCAGCGCATCGCCGGCCGTGCCGGTGGCGGCCACCTGCGCGCGGTAGCGGCCCACGCCGGTGAGCGGCAGGAACTCGACATAGAAATCGCTGCCGCTGGTGCTCACGCGCACGCTGTTGGGCAGCGCCTGGCGCAACTCGTCGGCCATGCGCTGCAGCGCCAGGCTGCCGGCGTCAGACAACTGCGCGCTCGACGCTGCGTTGGCGAATGCGACGATCGGGCGCGACATCAGCGCCGCGCCGACGGCGGCCAGGATGCCGAACAGGCTGATCACGACGATCAGCTCCACCAGGGTGAAGCCGTGCTGCGTGCGTTTGCGAGCAGTTGAAGAATTTGTGCTCATTCGAATCACCCCGACAGCCGCGCCCGCCAGCCCGCCAGCACCACTTCGGCACCGCCCGGCCCGGTCACTCTCACCTCGACCCACCAGCCTGCCGCCGCCGGCACGTTGCCCACCGCCTGCGCGCGCACCGTCACGTTGGCGCTGTAGCTCTCGAGCGCGGGGACCGGCGTGCCGTCGAAGTGGCGGATGCCGCTCATGCTGAGGCCGTGGTAGTCGTTCACGTGGTTGAACGGCGCCGTCGCGCTGCCACGCGATTCACCGGCCTCGGGGCCGAGCGCGTCGCCGTCGGGCGTGGGCTGGGCGGTGATCTCGTCGAGCAGCGACTGCGCCACCGCGAGCGCCTGGCGTTGCACCAGCGGGTCGGCGCTGCGCGAGCTCATCGTCGCCAGCGCGCCCATCGCCGCGGTGGCGACGATGCCGACCACGACGATCAGCACGATCAGCTCGATCAGCGAGGCGCCGCGCTGCGTGCGCTGCGTGCGTCGCCTGCGTTGTGAAACCACGAAAGCAGGTTCAGAACGGCGCCACATGGCCGGTCTCCGGTTGCAGGGTCACGCCCATCGCCATCGGGCTGCCGTCGGCAGCCAGCACCGTGATCGTCAGCGATGCGACCAGCGATGGCCGGCCAAGCCCGTCGAAGCTGAACGCGGTGCTGGCGCTTTGCAGGCCCATGCCGGCAGGGGCGGGCAAGGTGTCGGCATCGCCGGGCGCGGGTGCCACCGGCACGCTGCAGCCCGCGTCCAGGCACAAACGCAAGCTGCCCGGCGCGGTGACCAGTTGTGCGTAGACAGTGCGCCGTTGCGCCACCGCCATGCGTTGGCCGGCTGACAAGGTCTGCGCCAGCGCGTTTGCAAAACCACGCGCCTTCAGGTCGTCGCTGCTGAACAGGCGTGATGCGCTGACCGCGCCGAGGATGCCGATCAGCGAGATCACGACGATCAGCTCGACCATCGTGAAGCCGTGCTGGGCAGCTTGCCGAGGGTTCAGTCGATGAATCAATCGGTTTCGCACGGCAGCCCCGCGGCGCGGCGTGAGTGGAACAGGAAGGTCACGCTCGGTTCGCCGCCCGGCCACAGCGGCGCCAGGTAGCGCGCCGCGCAACGCTCGCGCGCGCTGGGCTCGAGTTCGCCGGGCGCGCATTCGAACGCGTCGACGAGGTCGCCGCCGCGCGCCGGGTGCGGCAATTGCACCGCGGCGCAGACCATCTGGCGCGCCGGCATGTGCTGCGCCATCAACTGGCCGATGCCGGCGGCGCTGGGCGTGGGGTGCCCGTCCAGCACCTGCACCGGCCCGTAGGCGGTGCGCATCGTGCCGGTGACGTCGGCCTGGTTGGCGACCACCGCCTGCAGATGAATTTCGCGCGCAAGGTCGCGCATGGCCGACGCCATTTCGCGGACTCTGAGGATGCGCACGTCAGCCTGGGCCGAGGCGAAACGAATGGCCCACCACCCGGCAAACATTGCCACCAGGGTGAGGGCCACCACGAACTCCAGCTTGCTGGTGCGCCGGCCAGGGCGCGTGGGCATGGCGTCAGCAGACGGCTGCGGTGGCGTTGTTGGTGATCACCGGCGCCAGGTTCGCACCCGCGGGCGGCGTGTAGGTGATGTTGCAGGTGGCGCTGCCGCCGCTGATCGTCACCGTCAAGGTGCCGGTGGCCACTGCGGCCGTCACGCCGTCGGCGGTCGGGTCAACGTTGGAAGCGCCGAGGATGCCGGCGGTGGCGGTGGCCGATGCCGACGGGTAGCAATAGACGAGGTCGATCGCGCGGCCTTCGAGCGTGACGCCGCCGGTCACCGAAGCGGCCGTGCAGTCCACCGCCTTGACCAGCGCAGTCGATTTGACGATGCCCGCCGCAGCGCGCATCGAACCGAAGATCGCATCGGCCTTGGCCTTGCGCGCATCGGCCTGCAGGCTGGTGAAGCGCGGCAGCGCCACCGCCGCCAGCACACCCAGGATGGTGATCACGACGATCAGCTCGATGAGGGTGAAACCGCCCATCGCCTTGTTGCTCTTCATTTGAAACTCCTTCGGGCCATGGCCCCACTCGTTGAAACAAGTGCCACCGTCATCACTTGATGGAGGCACGACCCAATTCCCACATCGGCAAGAACACACCCAGCGCCAGCACCAGCACCACGCCACCGAGCACGGTGATGAGGATCGGCTCCAGCCGCGCCGTGAGGCGCGACAACTCGTACTCCACCTCGCTCTGGAAGTACGTTCCCAGCTCTTCCAGCAGTTCGGCCAGCGCGCCGGTTTCTTCACCCACCGCGATGACCTGCACCAGCGAGTTCGGGAAAATTCCCACCCGCGCTGCCGCCTGCTTGACCGATTCGCCGTGTTCCACATGCCCGCGCATGGCGTGAATGCACTCGGAAAACCGGTGGTTGCCTACGTTGTCGGCCACGATGCCCAAAGCTTGAGTCAAAGGCACACCGCTGCGCAGCGCCACCGAGAACGAAATGCAAAAGCGCGCCAGGCAGGTGCGCCGCACGATGTCGCCTGCGATCGGCAGCCTGAGCTTCCAGTGGTCCCACAGCGCCGCGCCAGCCGATGTAGCCAACCACGACCGCACGCCCACCACCGCTGCGCCGGTGCCCAGCAGCAAGACCGGCCAGCTCGACACGATGAACTTGGACATGCCGAGCAGGATCTTGGTCAGCAGCGGCAACTCGGCGTTGAGCCCGCGGAACACCTTCTCGAACTGCGGGATCACGAAGATGTTGATCACCACCACCGCCAGCACCGCCGCCAGGATCACGAACGCCGGGTAGCGGATGGCGGCGAGCAACTGCTCCTTGGTGGCGCGCAGGAACTGCAGGTGCTTGGACAGGCGCAGCAGGCATTCTTCCAAGCGCCCGGTCGTCTCGCCGATCCGCACGATGCTGATGTAGTAAGGCGAGAACAAGCCCGTGCGCTGGCTCTCTTTTTCGAGCGCCGCGCCGAAGTCGACACCGCTGCCCAAGGTGGCCGAGATGCGTTGCAGCGCGGCCGTCAGATCCGGGTTGGCGGTCGATTCGGTCAGGATGCCGAGCGCACGCATGATGGGCACGCCGGCTTTCATCATCGCGTACAGCTCGCGCGTGAGCAGTTGCAGCTCGACCTCGCTGACCTTGGCGGCGGCGGGTGCCAAACCGAGCTGCTGGCGCAGCAGGGCGCCCACGTCGCCCAGGCCCGGTGCCGCTTTGGCATTGGCAGCATTGGGGGAACTGGCCGCGGGCGCACTGTTCGCGCTGGCCTTGATGCTGACCGGCGTGAGCCCGCGCGCACGCAGTTGTGCGGCCACGCCGCTGCTGTCTTCGGCGTCGAGTTCACCGGCGGAAAGCAGGCCGCTGCCGTCGCGCGATTGGTAGGCGAAGCGCTGCATGGTGGCGCGGCGCTACCCCGGCACCGATTCGTTGACCGCCAGCTTCATCGCCTCGGCCAGCGTGGTGCGCCCCTGCAGCGCCAGCTTCAAGGCGCCGTTCTGCAAAGTGTTCTTGCCCATCTGCGCGCGTGCCGCTTCGGCAAAGCGGGTCGGGTCGCCGTGGCCGAGTTCGCGGATCAGCGCGGTGTCGAGCGTCAGCATCTCGTAGATGCCGACCCGGCCGCTGTAGCCGGTGTTGTTGCAGTCCGGGCAGCCGCGGCCGTGGCGGAAGTGGCCGCCCGAAGCAGCCGCGCCGAGCACCGACTGCAGGTAGGCGCCTTCGCTGGCATCGGGGGCGTGGTCGCTGGCGCAACTGGTGCACACCAGCCGCAGCAGCCGTTGTGCCACCACGTTCTGCAATGCCAGGCCGACCATGTACGCGGGTGCGCCCATGTTGACCAGGCGCGCCGGCGTGGTGGCTGCGTCGTTGGTGTGCAGCGACGACAGCACCATGTGCCCGGTCATCGCCGCGCGCAAGCCGGTTTCGGCGGTATCGTGGTCGCGCATTTCGCCGACCAGCACCACGTCCGGGTCTTGTCGAAGAATCGAACGCAGCACCGCGCTGAAGCCCAGGCCGATCTTCTCGTTGACCTGCACCTGGTTCACACCCGGCAGCCGGTATTCGACCGGGTCTTCGACCGTGATGAGCTTGCGCTCGGGCTGGTTCAGCTCCGACAGAATGCTGTACAGCGTGGTCGTCTTGCCGCTGCCGGTGGGGCCGGTGGCCAGCACCATGCCCGAGGTGCGCTTCAAGGTCTGGCGCAGTTGCGCAACCATTGCCGCGGGCATGCCCACGCGGTCGAGCGACAGCAGTTGTGTGCCTTGCGACAGCAGCCGCATCACCACCGCCTCGCCGTATTGCGTGGGCAGGGTGGACAGGCGGATGTCGACCGCCTTGCCGCCGATCTGCACCGCAAAGCGCCCGTCTTGCGGCAGCCGGCGTTCTGAAATGTCGAGGCCCGCGACGATCTTCAGCCGCAGCGCCAGCGCCGGGCCGATGCGCACATCAGCCTCGGTCTGCGCGCGCAACTGGCCGTCCACGCGGCAGCGCATCACCAGCTTGTGCGCCATCGGTTCGATGTGAACGTCGGACGCGCGCGCGCGCACCGCGTCTTCGAGCACCGACTGCAGCAGCCGCGCCACCGGCGCGTCTTCGGCACCGGCGCCGGACGACATCTGCGCCAGGTCGACCACGTCGCCCGACACCGCCAGCTCGCGTTCGAGCTCCTGCGCCAGGCCGGTGATTTCGGTGGTGCTGCGGTAAATCTTGTCGATCACCGACATCAACTTCGATTCTTCGACGATCACGGTCTCGAAGCTGCCGGCCAGCAGCCGCTCCAGGTCGTCCATCAAATTCATGCTGGTCGGGTCGGTGACCGCCACGACCAGGCTGCCCTTGAACAAGTGCAGCGGCATCGCACGCAGGCGCCGCGCGCGCACTTCGGGAATGCGCTTGGCGATCTCGGGATCGACCATGTCGGCGCGCAGGTCGACGAACTCCAGCTTCAACTGGCGCGCCAATGCCTTGGCCAGGATCAGTTCGGTGATGACGCCGCTTTCCTTCAGCACGCGCCCAAGCGGGTGGCCGCTGGCGCGTTGCGCTGCCAACGCAGTGTCGAGCTGCTCCTGCGTGACCACGCCATCGCGCATCAACAGCTCACCCAGCCTTAGCTTGGGCGGGGCGGTCTTGGCGGGGGCGGCGGTGGGGGCAGTGGCGGTGGACATTTTCTGTTGCAGCAGTGCACTTGGCTGGCGCGGGCGCACACGCACCCAGGCTTGCTGGTTCGATGCTAGGTGGCGGGGGTTGCGCCGGAAACGTTGAAAAGGTGGCAGTTACGGGGGTTGTTCTTTCGCGTGTCGGCGCGGGGGGCGTGCAGTCCGTCGCGGGCAAAGGCGCGTCCGGGCAGGCCGGAGGGCTTCGCTTCGGCGGTCTCCGCTGGCGCTCCGACTGCCTTCCGGTGCTCAGTCTCGTGGCCCGTCGCCGAACTCACTTCGCTTGCTTCGCCGCGCTACGTTCAAACAGGCGGCGACAAGTCAGTCGTTGAGGCGCGCTGCGCGCGCGGGCCACGAGACTTCCGCTCCTCAGCGCCGAAGAGGCGCCCTCCGACCTGCCCGAACGCACCTTTGCGGCACCGGCTTTTCTATTTGCGGCAAAGAGCACAACCGGTTCCGCTAGCGGCGGGCGGTACCCGGCGGGGGCGAGTTCTGGGGCTTTGATCCGCTCCGGGCTTGCGGCCCCGCGCGCAGCGCGTTCGTAGACTGACTTGTCGCCGCCTGTTTGAACGTAGCGCGGCGAAGCAAGCGAAGTGAGTTCGGCGACGGGCCGCGAGACCGAGCACCGCAGCGGAGTCGGAGCGCCAGCGCAGACCGCCCCAGCATGAGCCCCCGCCGGGTATCGCCCGCCGCGACGCGCGCGCCCCGCCCCGCGCAAAGCAAAACGGCGACCTCGAGGCCGCCGTTTCAACGCCGAAGCAAGAGCAGATTCAGCCCCCGCTCTTCCCGATCTTCACCCACTGCACCTCGAACCAATTGTCGGCGCGGTGAATCACCTCGACATTGCTGCGCGCAGCCCACGGGATGACCTGGCGGTGCAGCGGCAGCACGGCCACCTGCTCCTTGAACTCACGCAACGCCGCCTTGACGATCTCTTCGCGCTTCTTCGGATCGGCTTCGACCGAAGACTGCGCGGCCAACGCGTCGGCCTTGTCGTTCTTGGCCTTGCCGTAGTTGTAGAAGCCGATGCCCTTTTCGCCCAGGTTGTTGCGCAACACCGGCGTGAGCGTGGTTTCGGCGTCGGTCACGGCGCCGCCCCAGCCGAGCATGTACATGCTGAAGTCGTATTTCTCGAGCTTGGGGAAGTAGGTGGCGCGCGGCTGCGCGGTCACCTTGACTTTGACATTGATCTGCGCCCACATCGCGGCCAGCGCGACGCAGATTTCCTCGTCCTGGATGTAGCGGTTGTTCGGGCAGTCGAGCTGCACCTCGAAGCCGTCGGGGTAACCGGCCTCGGCCATCAGCTTCTTGGCGAGCGGCACGTCGAAGGGCAGGCGCTTTTCGATCTCGGTGTCGCCGTAGGCGGCCGACGGCGACGGCGTCATGCCGCCGGTGGGGAAGGACTGGCCGTTCATCAGCTTGTTCTTCATCGTGTCGATGTCGATCGCGTGGTACAGGGCCTTGCGCACGCGCAGGTCCTTGAACGGGTTCTTGCCCTTCACGCTGCTGTAGAGCAGCTCGTCACGGCCCTGGTCCATGCCGATGAAGACGATGCGGTTCTCGGGCCCGTCGATCACCTTCACGCCGGCGGTGTTGCGCAGCCGGGCCACGTCGCGCGGGGCCGGGTCGAGCACGAAGTCGACCTCGCCCGACACCAGCGCGGCCAGCCGCGTCGCGTCGTTCGAGATCTGGGTGTAGACGATCTCCTGCACGTTGCCCTCGTGCTTGCCCCACCAGTTCGGGTTGCGCTTGTACGTCGTCTTGATGCCGGGCGCACGGCTGACCAGCATGAAGGGGCCGGTGCCCATCGCGTTCTGCGAGGCGAAGGTCTCTTCCTTGTTCTTGAAGTCCAGCGGCTTGGTGGACTTGTTCTTCTCGCTCCAGGCCTTGCTCATCATCCACAGCGCGTCCAGGTGCTGCAGGAAGATCGGGTTCACCGCGGCGAGCTGAAACTCCACCGTCAGGTCGTCGATCTTCTTCGGCGTGCCCACGGCGGTGGCGTAGTTGTTGATCTGCGAGGTGGTCTGCTGGCCGCGCTGGATCGAGAAGACCACGTCGTCGGCCGTGAACGGCGTGCCGTCGTGGAACTTCACGTTCGGGCGCAGCTTGAAGCGCCACAGCAATGGCGAGACCTGCGTCCACTCGGTGGCCAGCCCGGGCACGATGGCCAGGGCCTTGTCGCGCGAGGTGAGGCGCTCGTAGACCTGGCCGTTCATCATGTTCGTCATGGACTCGTTCTGCGAGTGCGGGTCCATCGTCTGCGGGTCGCCCTGGCTGGCCCACCGCAAGGTCTGGGCTTGCGCCGGCACTTGCGCCAACGCCAGCGCTGCGCACGCGGCGGCGCCCAGGGTCATCGAGAGAAGTCGGGTCATGCTGGAGCTCCTGCAATGAATGAGTGAGCCGAGTTTAGGGCGGCGGCCGGGAGGGTCGCCAGGGAGGTTCACCTGAGGCGCTCTGCTAAAGCGCCCGGAGCCAACTCGGGCTTCAGGCCGCCCGGCCGATCTTGCGCAAGGTTTCTGCGCCGGCCCACAGTTCGTCGAGGTGCGGGAACTGCCACACCTTGTTCGATTCACGCGCCGCAATGCGGTCGCTGCAGCCGGGGTGGCCCAGGTCCAGCACTTCGGGCGGGATCGGCATCTGCGAACGGGTCGAGAAGAACACCTTGACCCGCGGCGTGACCAGGGCCTGCGGGTTCTGCTCGATGACCACGCCGAGCCGGCCCGAGGTCATGCGCACCAACGAGCCATTGGGGTAGATGCCCAGGCTCTTCACGAAGGCCTGGAACAGCACCGGGTCGAACTGCCCGGCCTGGGTCCATTCGGCCATCTGCGAGACCGATTCGGCCGGGTCCCAGCCCGCCTTGTAAGGGCGGTTGGAGGTGATCGCGTCGTACACGTCGCACAGGGCGCCCATGCGCGCGGGCAGGCTGATCGCGGCGCCCACCAGACCGTGCGGGTAACCCTTGCCGTCGGGCCGCTCGTGGTGGTGCAGGCAGACGTCGAGCGCCACCGCGCCGACCTCGCCGCTGGCGGCCAGCAACTGGTGGCCGCGCTCGGGGTGGCTCTTCATCACGGTGTATTCGTCGGTGGTGAGCTTGCCGGGCTTGTTCAGCACCTCGAGCGGCATCTTGGCCTTGCCGATGTCGTGCAGCAGGCCGGCCAGGCCGGCGTCGCGCGCCTGCGCTTCGGTCTGGCCGAGCTGGCGCGCCAGGCTCACCATCAACGCGCACACCGCCACCGAATGCATGTACGAATAGTCGTCGTGCGTCTTCAGGCGCGCCAGGCTCACCAGCGCGCCGGAATTGCGCCACACCGACGAGGCGATCTCGCTCACCAGCGGCAGGCACGTGTCGGCATTCACCGCATGGCCCATGCGCGCTTCGCTCAGCAGCGACTGGACCGCCTGGCGCGACTGCTGGAACAGCACGGCGGCGTGCTTGAGTTCGTCGTCCATCGAGGTGGTCGGTTGCGCGGGCAGCGTGCGCAGGCTTCGAACCGCCGGCTTCGGCGCCGACGCGGGTGCGACGGCCGGGCCCGAAGTGACCCCCGCGGCCACGGCAGCCACTGCGGCCACGGCAGCTTCCACCGGTGCAGCTTGAACGGCCGGCGCCGCGGCCACGTCGACGCCCTTGGCGGTGTCGATCCAGCACTCGGCCACGCCGCTGGACTTGAGCTTGGCCAGCACCGCGGGGTCGCGCAGCACGAACTTGGTGGTCCAGAACGGGTGGTCCAGCCAGGTTCCGCACAGTTCATGCAAGTGCATGCCCAGGCGCACCTCCTCGATTTTTATTTTCTTCAGCATGGGGCCGTTGGCGGATGAATCCGGGTGGCTGGTTATCGGCCCCGGCCGGCGCCCCTTGAGCCGCCTCGCTCCTACCGCGCGGTCACAAAAAAGCCGCTGGGATTCAGCGGCTTTGTTCTTGCGCCTTTTCAGGGGCGCTTCGGCCTGGCAGGTCAGCGGAAGCGCGACTGCGTCACGGTTTTCAGCTCACCCGGCATCGAGCCGATGTAGTTGGCCATCAACTTGATCTCGGCCAAGGTGAACGGGCGCGCCATGCCAGCCATGATGGCGTTGCTGCGCCCGACCTTGGGGTTCTTGTCGAGCTGGTAGGCCTTCAGCGCCACGTACAGGTAGTCGGCATGCTGGCCGGCCAGCTTGGGGTAGCTGGGGTCGATCGGCTTGCTCAGGTTTTCGCCATGGCACGAAGCGCAGTTGCCCTTCTTCAGCAACTCGGCCACCTGGGCCGGCGGCACCGGCACGGCGGCCGGGGCCGCGGCAGCAGCGCCTTCCTTGCCCTGCTGGTCGTAGAAGGCGGCCACGTCGGCCATGTCCTTGTCGGTCAGCGACGCGGAAATGGCGCGCATGGTCGGGTGCTTGCGGTCGCCCTTCTTGTAGGCGGTGAGCGCGGAGACGATGTACTTGGCGCCCTGGCCGGCGATCATCGGCACCTTGTGGATCTCGGGGAAGCTCGCCTGGTAACCGGGGATGCCGTGGCAGCCGATGCACATGGCCACCTTCTTCTCGCCTTCCTTGGCGTCCTGCGCCTGGGCCACGCTCAGGGGCACGAGGGTGGCGGCCGACACGATCAACAGGGACAGCAGTTTCTTCATGGTTGCGGCAGACGACAGGGTGGCTGGAGGGGGACGCGCGAGGGGCGGGTCAGCGCGGGATTATAGGGGCGCCTATATACTGGATCGACACCCCTGACGGAGCCTCGAAAGCCACCCCCACCCATGAAATTTCAAGGCACCCGGAACTACGTTGCCACGCACGACCTGATGCTGGCCGTCAACGCGGCCATCACGCTCAAGCGCCCGCTACTGGTCAAGGGCGAGCCCGGCACCGGCAAGACCATGTTGGCCGAGGAGGTGGCGCAGGCGCTGAACATGCCGCTGCTGCAGTGGCACATCAAGAGCACCACCAAGGCGCAGCAGGGGCTGTACGAGTACGACGCGGTGAGCCGGCTGCGTGACAGCCAGCTCGGCGATGAGAAGGTCAAGGACATCCACAACTACATCGTCAAGGGCGTGCTGTGGCAGGCCTTCACGGCCGACAAGCCGGTGGCGCTGTTGATCGACGAGATCGACAAGGCCGACATCGAGTTCCCGAACGATCTGCTGCGCGAGATCGACCGGATGGAGTTCTATGTGTACGAGACGCGCGAGCTGGTGAAGGCGGTGCACCGGCCGCTGGTGTTCATCACCTCGAACAACGAGAAGGAGCTGCCCGATGCGTTCTTGCGCCGCTGCTTCTTCCACTACATCAAGTTCCCCGATGCCGACACGATGCAGTCGATCGTCAACGTGCACTTTCCCGACCTGAAGAAGCAACTGCTGTCGGCCGCGTTGAAGAACTTCTACGACGTGCGCAACCTGCCGGGGCTGAAGAAGAAGCCCTCCACCAGCGAACTGCTCGACTGGCTCAAGCTGCTGGTGGCTGAAGACATTCCGCTCGAAGCGCTGCAGAGCAAGGACGACAAGGTGGCCGTGCCGCCGCTGGTGGGCGCGCTGCTGAAGAACGAGCAGGACGTGTCGCTGTTCGAGAAGCTGGTGTTCATGCAAAGGCACAACCGCTGATGAGTGACTGGTTGAAGCCGGTGCGGCTGGCCGGGCAGCATGCCGTGCTGGAGCCGCTGTCGATGACCCACCTCGACGGCCTGACCGCCGCGGCCCGCGACGGCGAACTCTGGAAGCTCTGGTACACCGCCATCCCGGCACCCGAGGGCATGCACGCCGAGATCGAACGCCGGCTGGGCTTGCAGGCCAAGGGTTCGATGCTGCCTTTCACGACCCACGATGCCTCTGGCAATGTAGTGGGCATGACGACCTACATGAATGTCGATGCAGTTCACAAGCGGGTCGAGATCGGCTCCACCTGGACCGCCGCCGCCGCGCAGCGCGGGCCGCTGAACACCGAATGCAAGCTGATGCTGCTGACGCACGCGTTCGAAACCCTGGGCTGCATCGCGGTGGAGTTCCGCACCCACTTCTTCAACCAGCAGAGCCGGCGTGCCATCGAGCGGCTCGGTGCCAAGCTCGACGGCATCTTGCGCAACCACCAACGCGCCAGCAACGGCAGCTTGCGCGACACCTGCGTTTACAGCATCGTCGAGAGCGAATGGCCGACGGTCAAGGCGCACCTGGGCTGGCAGCTGATCAAGGCGCGCTGAAACAATGGTCGAGAAGAAGAAAAAGCCGATCACGGTCGAAGACCTGTGGAAGTTCGACCGCATCGGCGGCCTCGCGCTCTCGCCCGACGGTGCGCAGGCGGTGTGTTCGGTCGCCCGCCATTCGATGGACGACAACAAGGGCAGCACCAGCCTGTGGCTGCTGTCCACTTTCGGCGGCAAACCGCGCCGGCTCACGGCCTGCGGCGAGAAAGACGGCCAGGCCGCGTGGTCGCCCACCGGCGAACGTATCGGTTTCGTCGCCAAACGCGAACAGCAGGGCCGCAAAGACGACACGCCGCAGCTCTATGTGATCGCGCCCGACGGCGGCGAGGCCAGCCGGGTCAGCGACTTCGCGCCCGGCATCGAAGCCTTCAAGTGGTTTCCCGACGGCCAGCGAATCGCCTTCATCGCGTGGGTCTGGCCCGAACTGCGTGGCACCAAGGCGCAGGCCAAACGCTGGAAGGAATTCAAGGATCGCAAGGAAACCGGTTACGTCACCAGCGAAGCGCAGTACCGCTACTGGGACCACCACCTGCCGATGGGCCGGGTGGCGCACCTGCATGTGCTCGACGTGGCGAGCGGCCGCCTCACCGACCTGTTCGAGGGCACCGATCTGGAGCTGCCGCGCGCCGAGCCTGACGCGCACTGTTTCGACATCGCGCCCGACGGCCGGCACCTTGTGTTCACGCACGACCCGCGGCCGCAGAAGCGCCTGGACCACACCAAGGCACTGAGCGAGCTGCAACTGCGCAGCGGCAAGGTGCAAACGCTGGCGCTGGACAAGGCCTGGGACTTCGAAGCGCCGCGCTACAGCCCTGACGGAACGACCGTCACGTTCGTCGCCAGCCACCAGGGCAAGAAGCACACGATGCCCGGCCACCTGGCCGTGGTGCAACGCGGCGGCGGCTGGAAGGTGTTGAGCGGCGACTGGGACCATGCGGTGCACGCGCCGCTGCGCTGGGCCGACGCCGGTGACGCGCTGTACTTTTGCGCCGAAGACCGCGGCCGCAACCACCTGTACCGCTGGACCAGCGCCAGCCGCACGGCCAGCATTGCCGTGCAGGGCGGCTGGGTGCAAGGGTTCGACGTGGCGGCCGGCGTGGTGGCCAGCGTGGCCGACGCGATGGACCACCCGGCCCGCGTACACGCGCAGCGCGACGGCGCAGCGCCGCTGCGGCTGGAGCACTTCAACGACGAACTGCTGGACAAATGCGATCTCGGCCACCATGAAGAAGTGACGCTCAAGGGAGCGCAAGGCGACGACGTGCAGATGTGGGTGATCTATCCGCCGGGCTTCGGAGGCAGAGGCAAGGCGGGGCCCGGCAAGAAGAAGTACCCGCTGCTGCAGGTGATCCACGGCGGCCCGCACGCGGCCTCGGGCGACACCTTCCACTACCGCTGGAACAACCACCTGCTCGCCGCGCAAGGCCATGTGGTGGCCTGCGTGAACTACCACGGCTCAAGCGGCTTCGGTTACGCCTTCCTCGACAGCATCACGCACCGCTGGGGCCAGCTCGAACTGCAGGACGTCGAAGCCGGAACCGACTGGCTGCTCAAGCAACCATGGGCCGACAAGAGCCGGGTGTTCGCCGCCGGTGGCTCGTATGGCGGCTACATGGTGGCCTGGATGAACGGCCACGTGAAGCCGGGCCGCTACCAGGCCTACGTGTGCCACGCCGGCTGCTTCGACTGGACCGCGATGTTCGCCGACGACGCCTACACCTGGCACGCCAAGGAAGTCGGCGCCTGGTACTGGGACGACCGCGCCAAGGTCGACGCGCAGAGCCCGCACGCTTTCGCCAAGGCCATGCAGACCCCCACGCTGGTGATGCACGGTGCGCTCGACTACCGCGTGCCCGATGCGCAGGGGCTGGCTTACTACAACACGCTCAAGGCCAAGGACGTCGATGCCCGGCTGGTGTGGTTCCCGGACGAGAACCACTGGGTCCTGAAGCCGCGCAACTCGAAGCTCTGGTACGGGGAATTTTTCGACTGGCTGAAACGGCACGACGCCGGCAAGGTGAAGCGGCCGACGGCCCGACGCTGACGTATATACTTGGCGTATATCCTTTCTGCTCGTCGAGGTGCGCCATGGCCGATACCACCGTCTTCCAGTCCGGCAACAGCCAGGCCGTGCGCCTGCCCAAGGAATTCCGCTTCAGCTCCAAGACCGTGGAGATTTTTCGCCGCGGCGACGAGGTGGTGCTGCGCGAGAAGCGGCGCACGATGGCAGACCTGATCAAGGACCTGCCCGACCTGGGGGACGACTTCCCCGCAGACATTTCTGATGCGCCGCCGCAGCCCGAGCCCTCGTGGGACGACGTCAAGTGACCCGCTACCTGCTGGACACCAACATCTGGATCTACGTCATGCGCAACCGCCCGCCACAAGTTCGAGAGCGCTTCGCGACACTCGCGCCGTCCAGCGTCGTGATGTCACCCGTCGTGCTTGGCGAACTGCACCTTGGCTGGCGAAAGAGCGCTCGCGCCGAGGCCAACCGGACCTTGCTGCAGCGCTTCACCGAGGGCGCCACGTTGGTGCCGATCGACGCGGGGGTGGCGTCGCTCTACGGAGAAATCCGCGCCGAGCTGGAGCGCCTGGGAACACCCATCGGAGCCAACGACCTCTGGATCGCCGCACAGGCGCGTGCCGAGAATTGTGTGCTGGTCACCCACGACGTCGGCGAGTTCGGCCGCGTCAGTGGGCTGCGGGTCGAAGACTGGGTGAACGCATGAGCCTCAGCACAGGTCACACTCGCGCCATCTCCAACCAGGCTGTGCCATGCTGATCAACTTCTTCTTCACCCTGCGCGCCGCCAAGCTCAAGGTCTCGGTCAAGGAGTACCTGGTGCTGCTCGAGGCCATCAAAGAGGGCGTGATCGACACCTCGGTCGACGACTTCTACTACCTGGCCCGAACCACGCTGGTGAAGGACGAGGCGCACTTCGACAAGTTCGACCGCGCCTTCGCCGCCTACTTCAAGGGCGTGGAGATGCTGACCGACTTCACCCAGGACATTCCGCTCGACTGGCTGCAGAAGAAGCTCGAACTCGAACTGAGCCCCGAAGAAAAGGCCGCGATCGAGAAGATGGGTTGGGACGAGCTGATGGAAACGCTCAAGAAGCGCTTCGAGGAACAGAAGGAGCGCCATGAAGGCGGCAACAAGATGATCGGCACCGGCGGCACCAGCCCGTTCGGCGCCTACGGCTACAACCCGCAGGGCATCCGCATCGGCCAGGACAAGAGCCGCAACAAGAGCGCGGTGAAGGTCTGGGACCAGCGCCAGTTCAAGGACTACGACGACAACCTCGAACTCGGCACGCGCAACATCAAGGTCGCCTTGCGCCGGCTGCGCCGATTTGCGCGCGAGGGCTCCGAAGAAGAACTCGACCTCGACGACACGATCCGCTCCACCGCCGCGAACGCCGGCTGGCTCGACATCAAGATGGTGCCCGAACGCCACAACAAGGTGAAGGTGCTGCTGCTGATGGACGTGGGCGGCACGATGGACGAACACATCCA
>JANMYQ010000222.1:0-8851 GCA_031382215.1 Methylibium sp.
TGGCCTGGCTCGCCGCCGCGGCGGCGTCTCGATCGCGCTCGGCGGCCTGCGCGCGCATCATGTCGCGCAGGTCGTGCACCGCCGCCAACGCAAAGCTCGGCCGGCCGTCGGCTTGCCAGACCATGCTGGTCCGCACCTCCACTGGCACCTTCGAGCCATCGCGGGCCAGATACGACTTTCGTATCACCAACAAGGGCACGCGATGCTCCGCCAGAGCTTGTGGCGCATCGGCTGAATGAACCAGATCCTCGGGCGGGGTGATGCTGGTCATGGTCATGCCCTTGAGCTCGTCGGTGGCGTAGCCGAGCATCGATCCGAAGGTCGGATTCGCGCGCAGGATGCGTCGATCCTTGTCGATCAAGACCACCCCGGCCGGGACCGTGTCGAACACTGCCTCGTAGCGCTTGTTGCTTTCTTGGAGCGACCGTTCGGCGTTCTGGCGTTGTTCCACCTCGGCGCGCAGCGCAGAAGTTCGTTCGTCGACCAAGGCCTCGACGCGCTGCACGCGGCTGACCCAGAACAGCAGCAGCAGCGTCAGTGTGAACAGGGTTGCCAGCCCTGGTGCGGCAAACAGCCACACATCGCCAACCGACGCGAATGACTCCGCGCCGC
The DNA here is from genome assembly GCA_031382215.1 of Methylibium sp. GTDB lineage: Bacteria > Pseudomonadota > Gammaproteobacteria > Burkholderiales > Burkholderiaceae_C > LGRD01. Next base: position 613 of record JANMYQ010000222.1, read on the forward strand.
GCTCGACGCGGATGGACCATTGCCGCCCGGCAAAGCCGAAGGGCGTGGCGTACACCCGACCTGGCTCGACAGGGACGGCTTCGCAGCCAGTGCGCCCGCTCAGCAGGCGCACCGGGGCGGCAGGATCTTCGTCGATGATGCAGACGTTCTGCGGCAGTGCGCCCGTCTCCGGGTGAGGCTCGAGCAGCAGCGCCATCGACACCACCAGGTACGGGTCGACCTGGCGCACCAGCCCGCGGGCGCCGACGGGCATCGGTGGCAATGCGCCCTGAACGCCGAAGCCGACGCGCTCGTGGCGCACCGTATCCAGGTGAAAGGCCGAGGTCGCGATCACGCGCTGTGCAGACAGCGACTCGAGCGTCGCGCGGCGCGTCACGCCGACTGAAAGCACGTTGGTGCCCAGCTGCGTGCGGCGCCCGGGCCAGTCGGTCTCGGGCGGATAGCGATAGCGCACGACGACCACGTCGTCGTCGGCATCGAGGACGTTCTGCGGAACATCCGCCACCGAGCGGTTCTCCACCTGGTACCGAACATCGCCGGAGGCTCTTACTGCGGCCTCGTAGTCCGGCACATCGCGGCGCGCGACGCGCTCAAGCCAGCCCGACATCAGCACCCCCGGGGTGGCCTGCATCCAGGGTTTCGCAATCTTGTCGAACGTGGCCGCGTCCATCTGACCGCCCGCTGCAATCATTGCCCCGCGCAGCGCGGCCTGGACATCCAGCGCACGGTTCAGGTGGTCCTTGATCCGGTGGATGCTGGCCTCGGCTTGACTCTCGAACCGCGCGCGGCCGACGTTCAGATCGCGGCGGTGCACGGTCTCGACAGCGACCAGGAACAGGGCCACCGCCGCCAGCAGCGGCAGCGCGAGGGTCAGACGCCAGGACCGCCAGCGGTCGCGCGGTCGGGCGCACAACGCGAACAGCACCGGGCAGCAGACGACGACGCCCACGCCATCGGCTGCAAAGCGGAAGGCAGCGGCCGTCGCCGACTCCAGCGTGCCAGGCGCGGCGTGCCGTACGAACTCGAACAATGCCCCAATGGCTCCAGCCGGCAATGCGGCGAGCAGCAGCAGCCGCCAGTTGGCAAGGTCGCAGGCTCCCATCGACTCGACGCGCCGCCCTCGCGCGAGCAGCAGGCTGCATCCAAGAGCCTGCGCCATCACGCAGGCTGCCGGTGGGAGCGCTGCCAGCCACGGACTGTCTACAGCCAGGCCCGCCCACGTACCCAGACCCGCCACGATGGCCGCTGGGGCCCCCCAGAGCCACGCAGCACCGACCGCGATACCGGGCAACAGTGAAAGCACCGGTACGAGTGCGAGGCCGAGTGGGTAACTGGCGCTGCAATGCGCCAGCAGTGCGCAAGCGACCGCGGTCGCAAGCAGTTCCCACACGTTCTTCATTTTTCTCGGGGCTTGGACACAGCGGCCTCCCGGCAGAAGACCGCCGACGACCGTCAAGTCAGCGATACCCGCTCGCAGCGTACACCGGCCTCGGAGCTTTCACAACGTGGATCGGCGTCGCGGATCGGGGTCGGCTCGACGGCTGGCCGCGTCGTCCTCCACCGTGCGATCTCGGCGTCGCCGGCCAGCCCCACAGTTCACTTGCCGGGCTGCATATACTCCGCGAATTCCTGGAACCACAGCACCTCGACAAAGTCGCCGCTGATGACCAGGTCCCCATCGCGCAGGGCGGCCAGGAAGGCCTCTTTGCCGCCCTTGGCAGAAAAGATCTCGAAGCCCTTGGCCGCATTCCTGAAGGTCAGCGTGAACTTCGGCGTCTTGGTCAAGCCGGCAACGGACTTCACCTTGCCGTCCTTGATGCGGAAGTGACGCCCGATCTTGTCGACCGTCTGAATCTGAAACCCCAGGGTCTTGCCGGCCACGTACTTCGCGCAGGCGGGTTGGGAGTTGATGGCTCTCACGACGGCGACCGAGAGACTCGTCGAGAAGTTGACTCAGAGGTTCGAGTTCATTTGCTCAAACGTGGCGCCGTTTTCAGCAATTCGGCGACGTCGTTCTTCCAGAAGTTTGCGAAGAAGGCTGTCGCGTGCCCAGCTGTCTGGTCGCTCGCCGGGATCAACAACGTTCGACCCTTCTTCACCCGTTTGACTTCCCGCTCGAGGATCTGAAGCTCTGCAGGATTGCGCTCGTCGTCAGCGGAATTGATGGCAAGGAGTTCGGCGTCGATCCGCTCCAGACCAGCGGACGCGTTGTAGTCGCGCGCAGACTCGTACTGGAAGAGAACATCGTTGGCATCGGCCGGAAACGGCGCAGCCAGTCGCTGGTTGACGATGGCGTCGGCCTTCTCCCGGGTGGGGGCGGCCTTCTGCAAGCCCAGATTGCCGCCCAGGGTCGCGATGCCGTAGAAAGTCGAGGCAACCTGAGCGCTGGAGGGCTGCTTGGTGTAGTTGCCGTTCATCCACTCCGGGTCCTTCCGAATGGAGTCGATGACCAGTCGCCTGAGCATCCAGTTCCGGCCCGACATCTCCGTCGGAAGTGAAGCCATTGGAACGGCGATGTCCATCAGGCCGGGGTACTTCTGGGCGAGTATCCAGGTCTCCATGCCCCCCATCGAGAAGCCGACCACGGCTCGAAGATGACGCACGCCCAAGTGCTCGGTCACCAGCCGGTACTGGGCATCGACCATGTCTTCGTACGTGTACTTCGGGAAGCCGGCTCGAAGCCCGTCGGAAGGCTTGCTCGACTTTCCGTGGCCGATGGCGTCCGGCAGGATGATGTAGTACCGGCTGGCATCGAGAGCTTGACCGGCACCGAACAGTTCACCGCCGAAGTTGGGCGCCAGCATGCTCGCTCCCGATTGGGTCGTGCCGTGCAGTACGAGGACAGGCTCTCCGGTCGGGGCACCCACCGTCCTGTAGTGAATTCGCAGTTCTGGAATGACTTCGCCAGACCGGAACCGAAAGTCGCGGAGGGTCCACTCACCCTCCTTGGGCGCTGGAAACTCCGCGGCGCCGCTGGCCACTGCCGTGACGAGGGCGGCGACAGCCCAGACCATCCTCAGCGCAATTCGTTTGACTGTCATGGTGTCTCGGCTTGTCTTTCAGCGTGTGTTGCGGGGTCCGGCACTCTAGGCTTCGGACGGCCGAGGACGCTGTTCTGAGCAGGACGAAGCGCTGTTCCAAAGCAGACGAGCACAAGCGCACCCGTGGCCCGGCCTCGCGCGTTCCATGCAGTGAGCCCGAGCAGCGCTATCGCAACGCTGAACGCTTGGGAGAGTTCCCCGAGAGCGGCCCATGCCCGGCGGCCGTCCGGACGGGCCGCCGCAACGAGCCGATTGCCGTGTCTCGATGCTGGGTGGGGGTCAGTCCGTATCGGCTCTTGAACTCCCGCGCGAAGTGCGCCTGCGTCGAGAAGCCCGAGCCCAGCGCGATGTCGCCGATGGAGGCCGATGAATGGGCGGCATCCGCGAGCAAGCGGTGCGCAATGGCCAGGCGTTCCCGCCAGATCCACTGCGTGACGCTGCATTCGTGCTTCTCGAACACTCGGTTCAGGTTTCGAAGCGACATGGCCAGGTGGCGTGCAACGGCCTCGGCATCGAGTTCGGGGTCTGGCAGGTGGTCGGCGATGAATTGCTCAGCCCGCAACAGACGAAGGGCTGCGGTGGCGTCGCGCCGTGCGGCGGCTTGCGGGGTCGGGTCAAGCAGCAACTGCAGGTCCGCGCGGATTTGATCGTCCACCGACGCGGCAAGCTCTCGCAGGGGGTTCTCGATGAAGCCGAGGATCCGGTCCCGAAGGGGCTCGATGAGCAGCCGCCCGGCGCGAAGACTGCCATCGATCTTGAGCGGCGATGAGGGTGACCAGGCATGCGCAGACGCGAACAACTCGTCCGCGGTCACGTCGATCATCAGCTGCCGCATCGGCCGCGTGAACCCGTACAGGTACGGTTTTGCCGTGCCGTACAGGATGAGGTCGCCGCGGTGCACGGGGGTGCAACAGCCGGACTGGTAGAAAAACGCCTCGCCTTCGAGCAGAAGGCATGCGAACAGCGAGTCCTTCGGGTGGCGGCGCACGATGGGCATCGTGCGTTCCACCACGTGTTCGTTGCCGGTGATGTCGGCGATGCGAAGCGAGCCCAGGTCGAAGTTTCGCTGCCTCGCATTCAGCCCCTCGTCGGCATAGGACGAACACCGCAAGCCGATGAGCTCGGAGGTGGTGTACGACTCCCAGTAGCGCAGGCGGTCGCGGTCGGACACAAGCGCTGTCGAGCCTTCCTTGACGGGAACAAACCTCTCCTGTCCCGTGGTGAGCGATGGCATGGGGTGGCGACGTTGGTGACTGCGGCTTTGAGTCGCGGCGGAGATCGTAGCAGCGCAGCGGCAAGCGAGAGAGGTCGGCGGGTAGGGGAAATCCAGTGGCACGCCTGCCTTGTCCCAACGAGGCAAACAACTCGTCCTGTCAGGAGCAGCGCACGTGTTCATTGCCGTGGACAGTGCCCCTGTTCAGGCTTTGCGCAGGGTGCTTCCCATGACATCAGAAACCGAGTTCTGGCGCAGCATTGCGCCCATCGCCAAGGTCTTCAAGCCGGACGCCATGCCGGAAGTGCACATCGCCAATGCGGCGATCGACGACCTGCGCTACTACGTCCCCTTCAGCGAGACGGTGTCGTCCCGACCGTTGTGGATCTCGCCGAGCCAGAACAAGTGGGCAGACGTGTTGCGGGCCGACAAGCCGGGGCTCGTGAACCGGCACTACCACCCGCACGAGGTCTTCGCCTACACGATCTCCGGCAAGTGGGGCTACCTCGAACACGACTGGATCGCGACCGCCGGTGACTTCGTGTACGAGACGCCCGGTGAAGGCCACACCCTGGTTTCCTACGAGCACGCAGACCCGATGCGCGTGTTCTTCATCGTCAAGGGGCCGCTCATCTGGCTCGACGAGAACGGCGGCTCCACGGGCCACTTCGACGTGCACGACTACATCCAGCTGTGCCGCGAGCACTACGAGAAGGTCGGCATCGGCGCGGCCCACGTCGACACGCTGTTCCGCTGACCCCGGCACGCCGCGATGAAGGCGTTGCGTTGGCACGGGCCTCGGGATCTGCGGCTGGCCGAGTTGGCGGAGGCCTCGCTCGGGCCCCGCGAGGTGCGCGTCCAAGTGGCCTATTGCGGCATCTGCGGCAGCGATCTCCACGAGTACGTGGACGGTCCGCATGCGATTCCCGTGGACTGCCCGCATCCGATCTCGGGCCGACGGGCGCCGCTGACCTTGGGCCATGAGTTCTGCGGCACCGTGGTCGAATCCGCCGATCCGGCTGTCGGCGTGGGCACCCGGGTCGCCATCGAACCGGAATACCGCTGCGGCGAGTGCGACCACTGCCGTCAGGGCCACTACAACCGCTGCCTGTCGATGGGGTTCATCGGCCTGATGGGCGACGGCGCACTGGCCGAATCGGTGGTCGTGCCCTCCTACACGGTGCATGCGCTTCCTGACGAGGTGGGCTTCGACCAGGCCGCGGTGTTCGAGCCCGCCGCTGTCGCCTTGCACGCGGTGCGCACGAGCGCGCTGCGGGCAGGGGACGCCTGCGCGGTGTTCGGTCTGGGTCCGATCGGCCTCTTGACCGTGGCCATGCTGCGTCAATGCGGCGCCGGCGAAATCATTGCGGTCGATGTCAATGCCGACCGGCTGGCGCTGGCGGGTGCGATGGGCGCGAGCCGCGTGGTCGATGCGTCCCGCGAGGACAGCACCGCCGCCATCCTCAGCGCAAGCTCAGGCCGCGGCGCGGCCATCGCGTTCGAGGTCGCGGGCTTGCAGGCCACGCTCGACGCCACGCTCGCGTGCCTGCGCAAAGGCGGCGAGGCCATGCTCGTTGGCTTGATGGGCAGGGCGCGGATCGACATCTTCGACGCCGTCAACCGCGAACTGAGGCTGACCACGAGCGTGGGATACAGGGACGTCTTCCCAACGCTGATGGCGTGGACGGCACGGGGGCTCATCGACCCCGCCGCCATCGTCACGCGAAAGGTGTCGCTTGAGCATTCGGTGGCGCGGGGGTTCGACGCACTGCTTGCCGACAAGAGCCAGGTGAAGGTGCTGGTCGCGCCGAATGGCGGAGCGGATCCGTGACCACGGGAGCGCCGACGGTCCGACCGCGCATCGCGGATTGATCCAAAGCGAACATTTCGCGAAGTCGCTTGGCCCGCAATGACACTTTGGCGACGATGCCCTCCGGCAACCCCTGTGGCACGTGCCGTGCCGGGTTGAAGCACAAACGGAGACACAAGTTGGACCAACAAGTCGTCGACTACATCGTCGTCGGAGCCGGCTCGGCCGGTTGCGTGATCGCACACCGCCTGGTCAAGGCGGGCCACTCGGTGCTGTTGCTCGAGGCCGGCCCGACCGACGCCACCAAGTTCGTCAAGATACCGGCAACCTTTGTGCGCGTGATCGGCACGGAGCGCTCTTGGGTCTACGAGACAACCCCGCAGCCGCACGCCAACGGCCGCAAGATGTACGTGCCGCAAGGTCGAATGACCGGCGGCGGCAGTTCACTCAACGCGATGGTCTACATCCGCGGGGCGGCTGCCGACTACGACGCGTGGGCCGAAGCGGGCTGCACGGGTTGGGCCTGGAAAGACGTGCTGCCGGTATTCAAGCGCGCCGAAAGCAACATGCGTTTCTCGGGCGAGATGCACGGCACGGACGGGCCGCTGCGCGTCAGTGACACGAAGTTCCGCCACCCCTTGAGCCTGGCCTTCCTCAAGGCGGCACAGGAAGCCGGCCTGCCGTACAACGACGACTTCAACAGTGGCCGCCAGGACGGCGTGGGCTTCTACCAGACCACGACCATCGACGGCGTGCGCGGCAGCACGGCGGCAACCTACCTCGCCGCTGTGATGGGAGACCCGAAGCTCACGCTGGTCAACGGCGCACATGTGCTGCGCGTGACCATCGAGGGCGGTCAGGCGACCGGCGTCGAGTACCGGCTGGGCGACGGCACGACGAAGCGTGCGAAGGCGAACCGCGAGGTCGTCCTCAGCGCGGGTACCTTGGCCAGCCCCAAGCTGTTGCAGGTCTCCGGCATCGGCCCGGCGGAACATCTGCGGCGCATCGGCGTGCCGTTGCAGCACGACCTGCCGGGTGTCGGCGAGAACTTCCAGGACCACCTGGAGATCATTGCCCACGGCCGTTGCCGCGAACCGATCAGCCTGCTGGGGCAGGACAAAGGCCTCACGGCGCTGAAGCACGGCCTTCAGTGGGAGTTGTTCAAGACCGGGCTGTTGACCTCCAACGTCGTCGAGAGCGGTGGCTTCGTCGATACCTCGGGCAGCGGCCGCCCGGACATCCAGTTCCACGTGCTGCCGGTGCTGGTCGGTGATGTCGACCGGCCGATGCCGGAAGTGCATGGCATCTCGATCGACCCGTGCTTTCTGCGGCCCAAGTCAAGGGGCCGCGTGCGCGCCAAGAGTGCCGACGCGCTGGAGCAGGCGGAGTTCGACGGCGGTTTCCTCAGCGCGAAGGAGGATCTCGACACGCTCGTGCGCGGCCTGAAGCTGGCGCGCCGCATTCTGCGCATGCCGTCGCTCCGCAAGGTGATCGCCGAGGAGCTCTATCCCGGCCCGAACGAGCACATGCCCGACGCCGAACTCGAGCAGTTCGTGCGGCAGTACGCCAAGACCGTCTACCACCCTGTGGGTACTTGCCGCATGGGCACCGATCCGATGGCGGTCGTCGACCCGCAATTGCGCGTGCGTGGCGTGGGCCGGCTGCGCGTGTGCGACGCGTCCGTGATGCCGACGATCTGCAGTGGCAACACCAACGCTCCCACGATCATGATCGCCGAGCGCGGCGCCGAGCTGATGCTCGCCCGCTGACGGCGGCGGTCTCCTTCAACAACCCACCACTCACTACCGCCCCATGAACACCCAAGACCTTACCCAGCAGGAGCTGGCACGCATCAGCTTCCTGTCGCGGCGCAGCCACGGCAACTTCATCGATGGCGTGCTTTGCGAGGCCCACGCCAGCAAGCGCATCGAGGTGGTCGATCCCGCCTCCGAGATGGTCGTGGCCGAGACGCCCGACAGTGATGAACACGACGTGAACGCCGCCGTGGCAGCCGCGCGCCGCGCGCTGGAAGATTCCGCCTGGTCACGCATGCGGCCGGCCGACCGCGAGCGCATCCTCATCCGTCTGTCGCAACTGATCGAGGAACACGGCGACGAACTCAGCGCGATGGAAACGCTGCAGGGCGGCAAACTGCAGGGCGTGGCGCGCATGATC
>JANMYQ010000226.1:0-18093 GCA_031382215.1 Methylibium sp.
GCGGCCACCTTGCCTCCTCAATTTCATGCGACAGCGGGCGGGCGCCACGGCGCGGCGCCTCGCGACCCACCGGGCCCGCCCCTCGAGGAGCGGGCAGCGTCGATCACTTGTAGACGATGGCCTTGCCGGCGCCGTCCTTGATGTCGCCCCACTGCTTGCGAACCAGCGCCTTCACGCTGTCGGGCAACGGCACGTACTCGAGCTCGGCGGCCATCTTGTCGCCGTTGTCCATCGCCCAATCGAAGAACTTCAGCGAGTTCATGGCCTGGACGGGCTTTTCCTGCGCCTTGTGCATCATGATGAATGTGGCGCCCGACAGCGGCCAGGTCAGCTTGCCTGGCTGCTCGGTCAGCACCTGGTAGAAGGTCTTGGACCAGTCGGCACCGGCCGCGGCAGCCTTGAAGTTGGCGTCGTCGGGTGTGGCGAACTCACCGTCCTTGTTCTTCAGCAAGGTGTAGGTCATCTTGTTCTGCTTGACGTAGGCGTACTCGACGTATCCGATCGAGTTGGGCAGGCGGTTGACGAACGCCGCCACGCCCTCGTTGCCCTTGCCACCCGCGCCGGTGGGCCAGTTCACGGCCGTGCCCTCACCCACCTTGGCCTGCCACTCGGGGTTCACCTTGGACAGGTAGTTGGTGAAGATGAACGTGGTGCCGGAGCCGTCGGCACGGCGCACCACCGAAATCGCGGCGTCGGGCAGCGGCACACCGGGGTTCAACGCGGTCAGCGCGGCGTCGTTCCACTTGGTGATCTTGCCGAGGTAGATGTCACCCAGCACCTGGCCGGTCAGCTTGACCTGCCCCGGCTGAATGCCCTTGACGTTGAGCACCGGCACGACACCACCGATCACGGTCGGGAACTGCACCAGCCCGTCCTTGGCCAGCGCGTCGTCCTTGAGCGGCATGTCTGAAGCACCGAAGTCGACGGTCTTGCCGCGGATCTGGTTCAGGCCGGCGCCAGAGCCGACCGACTGGTAGTTGATGCGGGCACCAGTGGCCTTGTTGAAGGCGTCGGCCCACTTGGCATACAACGGTGCCGGGAAGGTGGCGCCGGCGCCGGTCACGTCTTGCGCCAGGGTTGCGCCAGCAAAGGCAGCCAGTGCGGCAGTAACCAGGGCGGTTCTGGAGGTGGAGGAGGTCATGGGCAGTCCTTTCGGTGTGCAGGAATTCCGGTGGAAATCCAATGTGACTCACTCTAGGGGTGGCTTGTGACACCCCTGTGACAGCCGGAAGGGGCGTGTCACAAGGTGGTCTGGCCACCACGGACGCCCTGGCGACGGGTTTTGTCGCCGCGCTGTCACGGCACCTTCACCGAACCGTCATGCGCGCGCCATAACCTCCGGCAGCGGGTCCTCGGCGAAAGCTTTGCCGCCGCGTCGTGCGACCCGACCGACATTCACCCAAGGAGCGATCATGAAGAATTCCATCCGACTCGCCTGCAGCGCAGCCACCCTGCTTGCACTGACGGCGTGCGCCACGGCACCCGCACCCGCACCCAAGACCATCGCCGACACCGCGGCGGCGAACCCGCAACTTTCGACCCTGAACAAGCTGATGGCAGACGCCGGCCTGACCGACACGCTGCGTGGCCCGGGCCCGTTCACCGTGTTCGCGCCGACCAACGACGCCTTCAAGGCCGTGCCCGCCAAGACCCTGGACGCGCTGGGCAAGGACCCGGCGTTGTTGAAGTCGGTCTTGAGCTACCACGTCCTGGCCGGCAAGGTCGCGTCCGCCGACGTGAAGAACGGGCCTGCCAAGACGGTGCAGGGAGCGAATCTCGCGCTGTCGAAGGCAGGCAGCTTCGTCACTGTCGACGAAGCGGTGGTGACCACGGCTGACGTTCCTGTCAGCAATGGCGTGGTGCACGTGATCGACCGCGTGCTGCTGCCGCCGATGAAGTGATCTGCCGGGCCTAACGGCCCCAGGTCAGCGCAAGGTGTCGGCGATGCGCTGCGCGCAGTGCTGCGCCAGCGCGGCGTCGCGCGCTTCGACCATCACGCGCACCAGCGGCTCGGTGCCGGACGGGCGGATCAGCACCCGCCCCTGGCCGGCCAGTTCGCGCGTTGCCGCGGCTTGTTCGGTGGCCATGCGGGTGTTGGCCTTCCAGTCAGTGCCAGGCGCCAGGCGCACGTTGATGAGCGTTTGCGGAAACAAGGTCACGTCCTCCAGCAATTTCGCCATCGGCTTGCCGCTGCGAATCACGGCCTGCAGCACCAGCAAGGCGCTGACGATGCCATCGCCAGTGGTGTGCTTGTCCAGCGCCAGCAGGTGGCCCGAGCCTTCGCCGCCGAGTTGCCAGCCACGCGCGGCCAGTTCTTCCAGCACGTATCGGTCGCCGACCTTGGCGCGCACCAGTTCGACGCCGCGCTTCTTCAGCGCCAGTTCGACCGCCATGTTGGTCATCAAGGTGCCCACCGCGCCAGGGACTTTCAGGCCCTGGCTCTGGCGGTCCACCACCATCAGGTAGAGCAGTTCGTCGCCGTTGTATAGGCGGCCGCTCGAATCGACCAGTTGCAAGCGGTCGGCATCACCGTCGAGCGCCACGCCGTACTGTGCGCCGTGCGCCTTGACGGCGGACACCAGCGCGGCCGGCGCGGTGGCGCCGAAACCGGCATTGATGTTGGTACCGTCCGGGCTGCAGCCGATGGGAATCACTTCGGCGCCCAGCTCATGAAAGACGTCTGGCGCGACCTGGTAGGCCGCACCGTGCGCCGCATCGACGACGATCTTGACGCCCTTGAGCGACAGATCATTGCTGAACGTGCTCTTGCAGAATTCGATGTAGCGGCCGCGCGCGTCTTCGAGCTTGCGCGCCTTGCCCAGGCTGGCCGAGGGCACCCATTCGGGCGTCTGCTCCAGCATGGCCTCGACCTGCATCTCCCAGGCGTCGGGCAGCTTTTCGCCGCTGGCCGAGAAGAACTTGATGCCGTTGTCGGCAAACGGGTTGTGCGAGGCGCTGATCACCACACCCAGGTTCAGGCGCAGTGCGCGTGTGAGGTAGGCAACGCCAGGGGTGGGCAGCGGGCCGGTCAACAGCACGTCGACGCCGGCCGATGCAAAGCCGGCTTCGAGCGACGACTCGATCATGTAGCCAGAAATTCGCGTGTCCTTGCCGATCAGCACGGTCGGCTTCGGGTCGCTGGCCTTGAGCACGCGGCCGACCGCGTGGCCGAGCCGTAGCATGAAGTCGGGCGTGATCGGGGACTGGCCCACCGTACCGCGAATGCCGTCGGTTCCGAAATAGATTCTGCTCATGCTGTGCCTCTCCAGGGGCGCCATTGTTCACTGGCAGAAACCGGCGCTGCGCCACACCTTCAACGCATCGGCGGTTGCTGCGACATCGTGCACACGAATGATGCGCGCGCCCTGCCCGACCGCTGCGAGCGCCGCCGCCACGCTGGCGGCCAGGCGTTCGTCCACCGGCCGGCCGGTGATGGCGCCGAGGGTGGACTTGCGTGACCAGCCGAGCAGCAGGGGTCGGCCGAGCGCCAGCAGTTCAGGTTGTCGGCGCAACAAGTCCAGGTTGTGCTCGACGCTCTTGCCAAAACCGATTCCCGGGTCGAACACGATGCGCTCCGCGGCAACACCGCGGGCCAGCAGATCGTCCAGGCGCTCGCGCAGGAACCGGCTCACTTCGCCCACCACATCGCCATAGGTCGGCTGCTGCTGCATCGACCGCGGCTCGCCGCGCATGTGCATCAGGCAGATACCGCAGCCGGGGTGCGCCAGCACGGCTTGCGCAGCGCCCGGCGCGCGCAAGGCACCGATGTCGTTGATGATGTCCGCGCCCAGGTCCAGCGCGGCGCGCATCACCTCGGGCTTGACCGTGTCGATGGAAACCGGGCAGCCCAGGGTCAATGCGCCAGCGAGCACCGGCAGCACGCGGTCCAGTTCTTCCTGCACGCTGACCGGCTCGGCGCCGGGGCGGCTTGATTCACCGCCGAGGTCGAGCATGTCGGCGCCCTCGTGCAACAGTTGCTCGCAGTGCTTCAGTGCGGCCGCGGTGGTGGCCAGCCGGCCACCGTCAGAGAACGAATCGGGCGTCAGGTTGACGATGCCCATCACCTGAACGCGCGTCAGGTCGATCTGAAATCGTGTCGTGTGCCAGTGCATGGAACAAAAACGGGGCCGAAGCCCCGTTTGTCGAAATTGTCGAATTGGGGCCCGGTCAGGCAGCCGCAGGCGCGCTGCCTGGGGTCACCGGCGGCGGCATGGCGCTGGGTCGGGCTGTGGCCGGTGTCCAGTCCTTCGGCGGGCGCGGCGGTTTGCCGCCCATGATGTCGTCAATCTGGTCGGAGTCGATGGTCTCCCATTCGAGCAGGGCGGCTGCCATGGCGTGCATCTTGTCCTTGTTCTCTTCAATCAGCTTGCGTGCCAGCGCGTACTGCTCGTCGATGATTCGGCGGATCACGGAATCGACCTTCTGCATGGTCTGCTCGGACACATTGACCTGGCGCGTTACCGAACGGCCAAGGAAAACTTCACCTTCATTCTCGGCATAGACCATCGGGCCCAGCTCGTCGGACATGCCGTAGCGGGTGACCATGTCGCGTGCGATCTGCGTGGCGCGCTCGAAGTCGTTGCTCGCGCCGGTGGTCATCTGGTTCATGAACACTTCCTCGGCAATGCGCCCGCCGAACAGCACCGAAATGGTGCTCAGCATGCGCTCCTTGTCGAGGCTGTAGCGGTCGGTCTCGGGCAACTGCATCGTCACGCCCAGCGCGCGGCCGCGCGGGATGACGGTCACCTTGTGCACCGGGTCGGTCTTGGGCACCAGCCGCGCCACCAGCGCGTGGCCCGACTCGTGGTACGCGGTGTTGCGGCGCTCTTCCTCGGGCATGACCATGGACTTGCGCTCGGGGCCCATCATGATCTTGTCCTTGGCCTTCTCGAAGTCGACCATCTCCACCACGCGCCCACTGCGACGCGCGGCGAACAGCGCGGCTTCGTTGACCAGGTTGGCCAGGTCGGCACCGGAGAAGCCGGGCGTGCCACGCGCCAGGATGTCGGCACGGATGTCCTGCCCCACCGGCACCTTGCGCATGTGCACGTTGAGAATCTGCTCGCGGCCGCGCACGTCGGGCAGGGTCACGTAGACCTGCCGGTCGAAGCGGCCCGGGCGCAGCAGCGCGGGGTCGAGGATGTCGGGCCGGTTGGTCGCAGCCATCACGATCACGCCGACGTTGGTCTCGAAGCCGTCCATCTCGACCAGCATCTGGTTCAGGGTCTGTTCGCGCTCGTCGTTGCCGCCGCCCAGGCCGGCGCCGCGGTGGCGACCGACAGCGTCGATTTCGTCGACGAAGATGATGCAGGGCGCGCTTTTCTTGGCCTGCTCAAACATGTCGCGCACGCGCGCTGCGCCGACGCCGACGAACATTTCGACGAAGTCGGAGCCAGAGATCGAGAAAAACGGCACCTTGGCTTCACCGGCAATTGCCTTGGCGAGCAGGGTCTTGCCGGTGCCCGGGGGGCCGACCAGCAGCACACCGCGCGGAATGCGACCGCCGAGCTTCTGGAACTTCTGCGGATCCTTCAGGAAGTCGACAAGCTCCTTGACCTCTTCCTTGGCTTCGTCGCAGCCCGCCACGTCGGCAAAGGTAGTGGTGTTGTTGGCTTCGTCGAGCATGCGCGCCTTGGACTTGCCAAAGCTGAACGCACCGCCCTTGCCGCCGCCCTGCATCTGGCGCATGAAGTAGATCCACACCCCGATCAGCAACAGGATCGGACCCCAGGACGCGAGGATGCTCAGCAGGAACGACGGCTCCTCGCGCGGCTTCACGTCGAACTTGATGCCGTTGTTGATCAGGTCGCCGACCAGGCCTCGGTCGAGGTAGGTGGCGGTGGTGCGCAGCTCCTTGTCGTCGGTGGTGCGGGCGCGGATCTCGGTGCTGCCGCCAGGGCCTTCCTGCAACTGCACGGTCTTGATGCGCTTGCTGCGCACCTCTTCGAGAAAGTCGGAATATCCGATCATTCCGCCTTGCGCCACTCCGCGATCGAACTGCTTGAACACCGTGAACAGCACGAGTGCAATCACCAGCCAAACAGCGACTTTGGAAAACCATTGGTTGTTCAACGCGGCTCCTCTCCGGGTCAAGACGTCCGAGCGGGCGACAGAATTCGCCCGATTCCCCGGCATATGGGCACGATTTTAGTCCAAGCAAGCCCCGCGACCTCGCGCCCTTCCACGCCGGCAGAAGGGCTGCAACGGCGGTATTCGTCAATTGGTTCGCAAACCTGCTTTGTTGCAGCGGATCAGGCGGCAGCCCGAGCGCCTTCGTAGCGCGCCAGCCAGGCGTCAAGTTCAGGTTGTGGCAACGGCTTGCTGAAGTGGTAACCCTGCACTTCGTTACAACCCTGGTCGCGCAGGTACTCCAGTTGCTCGACCGTCTCGACGCCCTCGGCAATGGTCTTGAGCTTGAGCGAGCGCGCCATGCTGATGATGGCGTTGACGAGCGACTCGTCGCCCGGGTCTTTGCCCAGGTCGCGCACGAACGACTGGTCGATCTTGAGCTTGTCGATTTCGATGCGGCGCAGGTAACTCAGCGACGAGTAGCCGGTGCCGAAGTCGTCGATCGACAGCTTGCAGCCGCGTGCGCGCAGCTGTGCCAGCATCGCAATGGCCATTTCGGGGTTGGCGAATGCGGCGCTTTCGGTCAGTTCGAGCTCGAGGTGATGCGGCGGAAGTCCGGCATCGGCCAGGCAGGATTGGACCAGGTCAGGCAAGTCTTTCTGACGCAGTTGCACCGCCGAGATGTTGACCGCCACCAGGCTCAGCGGCGAACCGGCATCGAGCCAGGCGCGCATCTGCCGCGTGGCGGTGCGCAGCACCCATTCGCCGATCGGCAGGATCAGGCCGGTCTCTTCGGCCAGCGGAATGAATTCGCCCGGGGAGATCGAGCCCAGCTCCGGGTTTTTCCAGCGCAGAAGCGCTTCGACTCCGAAACACGCCCCGGTCGCCAGGTCGATCTGCGGCTGGTAATGCAGCGAAAGTTCGTCACGCCGTATCGCATGGCGCAGGCTGGCCTCGAGCTGGATGTGGCGCGCCGATCGCTCCTGCATCTCCGCGGTGAAGAAGCGGAAGGCGTTGCGGCCTTCGCGCTTGGCCCGGTACATCGCCACGTCGGCAGCCTTGGACAGGCTGTCGAAGTCCTTGCCGTCGCCCGGAAACATGGCCACGCCCACCGACAGCGTGACGCTGATCTCGTGGGCGCCGATCTGGCACGGTTGGCCAATGCTGGCGAGCAGCTTTTTGGCCACCACCATCGCACCGGCCGCCGGGGTGTTGGGCAGCAGCAGCACAAACTCGTCGCCGCCCAGGCGCGACACGGTGTCTTGCACGCGCACGGTGTGGGTCAGGCGCTGGCCGACCGCGATCAGCAGCTTGTCGCCGTGGTCGTGGCCGAGGGTGTCATTGACGTGCTTGAAGCGATCCAGGTCCAGGAACATCAGCGCCAACGGCTCGCCGGTGCGCTCGGCCACGCGGATCGCCTGCCCCACCCGGTCGCCGAACAGCGTGCGGTTGGGCAGGTTGGTGAGCGGGTCGAAGTTGGCCAGGCGCCGGATGTTCTCTTCGGCGCGCTTGTGCTGGGTCACGTCGGTGGCTTCGGGCAACAGGAAGGCCACTTCACCTTCGGCGCCGAACACCGGCCGAATCGAAAAGTCCAGCACCATCTCGGTCCCGTCGGCCCGAATGTGCGAGATTTCGAACCGGCTGGGCTCGCCGAGCGCGGCCTGGGTGATCGCCTCGCGCACGATCGCCTGGCTTTCCGGTGTCGCCGTCCACAGACCGGTGCGCCAGAACTCATGGCCCATCAAGGCCTCGAGCGGCAGGCCGAGCAGCTGGTGGACCTGGCGATTCAGGTGCAGCACCCGGCCGCCGGTGTCGAGCAGGCCGATGAACTGCATGCTGCTGTCCAGCATGGCGCGCAACTTGAGTGCGTTGAGCTCGAGCATGCGCTGCAAGTGGCGCTGATGCAGCAGGTTGCGCACTCGCGTGCGCAACACCGGCACGTCGACCGGCTTGGTCAGGAAGTCGCACGCACCCAGTTCGAGGCCGTGGTTTTCGCTGCCCTCCGAGATGTCCGCGGTCACGAAGATCACCGGCATGTCGCAGGTCTGCGGGTCGGCGCGCAATTGGCACATGACCTCGTGGCCGCTCATGCCGGGCATCATCACATCGAGCAGCACCAGGTCGGGCCGGTCTTCGCGGCGCGCCAGGTCGAGCGCAGCCTTGCCACTGGTGGCGGTCTTGATGCGGTAGTCGTCGCGCAGGGCGGCCGACAGCACGTGCAGGTTGGCCGGCACGTCGTCGACCAGCAGCAACAACTGCTTGGGCATCGCGGGGGGCGAATCGGTCATGGAGCGTCCCTCATGCGGTTGTGCAAGCGTGGGGCTGGGCCACGACCGAAGCCAGCCTGCGCAGCTCGACCGAAGCATCTTCATGTGCGAAGTCGAAAAGATGCTGGCACAGCCGTGTGATTGTCGGCATCGGCAGGGCGCCCAAGCTCTCGCGCTTGAGTGTCTCGATCAGTTCGTCGGGCACGAGCTCTTGCTCGTCCACATAGCGTTGCAGTTCGACCAGCACGGGCTGCAGGGCGGCGCACTTTGCGGCGCTGATCGGCGGCGGCGCAGCGCCTTCGGCCGTTGCTGCGGTGTCGGCCGGGCAAAATATCTGCAAGCACTTCAGGGTGCGCGTCAGTTCGCTGGCAAACGGCGCAGCGTCAACCTCGGCGGCGCCGGACTTGATTTGCGCCTCGAGCGCGCCGGCCGCGTTCGCCAGCGCCATCAGCCCCAGCGTGCTCGCCACCCCCCTGATCGAATGCAGTTGCGGCAACGCCGCCGCTGGCTCGCCGGCGGCCAGCGTGCTGCGCAGCAAGCCGAGCGCGTCCTGCTGCTGAACCACGAACAAGCGCAGCAATTGCAGCAGGCGCACTTCGTTTCCGCGCACGCGGCGCAGCGCGGAGGCAGCGTCGAAACCTTCGAGCTTGATCGCGAACACGGTAGCTGCGGGGCTGACCTGGCGCGCCTCGGGAGTGGCCGGCACACCGTTGGCATCGCCGCGCAATGTCAGCTCCGCCGGCAGCCAGCGGCGCAGCGCACGCACAAGGTCGTCCGGGTCGACCGGCTTGGCAACGAAATCGACCATTCCGACTTCCTCGCAGCGGCCCCGATCGTCGCTCATCACCGCGGCTGTCATCGCAACGATCGGAAGCTGCCGGCAGGCTGGCAAGGCCCGGATCGCGCGCGCCGATTTGATGCCGTCCATCACCGGCATGTGCAGATCCATCAGGATCATGTCGCAGGCGTGCGCCTGGACCAGATCCACGGCCTCGGCGCCGTTGTTGGCGATCACCACGGCCACGCCGTAGCTGCCCAGGAACTCGCTGGCCACCTCCTGGTTCAGCAGGTTGTCCTCGACCAGCAGCACGCGTGCGCCGTCGAAACGCACCTTGGCACCTTCGGCACGATGCTGGGTACCCGCGCTGACGCCGCCGACGGGCTGCTGCACGCGCGTCAGCACGTCGAACATCATCGATGGCAACACCGGCTTGGTCAGCACCACCTCGGGCGCCGCGTCGGAAAACTGCTTCTGAAGCTGCTCGCGGCCGTACCCGGTCACCATGACGGCGAACGGAGGGCACTGGCCCTGCCGGGTCTGCTCGCGCATTGCGCGGGCCATTTCCATGCCGTTCATCTCGGGCATGCGCCAATCCAGCAGCACCACGTCGTAAGGGATTCCGCTCGCCTGGCGCTCGCGCAGGCGCTCCAGGCCGTCGACCGGGCTGGCGGTGGTGTCGACCGCCAGGCCCCAGGCGGCGAGCATGTCTTCCAGGATGATGCGCGAGGGTTCTTGATCGTCGACCACGAGCGCACGCAAGCCGCGCAGACGTTGCAGGTCGGGGCCGCGGCTCGGGACAGCGGGGCGGCGCACGCGGAACTCGAACGTGAACGTGCAGCCCTTGCCTTCGGTGCCTTCGACGGTGATCTCGCCCTCCATCAGCGCCACCAGCTTCTGGCTGATGGTCAGGCCCAGCCCGGTGCCGCCATAGCGGCGGGTGACCGAGTTGTCGGCCTGGGTGAACGCCTGGAACAGGCGCCCCTGCTGCACCTTGGACAGGCCGATGCCGGTGTCGCTGACGGAGATGCGCATCGTGTTGCCGAGTGCGTCCGTTCCCGCCAACTCGGCCTTGACGCGGATCTCGCCGCGTTCGGTGAACTTGATCGCGTTGCCGATCAGGTTGTTCAACACCTGGGTCAGGCGCAGCGGGTCGCCGATGACTTCCATCGGCACGTCCGGCGCGATCTCCAGGAGCAGCACCAGCTCTTTCTGCTCGATCTGCGCCCCGAACAGGTCGGCCACGCCGCTGAGCGTCTCTTCGAGACTGAAACGGATCTGCTCCAGCTCCATGCAGCCGGCTTCGATTTTGGAATAGTCGAGCACGTCGTTCAAGATGCCCAGCAGCGCCCTCGACGCCGAATGCACTTTGCTCAGGTAGTCGTTCTGGCGCGGGCTGAGTTCGGTGTCGAGCACCAGCCGGGTCAAACCGATGATCGCGTTCAGCGGCGTGCGAATTTCGTGGCTCATGTTGGCCAGGAATTCGCTCTTGGCACGGTTGGCGGCGTCGGCCGCTTCCTTGGCCTGGCGCAAGGTGGCTTCGAGCTGCTTCTGTTCCGAGATGTCCTGGTACAGCCCGACCATGCGGACCGCCTGGCCGCGCGCATCGCGCTCGATCACACGGCCGGTGTCCAGCACCCAGACCTCTCGGCCCAGCTTGTGGCGCATGCGCCGCTCTTGCCGGTACTCCTCTGCGCTGCCATCGACCAGGGTGTTGATCGAGTCACGGATCGGCCCATGCTCGCCGGGAAGGTCGAGCAAGGCCCAGGTGTCCACATGCGGAACCAGCTCGTCCGGCGCATACCCCAGCATCTCGCAGAAGCGCGGGTCGAACACCGTTTCGCCGCTCGGCACATGCCATTCCCACTGCCCCAGCCCGGCGCTTTGCATCGCGAGCGACTGGCGCAGCCGGCTGAGCACGAGCGCGGCTTCGGCGTTTTTGCGCTGGGTAATGTCTTGCGACGTCCCGACCATCTGCAGCGCGCGGCCAGCCGCACTGCGTTGCGTGACCATGCCGGTCGTGAAGAACCAGACCCAATGACCCTCCTCGTGGCGCATGCGGTGTTCGACGACGAACTCGGCGCACTGCCCCTTCAGGCAGGCCCACAGCGCCTGGTCCACCACCGGCAATTCGTCTTCCGGCATGCGGCGCCGCCAGGCGAATGAAGTCGGCTCGAGCGCCGAGACGGCGCATCCCAGGCTCATCGCCCAGAGCATGTCGAACACCATGTGGTCACGCTCGACGTCCCAGCTCCACAAGCCGAGCCCGGCGTTCTGCATCGCCAGCAGCTGGCGCTGCATCCGCAGCGCCTCGTCGCACTTGCGATCGGTCGCGTCGAGCGCCACGATCACCAGGCCCGTGACCTGCCCTGCGGCACAGTGGGTCGGGGTGGCAATCACATCGGCCCAGAGTTGGCGGTCGTCCTCGAGTTCGCGCCGGAGCTCGAATCGGGCGCTGCCAGATCGGCCGGAGAGCAGTTCGTCGAGCTGCGCTGCAATCTCGGCCTGCTGTTCGGAAGGGGCCAGTGTCTGCAACGGCGCGCCGATGAACTCCCCGGCCGGAACCCCCATCACGCGAGCGAATGCCGGGTTCGCATGACTCAGCCGGCCATGCGCATCGGCGCCGGCCATGCCGGCGCCGGCATGTTCAAAAATGTGGGTGTCAAACACAGCAGAACCAGGCGGGGGCAGGGGCAGCATCAGCGCGCGGCGCGGCCCGGCGCAAGGACGCTGGGCTGGTGTGGGTCACGACGCTGAATGCGCAAGCCATGATGTGCTCCTTGCCACGCGCTCGGTCGAGTGAGGAAAATCCACACCTCCCGAAGGGATCACGTCGGTTGCTTATCGACACCTAGCATCGAAACTTGGGCCCGAATTGTCAAGCCGCGTGAACTGCGCCACACGGGCGAAGGCCCTCAGGCGCGCGGTTTCAGGCCAATCCCGACCAGGAAGGTCTCGGAGGACTTGTCGCGCGAAGCCTTCGGCTTGATCGGCTTGACGACCCGGAAGCTGGTCTTGAAGAGTTTGGCCAACTGGCTGTAGCCGCTGCCATGGAACACCTTGCATACCAGCGCGCCTCGCGGCGTGAGGTGGTTCTGAGCAAATTCGACCGCGAGCTCGACCAGGTGGCTCATGCGCACCGCGTCGGAGCTCTCGATGCCCGAAAGGTTGTGCGCCATGTCGGAGATCACCACGTCCACCGGCCTGCCCGCCAGAAGGGCCTCGAGCTCGGCCAGTACCGCGGCTTCGCGAAAGTCGCCCTGGATGAAGGCGACTCCTTCGATCGGCTCGAAGTCCAGCACGTCGAGCGCAATGATGGTGCCGTTCAGCGCCCCGGCCGCCGCACCGCCGACCCCTGCTTCCTTGGGCGCGAACTTGCGCCGCACATATTGGCTCCAGGCGCCAGGCACCGCGCCCAGGTCAACCACCAGTTGGCCCGGCTTGAGCAAGTGCAGCGCTTCATCGATCTCCTTCAGCTTGTAGGCCGCGCGGGCGCGGTAGCCGTCGCGCTGAGCCTGCTTCACGTATGGGTCGTTGATGTGGTCGTGCAGCCACGCCTTGTTGACTTTCTTGCTCTTGGTCTGCGTCTTCATGCTGCGCGGATAATACGGGCATGCCCGCCATTCAATTGAGCCCTGCCCAGCGCAAGGAAAAACGTGCCGACGCCCACCACCTCGACCCGGTGGTGATGATCGGCTCCGACGGCCTGACCCCCGCCGTGCAAAAGGAAACCGACGCCGCGCTGAATGCGCACGGCCTGATCAAGGTGCGGGTGCTGTCGGACGAACGCGATACGCGCGAAACCATCTTTGCCACCCTGGCCGACGCGCTGAACGCGGCACCGATCCAGCACATCGGCAAGCTGCTGGTGCTGTGGCGCCCGGTGCCCGAGAAAGAGAAGGTCGAGCGCGCCGACCGCAAGGCCGGCCCGCGAGTGGTGAAGATCCTCAAGTTCTCGAAGAGCGGCAACCACCGCGCGCAGGTCAAGAAGATCAAGGTGCTGGGCAACGAGCGCATTGCCGCCGGCGGCGAGCTCAAGCGCGCGCGCCGGCGCATGACCAGCGTGAAAAAAAGTTCTCAGCAACCCTGAGCCATGCGGCGGGCGTGTGTTCGGTGCGGCTCAGCGTGAGCCCATGCGCCACGCGAGCACGCACACCAGCAGCGCCTTCAACGCAAAGAAGCCCGCCGACGCGGCGTGCAGCGCCCCGAACGACCAGGCGCCCTGCCCGGCTCGGGCAGCAGCCATCATCGGCTGCACCGCAAAGTAGCCCGCCACGGTGCAGAACAGCGCCCCCATCAACAGCAGGATGTTGGTGCTGAGCACCGAGCCGCGGCCGGCTTGCGCAGCGGCCATCGCCCGTTTGCGCTCGAAGGCGAACAGCAGCACCACCAGCAGCAGGCTCAGGTAGGCCTCTTGCGCAAACAGGCGGCCGACCACGCGGCCGGCGTCTGCAGACGGGAGCACAGCAAACGCAGCCGGCGCGGCCAGCAGCGCGATGCACAACAGCACGCCGGCCCACAGGCCAGCCAGCCACTGCGAACAGCGCGCGAGAGTCATCGGCGGGCCCTGCCCCGGAGCATCAGACGTACCGCACGTCGACGATCTCGTAGTGCTTGAGTCCGCCCGGGGCCTGCACCTCGGCGACGTCGCCAACTTCCTTGCGGATGAGCGCGCGCGCGATCGGCGAGCTGATCGAGATCTTGCCGACCTTCAGGTCTGCCTCGTCGTCACCGACGATCTGGTAGGTCACGCGCGTGCCGCTGTCTTCGTCTTCCAGTTCGACGGTGGAGCCGAAGACGATGCGCCCGCCGGCGTCCAGGGTCGTCGGGTCAATGATCTGCGCCGCGGCCAGCTTGCTTTCGATCTCGAGGATGCGCCCTTCGATGAAGCCCTGTTTGTCCTTGGCCGCTTCGTACTCGGCGTTTTCCGACAGGTCGCCTTGCGCGCGCGCTTCGGAGATGGCCTGGATCACGGCGTGCCGCTCCACCGTCTTCAGGCGCGCCAGTTCTTCCTTCAGCTTGTCGGCGCCGCGCACGGTCAGGGGGATGGTGATCATGATGAATCCAGGCAGTAGAAACGAAACCGCCGCCAGAAATACCGGCGGCGGAATGAAAGCGGCGCTAGTTTAGTGCAACTCGGCGTGCAGTTCCTGCAGTGAAACCACCACCAGATCGTCCTGGTGCTTCATGCCCTCGACCGCCGCTTCGCAGCCCGCCATGCTGGTGTAGTAGGTCACCCGGTGGGCCAACGCGGCCTGGCGGATGTGGCGCGAGTCGGCAATCGCCGTGCGGGTTTCATCCACTGTGGTGAAGACGAGCTGGATCACGCCGGCCTTGACCATGTCGACGATGTGCGGCCGGCCGTCCTTGACCTTGTTGACGGCCCGCACCGGCACGCCCACCTCGGCAATCGCCGCGGCCGTGCCCTTGGTGGCCACGATGGCAAACCCCATCGCGTGCAATTGCTGCGCCACCACCACCGCGCGCGCCTTGTCGGCGTTCTTCACGGTGATGCAGACCGTGCCTTGGGTCGGCAGGCGCGAGCCTGCGCCGAGCTGGCTCTTCAGCATCGCCTCGCCGAACGTGCACCCTGCGCCCATCACCTCGCCGGTAGAGCGCATCTCGGGCCCGAGGATCGGGTCCACACCGGGGAACTTGTTGAACGGGAAGACCGCTTCCTTGACCGAGAAGTACGGCGGGATCACCTCGCCCGGTTCGCGCCCGTTGTTGCTGCGCTTCTGGTCCGACAACTTCTGCCCGACCATGCAGCGCGCGGCGATCTTGGCCAGCGGCTGGCCGGTGGCCTTGGACACGAACGGCACGGTGCGCGAGGCACGCGGGTTCACTTCCAGCACGTACACGACTGCGCTGTCGCCTTCTCCCTGGATCGCGAACTGCACGTTCATCAGCCCGACCACCTTGAGCGCCTTGGCCATCACTTTCGTCTGGCGCCGCATCTCGTCTTGCAGCGCCTGCGGCAGCGAGTACGGCGGCAGCGAGCAGGCTGAGTCGCCCGAGTGGATGCCGGCCTGTTCGACGTGCTCCATGATGCCGCCGATCATCACCGCGTTGCCGTCGCTGATGCAGTCGACGTCGACCTCGATCGCGTCGTCGAGAAAGCGGTCCAGCAGCACCGGCGACTTTTCGCTCACGCGCACCGCCTCGCGCATGTAGCGCTCCAGGTCCTTGTCGCCGTGCACGATCTCCATCGCGCGCCCACCCAGCACGTAGCTCGGGCGCACGACCAGCGGGTAGCCGATCTCCTGAGCCAGCAGCAGCGCCTGCTCTTCGGTGCGGGCGGTGCGGTTGGGCGGTTGCTTCAGGCCGAGCGTGTGCAGCAGTTTCTGGAAGCGCTCGCGGTCTTCGGCAATGTCGATGCTGTCGGGCGAGGTGCCGACGATGGGCACGCCGGCACGCTCCAGGTCGAGCGCCAGCTTCAGAGGAGTCTGGCCGCCGTACTGCACGATCACGCCGACCGGCCTTTCCTTGTCGACGATCTCGAGCACGTCTTCCAGCGTCACCGGCTCGAAGTACAGCCGGTCCGAGGTGTCGTAGTCGGTCGACACAGTCTCCGGGTTGCAGTTGACCATGATGGTTTCGTAACCGTCTTCGCGCATCGCCAGCGCGGCATGCACGCAGCAGTAGTCGAACTCGATGCCCTGGCCGATGCGGTTCGGCCCGCCGCCGAGCACCATGATCTTGCGGCGCGCGGTCGGCTCGGCCTCGCATTCGCCGTCGACATGTTCGTACGTCGAATACATGTAGGCCGTCTGCGTGGCGAACTCTGCGGCGCAGGTGTCCACGCGTTTGTAGACCGGGCGCACGCCCAGGCGGTGGCGCAACTGGCGCACCTCGTGCTGGTTCGTCGCCATCAGCTTGCCCAGGCGGCGGTCGGAGAAGCCCTTCTGCTTCAGGAAGCGCAGTTCTTCGGCCGACAGGCTGGACAGCGCGCGGCCGGCGAGCGCCTGCTCGGTCTGCACGAGTTGTTCGATCTGCGCCAGGAACCACGGGTCGATGGCGGTCTCTTCGAACACTTCCTGCAGGCTCAGGCCGATGCGGAACGCGTCGGCCACATAGAGGATGCGCTCGGGCCCGGCCTCGCCAATCTCCTGCACGATCTCCTCGCGGTCGCTGCTGCGTTCGCTTAAGCCGTCGATGCCGGTCTCCAGCCCGCGCAGCGCCTTCTGGAAACTCTCCTGGAAGGTGCGGCCGATGGCCATTACCTCGCCGACTGATTTCATCTGCGTCGTCAGGCGCGAGTCGGCGGCCGGGAATTTTTCGAACGCGAAGCGCGGGATCTTCGTCACCACGTAGTCGATGCTCGGCTCGAAACTCGCCGGCGTGGCGCCGCCAGTGATGTCGTTGCGCAACTCGTCCAAGGTGTAGCCGACCGCCAGCTTGGCAGCCACCTTGGCGATCGGGAAGCCGGTGGCCTTGGACGCCAGCGCCGACGAGCGCGACACGCGCGGGTTCATCTCGATCACCACCATGCGCCCGTCTTTCGGGTTGATGGAGAACTGCACGTTGGAGCCGCCCGTGTCCACGCCGATCTCGCGCAGGATCGCTATTGATGCGTTGCGCAGCAGCTGGTATTCCTTGTCGGTCAGGGTCTGGGCCGGCGCCACGGTGATCGAGTCGCCGGTGTGGATGCCCATCGGGTCGAGGTTCTCGATCGCGCAGACGATGATGCAGTTGTCCGCCTTGTCGCGCACCACCTCCATCTCGAACTCTTTCCAGCCGATCAGGCTCTCTTCGATCAGCAGTTCCTTGGTCGGCGACAGGTCGAGCCCGCGCTTGCAGATCTCTTCGAACTCGTCGGGGTTGTAGGCAATGCCACCACCGGTGCCGCCCAAGGTGAAGCTGGGGCGCACGACCATCGGGAAACCGTTGCCACCGATGTCGGCCCGAATGCGCTTTTGCACCGCCAGCGCGTCTTCCATCGAGTGTGCGATGCCGCTTTTGGCGGATGCCAGGCCGATGCCGGTCATCGCATCCTTGAACTTGAGCCTGTCCTCGGCCTTCTCGATCGCCCTCTCGTTCGCGCCGATCATCTCGACGCCGTACTTCGCCAGCACGCCGTGCTTGTGCAGGTCGAGCGCGCAGTTCAGCGCGGTCTGGCCGCCCATGGTCGGCAACACGGCGTCGGGCCGTTCCTTGGCGATGATCTTCTCGACGATCTGCCAGGTGATGGGCTCGATGTAGGTCACGTCGGCCATCTCCGGGTCGGTCATGATCGTCGCCGGGTTGCTGTTTACGAGGATGACCTTGTAGCCCTCCTCGCGCAGCGCCTTGCAGGCCTGTGCGCCGGAGTAGTCGAACTCGCAGGCCTGGCCGATGATGATCGGGCCGGCGCCGATGATGAGGATGGTCTTGAGGTCGCTGCGCTTAGGCATGGTGGTCCCGGTGTGTCTGCATCAGCGCGGTGAATCGGTCGAAGAGGTAGGCAATGTCGTGCGGGCCGGGCGAGGCCTCGGGGTGGCCCTGGAAGCAGAACGCCGGGCGGTCGGTGCGGGCCAGGCCCTGCAGGGTGCCGTCGAACAGCGACACGTGCGTCGGCCGCAGGTTGCCCGGCAGGGACTTCTCATCCACCGCGAAACCGTGGTTCTGGCTCGTGATCGAGACACGCCCGGTATCCAGGTCTTTCACCGGGTGGTTGGCACCGTGGTGGCCGAACTTCATCTTGAAGGTCTTGGCGCCGCTGGCCAGCGCCATGATCTGGTGGCCCAGGCAGATGCCGAAGGTCGGAATGCCGCGCTCGATCAGCTCGCGCGAGGCTGCGATCGCGTAGTCGCACGGCTCCGGGTCGCCCGGGCCGTTGCTGAGGAAGATTCCGTCGGGCCGCTGCGCCAGCGCGGCCGCGGGCGGCGGCTGCGCCCGCCCCACCCGCACGCGGCAACCCCCGGTGGGGGGCATGCGCAGGAGGTTGTTCTTGTTGGCGAAATCGTAGGCGACGACGTGGGACGCCGGCGTCTTAAAAAC